>CAYZIX010000148.1:0-3770 GCA_964478395.1 uncultured Candidatus Solibacter sp.
GGCGCCAAGCGGCATTGCTGCTTAATCACCGTCAGCACCTGTGGCGTTACATTGGGCACGCCGGACAACTGGTCGAGGCTTGTCAGTACGCCCGAACGCGGCGGCGTGTCCTTGAAGGTCATGATCGCCTTGGCCACATTCTGCAGTTCCTGTTCGCTTAGCGCAACGCTGGCCAATTGCAACGGCTCACGCAACCGGTCGGCCAGCCGGCCGGCGCTGGCATTATTCAAGTCGAGAGTCGTGGCGCTGTTGCCGCCGCCGAAAGTGGTCTGCAAAGTATCGACGATCGTGCTGGCTTCCTTCTGCAGCATGACGTCGCCCTTGATTGGCGTCCCGATGACAACCTCGTTTTGGCCGGAGACTTCCTGCACACTCAGCTCGCCCGGGATCTTGGCGGAAATTGCTGAGCGGATCTTGTCCACCGGCGGCTGGTGAGCGAACTTCACGGTGATGTTGGCGCCGCCCGTGAAGTCGATGCCGTACTTCAGGCCGCCCTTCCCGATCCAGCTCGCCAGCCCCACGGCCGTCAGCACCAGCGATGCGCCGATGAAGATCGCCTTCTTGCCGAGGAAATCGATGTTGGTGTTCTTAAATAGCTCCATGTAGCGTACCGTGCCGGATCGTCGGGGAGCTCGGCCCTGCGGCAAGCAACCCCATGTTCTATCACACTCAGATGCCGATGCTCAATCGCGGATTGGCGCCCTTGCCAGCCATTTCGAACTGGAACAGCGCCCGCGAGACGAAGACCGATGTAAACAGATTGGCCAACAGGCTGATAACCAGCGTGACCGCAAAGCCACGAACAGCCGGCGTGCCAAACATGAACAGGAAGGCGCAGCTGACTACGGTCGTCACGTGTGTGTCGATAATCGTCATAAACGCCTTACTGAAGCCCGCGTCAATCGCCGCCAGCGTGGCTTTACCCACTCGCAGCTCTTCACGGATGCGCTCGAAGATCAGCACATTCGAGTCCACCGCCATGCCGATCGACAGGATCACACCGGCTATGCCGGGCAGCGTCAGCACGGCCTTCAAATAGGCCAGCGTGCCCACCAGCAGCACTGCGTTCAACAGCAGCGCCACGGTCGCGTTGATGCCGCTCTCGCGGTAGTAGAGCAGCATGAGAAGAATCACCACCACCAGACCGGCAACGCCAGCCACCAGTCCAGCGTGGATCGAGTCGGCGCCAAGCGACGGACCGACGGTCTGTTTTTGTAGCTGGATGACGCGCGCCGGCAGAGAGCCAGCCCTCAACACCAGCGCCAAGTCCGAAGCGTCCTGCTGGTCGCGTGCGCCAGTGATACGGCCCTGGTCATCGATCCGGCTCTGAATGGTTGGAGCCGAACGGATCTGACTGTCCAGCGCAATGGCCAGACGGTTACCCACGTTGGTCTCAGTGAAGCGGCCGAAACGGCCCTTGGCGTCCTGCGAGAGCACGAAGCTCGTTTCCCACTTGCCAAACTCGTCCTGCGCCGGCTTGGCGTCGCGGACATCGCGGCCGGTCACCACCGGCGTGCGCGTCACCACGTACCAGCCTTCATTGCCCTGATCGCCAGCGCGCGCCTGCGACCGCATCAGCTTGGTGTTCAGCGGCAGCACGCCACCGTTCTTCGCCAGCGCGTCTTCCTGCTTCGGATACGGTCCATCCTTCACTTCGTAAAGTTCCAGAACCGCAGCCGTCTGCAAAATTCCTTCGACACGCGCCGGATCGTCCAGTCCAGGCAGCGAAATCAGCAACTCCGATTCAGAGCCCGCGCCACCCCGTGGCTGCACGCTCGACTCGGCCAAACCCAGCCCGTTGATGCGGCTCTCAAGCGTCGTCATCGAACGCTCCACCGTCTGCTTACGCAGCGTCAACGCCTCGGTCGGCTTCATCGTCATCCGGTAGTCGCTGGCGTTCAGCGGTGTCAGCACCCAGCTTGCCATCACGTCGTTGACGATGCCGCGGAAGGCCTGCGTCTTGTCCGACGCGATGCCCTTCACGTAAATCTCAATCTTTTCGGCGTCGGCCAGCGTCTGGGGATCGGTGCTTTCAATCGACGCGTACCCGATCTGCTGTTTGCCCAGCTCTTCCTTCAGGCGCTCAATTTGAATGCCGGCCTCGCTCTTAAAAGCGTCCTGCACCTGCACCTGCAGCACCATCAGCGATCCGCCCTTGAGGTCCAGCCCCAGCCGGATGTTCTGGTTCCAGTTGGCCACCAACTCGTCTTTCGATTTCGGCAGCCCGATAATGCCGTAGGCGCATATCAGCACCGTGGCCACAATCAGGACGGCTTTCCATTTAAGGTTCTGCATGGGTGATCACTTTCCGCTAGGTTCGTCGTCTGCTAGGATTTCTTTTCCGCGGCGCTGTCCGCCGTAACCAGACTGGCCACCGAGCCGCGCGCAAACTGCAGCTTCACGTTGTCCGGTTTCACTCTCAGCACCAGTGTATCGTCATCGTTCACCGCGACAATGGTGCCCACCATGCCGCCGTTCGTCAGAACGACGTCGCCGTTCTTCAACGCAGACAGCATCTGCTTCTGCTGCTTCTTCTGCCGCTGCATTGGCAAAAAGAGAAGGAAGTAGAAGATCCCGAAAATCAAAATGATCGGGAGGAATTGAACCAGCGGGCTCGGCCCCGCGGCAGTCTGAAGAAGAAGGAAACTCATGGTCCGGCCGGTCTTTCGACGATCGCTCTGGGAACCGCTCCTCGACTATTAAAAAGTGGCCGTGCGGCGCTCCGCCTTACGGCACCTGATTCGACCCGGAACCACAGGCAAGCGAGCGCACACCGCTTAAGTACTCAGGGAAGGTCCCAAGCAAAATAGCCTCTCGCATCCCACGCATGATGTCAAGGTAATAAGCCAGGTTGTGCATCGTCGCCAGCGTGCTGTAGAGCATCTCCCCACACTGAAACAGGTGGCGAAGATAGGCCCTTGAAAACGTGCGGCAACAGTAGCACCGGCACGCCTCGTCCACCGGCCGCGCGTCGTCACGGAAGCGGTTCTGTTTGATGATCAAACGGCCCTGGCGCGTGAACAGGCAACCGTTGCGCGCGTTGCGTGACGGCATCACACAGTCCATCATGTCTACGCCGCGCGCCACATATTCGGGCAACTCTTCAGGCAGTCCAACACCCATCACGTAGCGCGGCCGGTCCGTTGGCAGCAGCGGCGCGGTCACCTCGGTCATCTCCATGCTCAACGGCCGCGGCTCGCCCACGCTCAGACCACCAATTGCGTAGCCGTCGGCGTCCAGTTCCACCAGCCTCGCGGCGCATTCGCGCCGCAATGCGGCATCCATCGAGCCCTGCACAATCGGAAACAGCGCCTGCCGTCTGAAGCGTTCTTCCTGCCGCGCACGGTAGTGCCGCATCCCGCGCCCGGCCCAGCGCACGGTCAACTCCATCGACTTCCGCGCCTCGCTCGGCGTAGACGGGTAGTGCGTACATTCGTCGAGCATCATGCAAATATCCGAGCCCAGCGCCAGTTGCACGTCCACGGTCGACTCCGGCGTGAACAGATGCGCGCTACCGTCAATATGCGAACGGAACGTCACGCCCTGCTCGCTCAACTTGCGCAACTGGCTCAACCTCCACACCTGGAAGCCGCCCGAGTCGGTCAGCACGGCGCGTGGCCACTGCATGAATCCGTGCAGCCCGCCCAGCCGTTCGATCCGCTCGTGCCCGGGCCGGAGAAACAGGTGGTAGGTATTGGCCAAAATGATCCGCGCGCCCAGCTCATCGGCTAGGTGCGCGGGGGTCAATCCCTTCACCGTCGCCTGCGTGC
>CAYZIX010000148.1:3787-12166 GCA_964478395.1 uncultured Candidatus Solibacter sp.
GCCGACGGGCATGAATACGGGTGTCTCAATCGTGCCGTGCGCGGTGTGCAGCAGTCCGGCGCGAGCGCCTGTCCGCGGACAGGTGGCCTGGATTTCAAAGTTGATGGTTCTCAAGCGCTAAAATAATGAGTTTAACCAGCTATGGCACTGCGGTTCTACAATACGCTCTCACACCAGGTGGAAGACTTCCGGCTGTTGGACGGCCAGACCGTCCGCATGTACACCTGCGGGCCCACCGTTTATCACTACGTCCACATAGGCAACTTCCGGACGTTTAGTTTCCAGGACATCTTGCGCCGCACGCTCCGCGCGCGTGGTTACTCGCTCGATCACGTGATGAACATCACCGACGTCGAGGACAAAATTATCCGCAACGCCATGCAAGCCGGCAAGTCCATCAAGGACTACACAGCCGAATACACCAAGGCGTTTCTCGACGATGCGGCCCAACTTCGCCTGGAGCGCCCGGAGCACCTCGCCTTCGCCACCGAACACATCGCCGACATGGTCTCCGCCGTCGAAGGCCTCGCGCACGGGCATCACACCTATCAGAGCGAGGGCTCCACTTACTTCCGCATCGCTTCGTTCCCGGCCTACGGCCGCCTGTCGCACACGAAACTGTCCGGCAATGTGGCCGGCGCGCGTGTCGACGTCGACGAATACGAGAAGGACGATGCGCGCGACTTCGTGCTGTGGAAGGCGCAGAAGCCCGGCGAACCGGCCTGGGAGACTCCACTCGGACCCGGCCGTCCCGGCTGGCACATCGAGTGCTCCGTGATGGCGATGAAGTATCTCGGCCCCACCGTCGACATTCACACCGGCGGCGTCGACTTAATCTTCCCGCACCACGAAAACGAAATCGCTCAAGCCGAGGCGCTGACCGGCCGCTCGTTCGTGCGCTATTGGATGCACGCCGAGCACCTGATGGTGGAAGGCCAGAAGATGTCGAAGTCGCTCGGCAATTTCTTCACGCTCCGCGACCTGCTCGCCAAGGGATACGCCCCGGAGGCCATCCGCTACTTGCTGGTCTCGGCGCCCTACCGCAAGCAACTCAACTTCACGTTCGATGGATTGAAGGCCGCGGCCACTTCCATCGACCGTCTGCGCAATTTCGAACTGCGTCTGAAGAACGAACACTTCCCCGAGGCTGCTCCGCAGTTCGCCGGACGTACCGCCAAAGCGCTGGCCGATTTCAACACCGGACTGGACGAAGATCTCAACACCGCCGACGCGCTGGCCGCGATCTTCGAGTACATCCGTGACGCCAACACCGCCATGGATGGCGGCCAGTTCAGCGCCGCCGACACCCGGGCCGCACTCGATTTTCTGGCCGCTTTCGACGCCATCTTCGACGTGCTGAAGCCCACCGTACAGGCTGGCGCGCTCTCCGACGAGGCCGTCGAGGCGCTGGTTGCCGAACGCACCGCCGCCAAGAAGGCACGTAATTTCGCGCGCTCCGATGAAATCCGGAAACAGTTGCTCGACGAAGGCATCGTGTTGGAAGACACGCGTGAGGGCGTGCGCTGGAAACGCAAGTCATGAACATCCACACCAAGGCAGTCCATGCGGGCGACCGTAAGCCCTCCCAGACGCAGATTCCCGTTACCACCCCCGTACACTTCGCGGCCAGTTGGATCTGCGACGGTCAGGCCGAACAGGACTCCATATTCGCCGGAGAAACGCGCGGCTTCGCCTATTCGCGTTACACCAATCCCACGAACGAAGCGCTCGAAGAGCAAATCACCGCGCTCGAAAACGGCTTCGGCGCACTGGCCTGCGCAACCGGCATGGCTGCGCTGGAACACGCCCTGAAGGCCGCTCTGCTCGACCGGCCCAAGCGCGTGCTGTGCGCGCGCGACATCTACGGCGCCACATTGAAACTGCTCTTCGACGTGCTCGGCCCGATGGGTGTCGAAACCGTTCTGGTCGATGCCTGCGATGTTGCGGCCGTCGAGCACGCGCTCAGTGAAAAACCGTCTGGCGCGCTTTTGATTGAGACCATTTCCAACCCGCTGTTACGGGTGGCCGACATCCCGGCGCTGGCCGCGGCCTGCCGCGCGCACAACGCCGCCTTCATTGTCGACAACACGTTCGCCACGCCGCTGCTGGTGCGCCCACTGGAACTGGGCGCTCACATCGTCGTGCACAGCTCGACCAAATACCTCGGCGGCCACGGCGACACGCTCGGCGGCCTGATTGTCAGCGACGAATCACACTTTGAAACCGTTCGCCGCCTGTCGCGCATCTCCGGCCCCGTGCTCGGGCCAATGGAAGCCTATCTCACCATGCGCGGCATCAAGACGTTCCCGCTGCGCATGGAGCGCCAGTGCCAGAACGCCGCGGCTTTCGCAGCTTGGCTGCGTACGGACACGCGCGTCGAACGCGTGGTCTACACCGATGACCCGGCGCACCCCGACGCCTCCGTCATCGCCCGCCTGCTGCCCGCCAATTTGCGCGGCGGCATGGTCAGCTTCGAAATCCGCGGCGCGGACAAGGCGCGCATCTTCGCGTTCCTCGACCGGCTGAAGCTCTGCGTCAAGGCCACCTCGCTGGGCGACGTTCACACGCTGGCCATCTACCCGTGGATCTCATCGCACCGCGACGTGCCGCCCGCTCAGAAGCAGGCCACCGGCCTGCGCGAAAACCTGGTGCGCTTCTCCGTCGGCATAGAAGCCGTCGAGGACATCATCGCCGACGTCCGCCGGGCGCTCGCATGAAAACAGCGGAGAGGCCGCCGCGCCCCTCCGCCATTCCACAAGCCGCGTGACTACGGCTTGATCTTGTCGTCCTGCAGGAAGTTGGTCCACTCCTCCCACCAGACACGATCGCCAGCGCCGCCGGCATAGCGGGCCGACTGGTCGAAGAAGCCGTCGTCCGGCGGCTGCACCCACGTCGCGCGCAGCAGCGGAGAGCTGAGCAGCGGACGGAAATCCGGGTCGCTCAGTTCGCTGGCGCGCCGCAGTTGCGGATCCGCCACCACGAAGTTCTTTCCCGAGCCCACCGTGCCCTGCGCGAACGTCAGTGCCGCACTGCCCACCTGGCCCTCCAGCGTTTCCGGCGTGCCGTCGCCGATGCTGTTGCCCCACAGCACAATGCCGTTGGCCGTCAGATTGCCAGCGCTCAACTGTGCCACCGTCGACGTGCCGTCCACATAGAAGCCGGTGCTGTAGAAGTTGGTCACCAGGATGTTGTTGAACGATCCGCCCGTACCGCGCCGCAGGAAGATGCCCGGCGCGTTCGCCTCGTCGTAGCCCGGTTCTCCGCCGCCGATGAACGTCAGATTGTACATCGTCGGCTTCGACAGAGGCGTCGCCGCCTGATCGTACTCGCTGTTGTCGCCCTCAATGCCGCGATTGCCCTTGTTGTCGGCGTCGTAGTAGAAGATGCCGTGCTGGATCTTGCCCGTGTAGCCGAGCTGATAATCCACATAGTCGTCGGCGCCCAGGCCGCCGATCAGGTACTTGGCGTTCATCGTCCCGCCGAACCACTCAAACGAGTCGTCCAAGCCGTAGATGGCCTGCAGATGGTCCGCCGTCGTGCCGGTGCCGCAACCGCCAAAGGTGAATGAATTCGATTCGTTGTTGGCGGCAAAAATCGAGCCGGCGTATTCGACACGCACGTAGCTCAACGTGCCGCAATTGTGCGTCGAGTCGCTGCCGCCGTAGAGCGTGTCCTCGCTGGCGGTCAGGCCTTCGATGTAGAACTCGCCCGCCGAGTTGCCCTTGCTGCCGGCGTTGGCGCCGACGTTGATTGGCGCCTTGCCCAGCAGAATCAGCCCGCCCCAGTCGCCGCGCGCTCGGCTACCGAAATCCACCGACGAGGTCATCACAATCGGACGGCTGCGCGTGCCGGCAGCATTGATCTTGCCGTTGCGCGTGACAATCAGGATCGACGGCGGCTGGCTGCCTGGCTGGCCGATCACGAACGTGCCCGGCTCAATGGTCAGCGTCGCGCCGCTGCGCACGAACACCACGCCACTCAGCCGGTAGGCCTTCGTGTTCACCCACGTCGTGTCCTGCTCAATGTTGCCGCTCACATCGACGTAGCCGCTCACCACGCCGATCTTCATGTAGATGCTCTTCAGGATGCGCAGGCCGGCGCTGTCGCGCAGCTCCACCACCATCGTGTGCATGCCCGGCTCGTCCGGAATCGTCACCGCGCCACCCACCAGGCCGCCATCGCCCAGCAGCACGCCCTTATCCGTGTCGGCGAAAAGAAACGGCTGGAAACCCTGCTCGACGGTGTGTCCCAACAGATCGGTCGGCGTCGTCGTGCCCTTCGGGTAATAGACCTTCTCGCCGGTCTGGTTGTTTTGCCGGTACACCACCAGGGTGAACGGGAAGTACTCGCCGTAGGTTCTGACACTCCATTTCAACGTGAGCTGCTCGCCCGGCTGGTAGACGTATTTGTCACTCCAGATCCAGGCTGCCGTCCCAGTCTCGTAGCTGTCAAAATTGGCCGCGCTCTTCACCTCAGCGGTGGAAGCCCGGCGGATGTTCGTACTGCCTGCCCAAGCCGGGGCCGTGAGAAGCACGCCTAAGCCGAGCATCGTCGCCATCTTGGTCAACATGAACTCTCCTTAGCTAGCGGATTAGTCAATTCAGAACAGCGACAGCGTGAAGCCCACCATGACCGTGCGCCCCAGCCTGTAGCTGCGTTGTGTGATCGAAGCCTGTGTCCAGTGATAGTGGTTGTCGGCCAGATTCTCGCCACTCACTTTCAGTCCGTAGCGGCCCTTCTCGCCGAACGTGTATTGGTAGCTGGCGTCCAGGAACACGCCGCCTTCCTGGTAGACATCCGGCAGCTTGTAGGTGCCAACGTCGGAAATCCGGCGCGACACGAAGTTGGCGTCCAGCCGCGCCTCGGAGTGCCAGCGCGGCCGCCTCCAGTCGGTGCTCACGTTGCCGACGTAGCGCGACTGCCCAATCAACGCGCGCTTCTGCGACGTCAGCACAGAGAGATCTTCGGGCCGGATGCGGATGTTGGAATCGACGAAGCTGAAGTTGCCCTGTACGCCGACTTCTCGCAGCCGCCGGCTAAGCCGCCCCAGCGTGGTCCGCGCCTCCAGCTCAAAGCCCACGTTGCGCGCGCCTTCGGCGTTGATATAGGTCTGGCGCAGATCGTTCGACGCCATGATGGTCACTTCAATCGGGTCGTGAAACTGTTTGGCGAAGGCGCTCACCGCTACCACTTCGCCGCTACCCGGAAACCACTCCCAGCGCAGATCGGCATTGTGGATGGTGGCGCGCTTCAGCGCGGCGTTGCCTTGCGTGATGTAGCCGCCAAAGACGTTGTTGAAGGCGAACGGCGAAAGCTCGCGAAAATCCGGCCGCGACACCGTGTGCGCGTAACTGCCGCGCAGGTTCTGGCGGCGTGTGAGCGAGTACGTCACGTTCACTGCCGGCATCGGATCGCGGTTTACCAGGTTGGCCAATTGCTCGCTCGCGTTCGGCACCAGCGGGTCGATGGTCCGCACCAGAATGTCCGCGTCTTCAATGCGCACACCGCCCTGCACGCGCCAGCGCGGCCCCAGGTTGACATCCGCCATCGCAAAGCCGGCGTGCACGTCCATGTCCGCCGTGTAGCGGTCGGTTTCCGTGGTCGTTTCAAGAATCTGAAATCCGTCGGAGCGGATGTTGGCCTCGGCGAACAGCGTGTTGGACGACGCGTACAAATCGAGTGTCGACGCGCGCTGCGGCACATAGCGGAAACGCCGCGCCTGGAAGTTGCGCCGCCGGATAGTGGAGCGCACGCCGACCGACCAGACGCCCGTCACCGGGCCGCTGTAGAACGGCCTCGACCACTCTACTTGCGGCTCGTAAATCTGATCGTCCAGCGCCGAGAAGAAGCGCTGTCCGGAGGCCGCCAAGCCCAGGTAGATCCACTTGCCGTTGTCCAGTTGGCCCCGAATCACCTCGCGTGTATCGGGTTCGTCGCGCGTCGACGAGCCGTAGGTGAACTGCCACTTCAGCAGTGAATTACCCAGCCGCGCGAACGAGTGGTTGCCTTCGACGCTGGTCGACAGCAATCCGCGCTCCACCCAGCGCAGACGTTGCGACCACAACGTGCCGTCGTTCGTGCCGTCGTAGCCCTTGAACTCTCGCGCCTCTTTGTCGGTATCGCGCGTCATCGTGTTGCGGATGACGAGCTTGTTCGCCTCGTTCACCTTCATGGCGACATTGAGGACACCACCCATCCGCACAGACTCCGTGTCGCCCTGAAAATCTTCGTAATTCGTGAAGACAATCGCGCCCGTGCCGCCCTGCCGCAGGTAGCGCTGGATCTCGGCCTGGTGTTGCGGCTTGTTGGAGAACGTCAACGCCCCCACCACGCCAACGCGCCCGAACGTGTTGCCGCCGACGATGGAGTAGCTCTGCGGCGGCCGCATCGATGTGCGCCGCACCGGCTCCCAATTGTCTGCGAAGGCGCGCCCGAACGTCTGCAACTGCGAGCTGGTGTACTTGCCCTGCACAATGCGCTGGTCTGTGGGAATCAGCGATGGCAATGCGCGAGTGCCGTCATCGAAACCGAAAAAGTCGTGCCCACCGCCCGGATACGACATAAACTCCGAGCCGGTGGTTACTGTGTTGTAGCCCGTCGATCCGCTGAAGCGCAGCACCTTCTCAGTTGGAAACTCGATGGTGCTCAACTGCACGACGCCGGCTGAAAACTCGCCCGGCAAATCGGGCGTGTAGCTCTTCACCACGCGAATGCCGTCGATCAGGCTGGACGGAAACAAATCCAGCGGAACCACGCGCTTTTCCGGCTCGGTAGTCGGAATCACCGCGTTGTTGAGCATCGTGGAGCTATAGCGCTCGCCCAGTCCGCGCACGTAGACATAGCCTGAATCGACAATCGAAACGCCCGTCGCCTTGCGCAACGCGCCCGCCGCGTCCGACGCCACAGACTGGTGAATCTCCTCGGACGACAGAATGTCGCTGATCACCGGCGCCAGCTTCCGCTCCATCAACGTGGCCTCGGCCGTGGCCAGTTGCGCGCTCATCGTCTCGCGCACTTCCACGGTGGTGACGGTGCCGGCGGTCACCAGCAGCGTGCTCGCCTCGGTCACCTCGTCCGGCTTCACCACCGTCTTTTCAACGGTGGCTGACAGGTACTTCGGAGCCTCGAATCGAAGTTCGTAAGTGCCGGCCGGTAGCTTCAGCAGGTAGCGGCCGTCCATGTCGGTGACGGCGCTGACCGTCACCTCACCGCGGGCCGTCACGGCTACTTTTGTCAACGGCTGTCCATTGGCCGCATCGTATACGGTCCCGGCCACCCGGCCTTCGGCCCCCCAAACCATGGCAGGGACCAGCCCTATCCATAGACATTGGATTGCCCATCTAAAGAGAACTTGACTGTGCATGAAAACAGGTATAAAAACCTGTTTCATTTCACCAGTACAAAGTGTCAGAACAATGAATGTTCAGTCACTGACGCAATAAATCGGAGAAGAGACTTTTAACGGCGCAACTTCCGGCGTGGAGCCCGGGCGTTCGGTTCGTCCATCACCGGAGAGAACAGCAGCTTACGCTCAACCGCATCGACGCGCTCCAGCCGCACGGTCAGGTGGTCGCCAATTTTCAGTTCGCGGCGTGATCTTTCAGCCACGATTTTGCGCGTATTTTCCTGAAAATCCCAGCGTCCGCCGGGCAGCCGCTCCATCGGCACGAAGCCTTCGACGTAGAGATCGTCCAGCTCGACAAACAGTCCGCCGCGCACGGTGGAGATGATGAGCGCCGGGAAGTCGTCGCCCACGCGGTCGATCATGAAGCGCATCTTCTTCCACTCAAGCAGCTCGCGCTCTGCCACGTCAGCACGCCGCTCCGTCTCCGAGCACTGCGCGGCCACGGCCTCCAGCCCTGGCATGATGACCGGCTTCTGATCAAGCAGCCCGCCCAGCAGCCGGTGCACAATCAAATCCGGGTACCGGCGTATGGGCGACGTGAAATGCGTGTAAGTCTTGGCCGCCAGCGCGAAATGTCCGGCATTTTTCGTTGAATAGCGCGCCTGTTTCAGCGAGCGCAGCATCAGGTAATTGAGTATTCGCTCCTCGGGCTTGCCCTCGATCTTGGCCACCAGCTTCTGGTACATCTTCGAGTCGACGTGCAGACGCTCGTCCACGCGCTCGATGACGCGCCGCGGCTTGCGCCCATCGGCGGTATGCGTCACCACCGGAAAGCGTTTCACCGGGATGGCGCCGTAGCCCAGAGTGTAGCCAAAGCGCGCGGCCTGCTCTTCGAATTCGAGCACGCGTTGCGGGTCCGGCGGCTCGTGCACGCGGAAGATGGTCTCGTCGAGATGTGCTTCCAGATGCCCGCTCACCGCTTCGTTCGCCGCCAGCATGAACTCCTCAATAATGCGGTGCGCAATGTTGCGCGG
>CAYZIX010000149.1:0-12158 GCA_964478395.1 uncultured Candidatus Solibacter sp.
TTGATGGATGGTGATGCCAACGGTGACAACAAGTTGAGCAAGGCTGAGTTGCCGGCGCGCGCGCTGATGCTCTTTGATCAGTTCGATGCGGACCAGGACGGCGTGCTGTCCAAGAGCGAGGCAAAGAAGTTGGCTTCGGCTTTGGCAAAGCGTACGCAGTGGATGGATCCGGTTGGAGCCGTGCTTGATGCCGACGGCGATGGCGTCATTTCGGGTGACGAGATTGCAAATGCGGCTAAGTCGTTGATGTGGCTTGACAAAAACGGTGACGGCAAGCTCTCTGAAGATGAAGTGATGCCGGACTTTGGCCGGGGAGGCCCTGGGGGCCCTGGAGGACCTGGTGGTCCGGGTGGGCCCGGTGGGCCAGGAGGATCTTCCTTCTAGCGTTGTCAAACTATTGATTCCGAAGGTGCCGGGAGGGTCCGCGAAGCGGGCCCTCCCGTTTTCTTTGCATTTGAAGTTAGAAAATATGATAACAACACACTAAATAGTATTGACACTGTTTCGATCATCATGTACATTGAAAGTGTCAGATGACAGAACTTCTGAAGGAGCAAAACAATGATGAACACTCTCGCTCGTAGATCTAACTTCCCCGGTTTCGAGGCTTTCCCTGGTTCCGGGTTGTCGCTCTTCGAGGACACGCTAAACCGCTTCTTCGACGCGCCGGCCACGACGCGGCCCTGGACGCCAGCGGTAGACATCGTCGAAAACGAAAATGAACTGGTGCTCACGGCCGACGTTCCGGGCGTGAAAATGGAAGATATCGAGATCAAGATCGAGGACGGTACGCTCAGCCTGGGTGGCAAGCGTGAGTTCGAGAAGGAGATCAAGAAAGGCGGCTATCACCGTCTGGAGCGCAGTTACGGTAGCTTTCAGCGCGCCTTCGCGCTGCCGGACACGGTGGATGCCGACAAGGTTTCGGCCAGCTTTGACAACGGCGTGTTGAGCGTTACGCTGCCGAAGAAAGAAGTCGCCAAGCCGCACACCATCAAGGTGGCCGTGGCCAACAAGTAAGCGCTAGTCCCGCAACTGACGGAAGGCGCGCAAGGCCAGCAGGAGGGAGCCCAGCAGTAGCGCGGTTTTCACCCACGTCTCCTTGCGCGCCCAGTCGAGTTTATTGAAAAGCTCAAATGGTTTTTCCGGCTCAACTGGCGGCGCGGGCGCCACGGTTTGCGGCGCCCGGCGCGGAGCCGGGTCGTAGTTGCTGCCTTGAGACGACGTTTGAGCTGGCAGCATGGACTGGGTGGTCCACATGCCGCCGATCAGCATCAGGCTGAGGAGAAGGCGCTTCACTCCACTTCCTATCCTCTCAAATTGTGCGCAGTCCGAGCGAAGCGGCCATTGCGGTGAGTGATGGTCCGGTTGCGGGCAGGCATTCCGCAATCTGGGCGGCGTGCGCGCCAACCCAGGCGCTGGCGCCGGGCGCGGCGCTGAACGCCGAGTTATCCATCGCGTGCAATTGGCGCCACACCGCCAGCGGGCGCTCGTTACACGAGTCGAGCGCGGAAAGCGGCGCGCCACCGCGCAAAATCGACGCAATGGCTGCGGCCAGTTCCCGCCCTTCGTTCAATCCGGCATTCATCGAGTGGATCCCGGCCGGGCCGGTGAGGTGCGCGGCATCGCCCGCCAGCCAGAGGCGGCCATCGCCAAAGCGTTTGGCCAGACGGCGCTCGAAGCGCACCACGGTGCGCCACGCCAGCCGGTTGATGGTTCCGGTGAACCACGGGGCGCGTTGATCGAGCAGCGCCAGCAGATTGTGTTCGTCCAGCACCGGAGCGCCATCGCCAGGCGCCAGCGGTACGCGGTCTTTGTCGCGCTCGCTCGGAAAATCCCCGAAGCCGGCGGCGCGCAAATTTTCACCGCGCCGTTCAATCTCCGGATCGGCAAAATTCGGCAGTTCGAAGCTCCAACGCAACCCCCCGCCTACCAAAGGCCATAGAACGTCGGTGGTTCCATTCCCGAGTGCGATGCGCACTTCGCCTTCGGGATTAAAGCCGGACTGGAATTCGAACACCGCGAAATAACGCGCCGGGCCGATGGATGGAAACTCGTTGTCGAGCGCCAGACGCACGCGTGAGTTGTAGCCGTCGGCGCCGATGACAAAGGCCGGAGTGAGCTCGAAAGTCTTCGCAACCACCCATTCGGTGTGCGCCACAACGTAGCCGCGCGACTCCTTCACATACTTCTGAACTGTGACTGTGGCTTCGTCGGCCGTCTGGCGGATGCCGACCGCCTCGTGCCGCCAGCCCACCCGTACGCCCGCCTTGGCCAACTCTTCTTCGAGCAGATGCTCCAGTTGATCCTGGCGCACGACCGCCAGCGGCTCATCCGCGCTGCCGACGTCGAGCGCCGCGCACCGTTCCGCCCCGTCATAGAACGCCAGACGCCGCACTGGGTAGGCCTCGGCCAGCACACGTTCGCGGAGTCCCAGTTCGGCGAACAGTTGCAATGCCTGTGGGTGCAGTGCCAGCGCGTAGCTGTGCGTGCAGGCCCAGACGCCCGTATCAATGATCCGTACGCCGACGTTCCGCCTTGCCAGCGAAAGGGCCGTGAACAAGCCCACCGGTCCGGCGCCGACCACTAACACTTCGGGCTTCAGTTCATCCACCATAAGCCATGCCTCCGGATAAAGATTAAGCAAGTATACACCGGGCGGACCAGGCGACCTTCAGACCGAATACTCCTCTTGATGATGGTATGATGCTCTTTCCTTGTCCCCACGCAGCGGCAAGCAAGAGGAGATCATGAGCATTCTTCTTTCAAACGGTAAAGAAATCCCTATCGAAATGCATAAGATCCGCATCGTCCAAAAGGTGCGGCTGGCGCCCTCATCTGAGCGTCTGAGTGCGATTGAGGAGGCCGGTTATAACACGTTCCTCCTGCGTTCCCGCGACATCTTCATGGATATGCTGACCGATTCCGGCACCAACGCAATGTCGGACCGCCAGCAGGCCGCCATGATGATTGCTGACGACGCCTATGCCGGCGGTGATAGCTTCTACCGCTTAAAAGACGCTGTCAAGGATATCTTCGGCTACGAATATGTACTGCCGGCCCACCAGGGCCGCGCCTGCGAGCACCTGCTGGCGAAGACCTTCGTCAAGCCGGGCCATGTCGTGCCGATGAATTATCACTTCACCACGACGCGCGCGCACTTCGAGCTGGCTGGCGGCACCGTGCTTGAGCTGTTCACGCCGGAGGCGCTGAACACTCAGAGCAGTTGCCCGTTCAAAGGCAACATGGATCTGGGCCGGTTGAAAGAAGCCATCGACAAGGCCGGCGCCAAGAACGTCAGCTTCGTCCGCATGGAGGCCACCACCAACCTGTTAGGCGGCCAACCCTTCTCGCTCGGCAATCTGAAGGAAGTAAAGGCTCTCGTCGCGCCGCTCGGCATTCCGCTGGTGGTCGATGGCAGTCTGATCAGCGAGAACGCGTACTTCATTCATCAGCGCGAGGCGGCCTACGCGAACGTCTCCATCGCAGACATCATCAAGGAGATCATGGCTACGGCGGACTTGCTCTACATGTCCGGCCGCAAGAGCTGCGCAGTGCGTGGCGGCATGATCTGCACGAATCGCAAGGACCTCTACGAAGCCATACGCCCGTGGCTGCCGGTGTACGAAGGCTTCTTCACCTACGGTGGCATGTCGAGCCGCGAGATTGAAGCGATGGCCGTGGGTATGCGGGAGATGGTGGACATCGACACCGCCGGCGCCGCCGCCGACGCCATCAAGTACTTTGTCGGCCGCTGCCTAGAAGAGGACATCCCCGTGGTGACGCCCGCCGGTGGCTTGGCCTGCCACGTCGACGCCATGCGGCTGATCCCGCATGTGCCGCAGTCTCAATATCCGGCCGGCGCGCTGGCCGCCGCGGTCTTCATTGCCTCCGGTATGCGTGGCATGGAGCGTGGCTCGGTGTCGATGGACCGCGATAAGGACGGCAACGACATGCCTTCGGATCTCGAACTGGTCCGTTTGGCGGTGCCGCGCCGCGTCTTCACCATGTCGCACTTCGAATACGCCGTCGATCGCCTGAAGTGGATCAAGGCTCACGCCGACATGGTGGGTGGTCTGGAGTTCTTCGAGGAGCCGCCGGTGCTGCGCTTCTTCGCCGGCCGTATGCGCGCCCTGAACGGCTGGGGTGCCAGATTCCAGAAGGCGTTTGAAGCCGACTTCGGCCCGAACTACTAACGCCTGTCCTTTCGATTGCGCTCCCTTGCGAAAGCGAGGGGGCGCATTTTTTTTGCGAACTTTGTGTAGACATGCTACGTACTTGTTCTGTAGGATGGCTACACAACCTGATGAGCGCCAAGACGGATTCCCGCATCGAACTGCTACAGGGCACGCTGGACCTGCTGATCCTGCGTACGCTACTATTTGGCCCCTCGCACGGGCACGCCATTGCCAAGCACATCCGAGCCGCTTCGGACGAGGTGTTGCAGGTGGAGACCGGCTCGCTCTACCCGGCGCTGCACCGTCTGGAGGCGCGCGGCCTGGTGGAGGCCGAGTGGCGCCTGTCGGACAAGGGCAAGCAGGCCAAGTACTACCAGTTGACGCCGGCCGGGCGGAAGGAGTTGCGCTCCGGCCAGTCGCGCTGGGACGAGCTTTCGGGCGCCATTGCGCGCGTGTTGCGGCCGGCCTGAGGAGGGCGCGATGAATCCGTGGCGCTGGTTGACGAATCTGCGGCGGCGCGCGCGGCTCAATCGTGAGATTGAGGCCGAACTCCGCTTTCACCTCGACGAGGACGCCGCCGAGCGCGAGTCCGCAGGTCTGACGCCGGCCGAGGCGCGGCGCCGGGCCCGGCTCGAATTCGGCAATCCAAACGTTGTGCGGGAAGACACCCGCGCGGCCTGGGGTTGGGCGTTGGTGGAGGACCTGTGGCAGGATGTCCGAGTCGGGGCGCGCGCACTGCGCCGCAATCCAGCGTTCGCGCTGACGGCTATCCTCTCGCTGGCGCTGGGCATTGGCGCCAACACGGCGATTTTCAGCCTGATCAACGCCGTCTTGCTGCGCGCACTGCCGGTGAAAGATCCGCAGGCGCTTGTGTCGCTGCGAATTTCCGGCAAGAACTTCAGCCCGTATTTCACTAACCCGATGTGGGAGGCCATTCGTGACGCCGGGGACACCTTCGCCGGCATGGCCGCGTATTCCGAGCCCCGCTTCGACATTAGCCCCGGCGGCGAGAGCCGCTACGTCCAAGGGCTATGGGTGAGCGGCAGTTTCTTTGAGACGCTGGGCGTGGCGCCGTTGCGCGGCCGGCTGATTGATGCGCGCGACGACCGTCACGGCTGTGGCGTGGACGGGCCGGTGGCGGTGGTCAGTCATGACTACTGGCAGGGCACATTGCAGGGTGATCAGCATGTCGTCGGCCGGACAATCACCCTGAACCGCCAGCCGTTCACAATTGTGGGTGTGACGCCGGCGTGGATGCAGGGGCTCAATCGTGGCCGGACCTTCGATGTAGCGGCGCCTATCGGCTGCGAGGCGCTGATGAATCCGGAAAACAGCGCGCTCGGCCAGCGCAGCACGTGGTGGTTGCGGATTATCGCGCGCCTGAAGCCGGGCGCCGGCCTGGATGAAACACAACGCCGCGTCAATGTCTTCGCGCCGGAGGTGTTCCGGTCCACCGTGCCGGGCGACTACATGCCCGCGGCGCAACAGCGCTACCGCAACTTCGGCCTGGCGCTGCGGACGGCGGCCAACGGCTTTTCCGATGTGGCCGAACGTTATCGCGAGGCGCTGTTCGCGCTGCTGGGCATCGCAGCGCTGGTGCTGCTGATTGCCTGCGTCAACATCGCCAACCTGATGCTGGCGCGCGGCGCGGCTCGGCAGCGTGAACTGGCCATGCGGCGCGCTTTGGGCGCCGGGCGCGCGCGACTAGTCCGCCAGTTGCTTACCGAAAGTCTGCTGCTGGCGCTGTCGGGCGCCCTTGGCGGGCTGCTGTTGGCGCAGTGGGGCGGACGTGCGCTGCTCGCCTGGCTCTCCACCAGCGCGGACCCGGTGACGCTCGATCTGACGCCCGATCCCACTGTGCTGGCCTTTCTGGCGGCGGTGGCCGTGGCCACGGCGCTCCTCTTTGGTTTGGCGCCGGCGCTGCATGCGACGCGCGGTGGCCTGCATTCTTCGCTTAGGGAGCACGGGCAGGGCGGCGTGCGTGCGCGTTTCCGCCTGGGACGCGGTCTGGTGACGGCGCAGATTGCCGCCGTGTTCGTGTTGCTATTGGCGGCCGGGCTGTTTGCCGGCTCGCTGCGCAATGCGTTGAACGAGGAGCTGGGTTTCCGGCCCTCCGGCGTCATGCTGGTGCGGGTCGGCATCCCGCGTACGGTGGCCGAGCCGGAACGCCGCACCGCGGCCTATCGCGAAGTTTACGAGCGCCTGCGCGTGCTGCCCGGCGTGACGGCCGCCGCCTATTCGGAACTGGTGCCGCTGGGCGATGGCATGTGGAATCAGTGGAGCTCGGCCGAAGACAAGACAGGTCTGCTGTACATGAACCGCGTCTCGTCGGGCTATTTCCAGACAATGGGCACGGGTTTTGTCGGCGGGCGCGACTTCGACTTGCGCGACACGCCGCAATCGGCGCGCGTCATGATCATCAACGAATCGGCCGCGCACTACTTCTTCGGCCGTCAGAGCCCGCTGGGCCGCATGATCCAGGTCGGCAACCGCAGGGGCGACGAGCCGTACCAGGTGGTGGGTGTGGTGCGCGATTCGAAGTACGACCGCGTCGACGAAAAGGCGCCCATCACGGCGTTCGCCGCCATGAGCCAAACGCCGCTGCTGGGTGGTTTTGTCTTTGAGTTGCGCCACACCATTCCGGCCGCCGCGCTGGCGCAGCAGGTGCGCGCCACGGTGGCCGGCCAGGGTGCGGATTTTACCTTGGAATTTCGCAACCTCCAAACTCAGGTGGACGACTCATTACGCCAGCAGCGGCTGACCGCGCTGTTGGCGGCCACGTTCGGCACGCTCGCCCTGGCGCTGGCCATGGTGGGGCTCTACGGCGTGACGGCATACAGCGTGGCGCAGCGGCGCGGCGAAATCGGGCTGCGCATCGCATTGGGTGCGCAAACGCGGGCCGTGCTGTGGCTGGTGCTGCGCAATGTGGCGGTGTTGTTGATCCTTGGTACGGTGCTGGGTGCGGTGTGCGCCTGGGGCGCTGGACGGCTGCTGGCTAGCCTGCTTTATGGCGTGACGCCGAACGATCCGGCGCCAATGATTGCCGCGGCGGCGACGTTGGCCGTGGCGACGCTGGCCGCGGCTGGCGTGCCGGCCTGGCGCGCCGCGCGGCTCGATCCGATGAAGGTGCTGCGCGAAGAGTAACTAAACGCTGGCGCGCGTGCGCACCATCAGCAGGTTCTGGCCGTCCTGCAGCACGTCGCCGCGCGCATTGCGCAGTTGCAGCTCAAGCGTCAAAATGCCGCGATCCGCACGTTTGGTTGGCCGCTTGGCAGCCACGCGCAGATGGCCCTGGATGCGGTCGCCCGGAAACATTGGCCGTCGGAAATTCCATTGCCAGGAGAGCGACGCCACGGCGGCGAAGCGGCGTTCGGCGCGGTTTTTCATCCCGTCCAGTAGAATCAGCCCCAGCAGCCCATGCGCCACGCGGCCCGGGAATCCGAGGCTGCGCGCGAACTCATCGTCCATGTGCAGCTCGAAGAAATCGCCCGACAGCCCGGCATATTGCACCACGTGGCTTTCGGTGATCGCCATGGCTCCGGTATCGAACTCCAGACCCACCTCGGCGTCTTCGTAGTAAAGCAGGTCGCTCATATTGCCCTCGCGAAGAATGATAATAAACCAGCGAGGAAGAGCTGTGATGGAAGAGACCGTCCTTTTCTCACGCGTTCCACACGAAGGCGCCGCCTGGGCTGAAATAACTTTGAATCGCCCGGAGAAGGGCAATGCGCTGACGCTTCCCATGCTGGAACAACTCAGTGCGCTGGCCGCACAGATTGCCGCCGATCGCGATGTGCGCGCCGTTGTCCTGCGCGGTAATGGGCGCTTTTTCTGCACCGGCGGCGACATCGCCGCCTGGGGCGCCATGACGCCCCACGAGATGGCGCGCGACTGGATCCGGCCAGGCATAGAAGTGTTTGCACAAATTGCCGCGCTGCCGCAGCCGGTGATTGCCGTGCTCAACGGGCACGCGCTGGGTGGTGGGTTGGAACTGGCGCTGTCCGCCGACCTGCGCATCGCGCTGCGCACGGCCAAGCTGGGCGCGCCGGAGGTGACGCTCGGCATGGTGTCGGGCTGGGGCGGCGTGCGGCGCCTGGCCGAAACCATCGGTGTGGGGCGCGCGCGCCAACTCACGCTGTTGGGCTTGCCCATCACGGCGGAGCAGGCGCAGGAATGGGGTCTGGTGAACGTTGTTGCCGATGATGAGGCGGGCCTTGAGACTCAGCTCGGCATGTGGATCGCCAAGCTCTGCGCAAACGGCCCGGTGGCGATGGCGCTCACCAAGGATCTGTTGGCGACGATGCACGCCGGCTTCGGCGGCCATCACATGAGCGCCGTAGCTGAAGCCGCGGGCAGCGAGGATTGCCGCGAGGGCGTGCGGGCGTTTATCGAAAAACGCAAGCCCATCTATCACAATCGTTAGGAGTTGTGACGATATGCGCAGGACTCAGTTCTTAAGCGCGGACGAGGCCGTGCTGCTCGTCAAAGACGGCGACACGGTGGCTATCAGCGGCAACGGCGCAGGCATGATCTCGGCCGAAGCTGTCTTTGAGGCGCTGGAGAGACGATTCCTTGCGACGGGTCACCCGTGCGATTTGACGTTGGTGCACTCGCTCGGCCTGGGCGACCGCGCCGCAATGGGCACCAATCGCTTCGCGCACGAGGGGATGTTGAAGCGACTGATTGGTGCGCACTTTACCTGGTCGCCACGCATGCAGCAACTGGTGCGCGACGAGAAGATCGAGGCTTATTGTTTTCCCGGTGGTGTGATCCAGCACCTGTTACGTGAAATCGGCGCGGGGCGTCCCGGCCTGTTCACCCATTGCGGCCTGGATACATTCGCCGACCCGCGTCGCGACGGCGGCCGTTGCAATGCACGGAGCCAGGATGCGTTGGTGGAACTGCTCGAAATCGACGGTAAAGAGGTGCTGCGTTACAAGCCGTTTCCTGTGAATGTCGCCATGATTCGCGCCACTTTTGCCGACACGCGCGGCAATCTGAGCCCCGAGGAAGAGGCGATTGACATGGATATCCACACCATTGCACTGGCCGCGCACAACTCGGGCGGCACGGTGATCGGGCAGGTGCGGCAGGTGGTGGAGTCCGGCTCACTGCACTCGCGCGCGGTGCGCGTGCCGGGCATCATGGTGGACGCCGTGGTCACCGACCCCACGCAGCAGCAGTTCTACGGCCTGGATTACGATCCATCGGTCAGTGGTGCGCGCCGTGCCCACCTAGGAGCGTTGACGGCCGAGATTCCGGCCAAGCTGGAACGCCGTATCATCGCGCGCCGCGCGGCCATGGAGCTGCGCGCCGGCGCGTCGCTCAACTTTGGCTTCGGTATTCCGGGCGGCATTTTTGGCGTGATCGCGGAGCAGGGAAATGGCAATGATCTGTGGATGAGCGTCGAACAGGGCACGCACAACGGACGTATGTTGGACGACCGTCTGTTCGGCGCCGCGCGCAACACTGACGCCATCCTGCCCTCCATCGAGCAGTTCGACTACTACAGCGGCGGCGGCATCGACATCACGTTCCTCGGCATGGGCGAGGCCGATGCTGCGGGCAACGTCAATGTGTCGCACCTGGGCGGCAACCTGATTGGGCCGGGCGGCTTCGTCGAAATCGCGCAGAACGCGAAAAAGGTGGTCTTCTGCGGCACCTTCGACGCGCAGGGCTCGCGTGTGGAGTGGGACGGTGCGAAGCTGCGCGTTGTGCAGCCGGGCAGGGTGCGTAAGTTTGTCGAGCGCGTTGAGCGCATTACCTTCTCGGCCAACTATGCGCGCCGCACCCGCCAGGAGGTGCTCTACATTACGGAGCGTGCCGTGTTCCGTCTGACGGGCGACGGATTGGAGCTGATTGAAGTGGCTCCGGGCATCGACATCGAGCGCGACATTTTGCCCCACATGGCCTTTGCCCCGAAGGTTGGCGCGGTGGCCGGGATGCCTGCTGCTTCGTTTATTTGAAGCCCACCGCCGCCCGCCGGCATCGAATGGCGGAATGTGGTAAAAGAGACGTACGCCACAGTCCAAACGCAGGGTGAAGCCGGAGGGGACGGTGAAACTCACGAGACTGCTTTCGGTTGTCCTTCTCATCGCATCGGGCGCACTGAGTGCCGAGGATTGGCAGGCGCGCGTGGCGGCTCTGGAGCGTGACGGCCGTGGCCGCGAAGCGCTCACGCTAATCGATCAGGCCCTGCGCGCCAACCCTAACGACAAGGCTGCGCTGGAAGCTCGCGCGGCGTATCTCGACGAGCATCGGGATCCGGCTGCGCGCGCCGCATACGAAAAGCTGGCCGGCTCTTCGAACGGGGCGTTGCGCCGTCTGGTGGAACTCGACCTGATTGAGGGCGACCGCGCCGCCGCCGAACGCCATTTGGTGCGGCTAGGTGAGGGCGGGCTCCAACGGGACAGGCCGCAGGCACTGCCCATGGGCACGGTGCGGATTCCGGGACCGCTACGCACCTTTTCGCGCATGGCGGCACTGTCGCCTGATCTGGCTCCGGCAGAAGTGTTACTGGCTCTGGCGCATAACGTTGTCACCGGCGGTTTCCAGTCTGCTGCAGGCAGCGACACGCTGGAGCCTACCGAGTATCTCAAGCTGGTGAATCGCTATCTTGGCCAGGCGCGTGAGCTGGAGCAGTTGGCGGGCAGCTCGAAGCGCATTCAGATCGATGCTTGCGAATCGGCGCAGGTCGGTGAGCTGCTGCGCATTCTCGGCCTGCGCATGCGCGGTGGTTGCGGTGGCGACCTCGCGCTAGAGACCGTTAACGCCACGCGCGCGTTTCTTACTATGGACTCCGGCTTTCCGCTGGCGGACCTGGAAGAGGCCCTCCGCACGAATCGCCCCTTCGCGCTGGACTATTCGCCCACCGAGGTTCCGGTGCTTTATAGCTCCGACTACTGGTTGCCGGCCAGGGAGAAGCGTAGCGGCGAATTCATCGACGTTTTCTTGGCCAGCCCCGCTCAGGCGCGGCTCTATCTTGGCTTGGCTAAGCTGGATCCCGAAACCGCTGAGGCCGTGCGCGCCGCGCTGCCGGTGGCGCGCATCCGCGCTTTTGCGCACATCTTCGATTTCTTCGGCGGCATGTTCCGCATCCGCGGCGGCCGAATGGACGTGCCCGGCGGCGCGCGTTCGGCCGCGGCCTGGGCCGATCTGGTCGGTGTCGCACCGGACCGTGGGGCACAGTTCCTGGAGCGGCTGGTGATGCGCGACGACGGCTGGATGGCCGGTTATTTCGACGCGCTGTCGCGCATCGACGGTCCCGTGCTGGACTATCTTTCTGAGCCTGGCCGCCTGAAGCGCAACTACCAGGCGCTACGCGGCCGTGTCACCTCGCCCGGGCCCGCGCGGCCCGTCTTTCGCGCCACCACCGATCTGATGCTGCTTACCACTCGCCTGCAAGTGGCCGGTGGCCGCCCGTACATCCCCGGCGGGCTGGACGTCTGGCGCAGGTTCTTCGCGGACCATCCAAATGCAAAATACGACGGCCGGCTGACGCGCGCCGCCGCAAGTTGGCGCGAGCCGGACGATCTGATCGAGGCCCTGTTCGGTCTTTCGCGTAAGACTGTCGAAAACGAGCCGCTGCGGATCTTCCTCTCACTCAGCGACATCGACCGCCGCCGCGCGCACCCGCTGGAGCCGGCCACGGTCGCCCGCCTGGCCGCCGACTGGCCGCGCTTCGGTTCGCAGTACTCGCTTTTCAATGAGTCGGCCGATATCAGCGACCGCACCCTGCTGCTCTATCTCGGCGCCGCTGCACAGCAATTGAGCGTTCGTGACCCGGCGCGCCGCGCAGACGCCACCGGTATTCTGCAGGCTCTCGCCGGACTTTGGCAGGTGTTTGTGCGTCATCATCTGATCCCTGCCGCGCAGGCTGACGCAACGCTCTCGGCGCTGATCACTCCCTTTACGTCCAACGTCGATTACAGCGAGCTGTTTGAGGTGGCCAAGACCGGCGTTGAACAGCTACTGGCCGCCGCC
>CAYZIX010000150.1:0-11861 GCA_964478395.1 uncultured Candidatus Solibacter sp.
AAAGCGGTCTGGCGGGATTCCCAGAGGGACCAGGCCGGCACGCAGGCCCGGATCGGACGAAGCGATCTGACGAAGATACGGCCGCGCCATACCGCCGTCGAAGACGCGCTGGCCCAACTGGCGGATACGGCCGAAAATGGCGTCGGGGCCAACTTCCTTGAGAAAGCGCAGGCCGGCGATCATGCCCACGACAACGGCGCGGTTGTTGGTGCCGTAGCGCATGAAGCGCGCCGCCTTCAGGCTCTTGGTGTCCCAGTCGCCGGTGACGGTGGAGGGCCACAGCCGGTCCAGGTGTTCCTCGCGGATGTACAGGTAGCCGCTGCCGGCCGGCGCAAACATCCACTTGTGCGGGCTGCCGGCCATGAAGTCGGGACCGATGTCAGTGAGGTTGGCCGGAATCTGGCCGCTGACGTGGGCGCCGTCGATGAAGCTGAGCACACCCTTGGCGCGGGCGGCGGCACAGATCTCCTTCATCGGCATGATGACACCGGTAGACGTCAAAATGCCCGAAAAGCTGATGACGCGCGTACGTGGCCCGATGGCGCTGATCATGCGGTCGGCCAACTCGGCCGAACTCTTGGGCGGGTGCGGGATCTGCACTTCACGAATGGTGATGCCGTAACGGGCGGCCTTCATCTGCCAGCCGGCTTTGCCGCTGGGGTGCTCGTGGTCCGTCATGAGGACTTCGTCGCCAGCCTTGAGATCGAGTCCGGCAGCGACGGTGCTGATGGCCTCGGTAGCTGAGTGCATAATGGCCAGTTCGCCAGCCTTGCAGCCAAGGAAGCCGGCGAGTTCGGCACGTTCTTCGTCGAGCGTTTCGTAGCCCCAGCGCGGGTACTCGTCCGAGAGTAACCCAGCGCTCTGTTCCATGAATTTCTCAACAGCCGAGAGTACCGGGCGCGGCGTGACGCCCAGACTGCCGTTGTTGAGAAAATTGCGCCAGCCGGGCAGCAAAAACTGCTCGTCACGCATGCGCCGCCAGTACTTCTCGGGGTCTGAGGCGCGCAACGCTACGTCCGGCAAAGAGGATGTTTTGATGTCGCCTGCCGTCAGGCCAAACATCGATGCAGCCAACCAGTTACGACGATTCATCGTCCTCTCAGTTTATCGAAGCGGCCACGGCGTTAAGATCGAAGAAAGCGAGGTTCAGCATTTATGCCAGAACACACATTCTCTTCCCGGCGCGGCTTTCTGGCCGCAGCCGCGGCAGCACCAGGCCTGTTGCGCGCGCAGAACGCAACGGACCGTATCAAGGTAGCCTTTATCGGCGTGGGCAACCGAGGAGGCTTCCTACTTCGCCAGATGCTGGGAGTCGAGGGCGTCGACATCATCGCAATTTGCGACATCGCGCCCGAGACGCTGGCCAAGGCAATTGAGACCGCCACCGCGGCTGGGCACAAGCCGGTGGGGTACGCCGATTACCGCAAGATGATCGACGAGCGGAAAGACATCGAGGCGATTGTGATTGCCACTCCGGTGGACACGCACATTGCGCCGACGCTGGCCGCACTGGAAGCGGGCAAGCACGTCTACTGCGAGAAGCCGATGGCGTTGACCCCGGCCGAGTGCGTCACCATTCACAAGGCCACGCAAAACGCCAAGGGCATCTACCAGGCCGGTTTCCAACTGCGGCATGATCCGGCGCGCGCAACGGCGATGGCACACATCAAGGCCGGCGGCATCGGGAAGATCCTCTATGCGCATGGCACACGCCACACCGCCGACCTGCCGTACAACGAGCCGTGGTTGTTCGACCGCGTGCGCTCGGGCGACAACATCGTCGAGCAGGCGTGCCACATCATCGACCTGTTCGTGTGGGCAATTGACAAGACGCCGCTGCGCGCAATGGGCTCCGGCGGCATCAACCTGTACAAGAACGTCCCGCCGGGCCGCACGACGATGGACAACTACTCAGTGATCTACGAGTTTCCGGACGACGTCCGGGTAAACTTCTCGCACATCTATTTCGACCCTCCGGGCTTCTCGGGCGTCAAGGAACGGCTCTTTGGCAGCCTCGGCGCCGTGGATCTTCCCACCGGCAAGTGGAATAAGCTCGGCCAGAAGGGTGAAATCGACCTGCCGGTGCCCGACGCCGGCGGCAAGCGCAGCGACTTTCTGAGCGTGCAGGCGTTCATCCAGAACGCTCGCGAACGGAAGCGCCCGCTGAACAATGCCGACTCAGCTTTGCGTTCAACACTGGTGGCCATGATGGGCCGCAAGGCAATCCACGAAAAGCGGATTGTCACCTGGGACGAGATGCTGAAAGGCTAACCCGAATCAGAGAACAGAAAAAGCCCGGTGCTCGTGAAAGCACCGGGCTTTTCTATTGAAAACCTAAAACTAAACTAGTCGGCGTCGGGATCCATCGGGTCCGGTGGCGGCCCCGGGTGAATTTCGGGGTCCATCGGGCTCGGAGGCGGTCCCGGGTGGATTTCGGGATCCATCGGGCTCGGCGGCGGCCCCGGGTGAATTTCGGGGTCCATCGGGCTCGGCGGCGGTCCCGGGTGAATTTCAGGGTCCATCGGGCTCGGTGGCGGTCCCGGGTGAATTTCGGGATCCATCGGGCTCGGAGGGGGCCCCGGGTGAATTTCGGGATCCATCGGGCTCGGAGGAGGGCCCGGGTGAATCGCGACAGAATCGATACCAGATGCGCCAAGCACCGTCGCTGCATTGGCGCCAAGCGCCAGAGCGAAGATGAGACACGCGGTGCAAATTCCAATCCGCTTCATCATTGGCAGTTACCTTCATCAGCCCGAGCCAAGCGGCCTTCTCAGGCGACCATAACCTCAGCTCAGGGAAATACCTGATCTCTCAGGTTTCTCTCTGAATGTATAGGAGTACTAATATCTCAGCGTATAGGAAAAATCCTAGACGACGACTAGGCAGTATCACCCAGATAAAGGTAAGGCATTGAATCCGGTGGATCTACCGGCCAGGAATTGAGGCAGACGGGTAGCGGCAAACAAATGAACAGCAGTGTCAGAAGCGGACCGAGAGAGTTAGCGCGGCTCGTGCGGCGACAGCGCCGCGGCCGGATCGAGCGGTTCTCCAGCAAGGCCTGAATGCGCACGCAGACGCCGGCCCGGCCATTCGAGGCGCATGTCCCGGCAAACTTCATCGAGCATCTCGATGGTGGTGCTCTTGGTCTCAACAGCGAAGGCGGTAAGCAGCAGATTGTCGCAGATAGCGTTGATCAGACGCGGAATGCCCTGCGAACGGAGATGAACTTCCTTGAGCACTTCCGGCGAGAAGAGGGTCTGATCGGTCATGCCGGCCTTCTTCAAGCGCGTGTTGATGTACTCGACAGCCTCTGTGAGGCTGAACGGCGTGAGGGAGCAACGCAGCACAATGCGTTGCTTCAACTGGCGCAAATTCGGGGCATCCAGCTTGCGGTCGAGTTCGGGCTGGCCGGCCAGAACAATCTGAAGCAGCTTGCCAAGGCGCGGGTTCTCCAGGTTGCCGAGCAGACGGATTTCTTCAAGTACGTCCCAGTCAAGATTATGGGCTTCATCAACGATCAGCACCGTTGTGCGGCCTTCGTTGGCCTGCTGGATGAGCAACTGGTTCAGCGCGAACAGAACCTCCGTCTTGGACTTGTGCTGGCAGCGCAGGTCCAGATCGTAGGCAATCATCTCAAAGAACTGCTCGGTGTTGATGCGCGAGTTAAACAGGAAAGCAAACTCGATGTACTGCGCTTCGAGGTAGTCCCGCAAGCACTCCAGCATGGTGGTTTTACCGGTGCCGACCTCACCCGTGAGGACGATAAAACCCTTACGGCTGTGGACGCCGTAAATCAGATTAGCCAGCGCCTCTTCATGCTGCGGCGAACGGTAAAGAAATGCAGGATCAGGGCTGAGATTGAACGGGTTTTCCCGAAAACCAAAGAAGGCGTTGTACATTATGGATTCAGCCCCCGGGTAATAGCCGGATTTGATCCGGACTGAGCGCGTGTCCTCATTCTAACATCTCCCATCGGCCGAAACCTGTTCGGCCCATAGGGGTTCTGCTCGAAAGCCGGCCCGTCCGGTACCAGAACTACCCACCCGCGAGAGTGAGCTCTGCCCAGCCGGGCAGGGCAGCCGGCTGATCACCGAGGAACACAACGCGGCGCGTTTTGGGGAACGGCAGGCCGGTGCGGAGCGGCTGAGCGTAAATGGGCAGCGCCCTGAGCACCTGGCTGTAAGGCTCGGACTGGAAATCGACCGAAGCCGATTTGGCTAGCAGGCCGGTGCCCCAGCCGAAACAGATCAGAGTGCCCTGGCCGGAGGCGCGGAGCGCTTCCAACCGCCCGGCCAGACGGTCGAGCGATTCGGCCACGGCCGGCAATCCAGCCACTTCAGCGTACTGGCGCTGGACGGCCAGCAGGCGCCCGGCGGCGGTGTTAGCAGCGGCGAGCGCCGCCTGCGTGGGCGATTGCTCGCGCCAGCGCAACGCATGCACAATGTCAGGACGTGTCAGCGCGTAGCTGTCGCCGAGCGTGCCCTCAAAGACGGTGCCAGGCACCGCCATCTCGGCAAACTGCGGAGTGGAGTCGCCCGGACGCCGGCTTTCCACGGCGCCGCGCGGGCTCATCTTCCAGCCGAGTTCCAACTTCGCACCGCGCGGTAACAGCGTGGATGTCCGCAGCAGGAAAACGCGCGTAACGCCACCGGGCGCAATTGGGCTGGAATCCGACACGAGCAACGGCCGGGTACGGCTGGCCTGGCGATTACCGAGCACCGCGGTCTCCACCGCTTCAGCCGGCCGGCGCGGCGGCCGTTCGGAAGTCCGAAGCTGATCGGCAAGGTTGCGCCACTGGCCTTCGGAAACACGCTCGGCGAGCATGGCCGTGCGCAGCGGGCCCTTGATGGCGCTGCCCGGCACGAAAATCTGGCCGGCCGGTGTAGTCGCAAAAGTCGGAATGAACAGATGCTCCGCCGAGGTACGGGCATAGTACTGCGCCGAAGCCGCGTTCTCGAACGGGATACGCCGGCTGGCATAGTTCTGGGCATAGCCGCCCCAACTGGCGAAATCGAGCTTGTCGGCGCGCCGGATCTGATTCAGGTACGTGTCGAGACGTGTGCCTTTGGCCAGCAACTGGAAGATGCGGCGCTGGTCGAGCACATTGACCTGGTCCTTCCAGACCATGTAGTCGATGGGCGCCAGCTTCTGTCCGTCGCCGACGAGCAGCGGAGTCAAGACAGTGAGGCGATAGCGTGTCATGCAGTCACCGGCCATGGAATAGGCAGCGCGACGGCATAGCCGGCGCGGTAAACGGGGTGCGGAGCGCCCGCAGGAGCGACGTCGCGGGCGCAGCCGACAGGCGCGCGGCTGGCGACGAGCACCGAACCTTCAGCCACAAGGGTGGAGGCAAGCTTGGCGGCGCCGAGCGCGGCGGCGCTGCCGACGCGGCCCTGACGCTGCTCCAAACGGTAGGAACCGGCATCCCAGCGGATATCATCGTTCGCTGACGGACTGAGCAAAGACAACAGCCACCATGCGCCCCCACTGGTGGGGGTAGCCGCCGGGCCAAAGAGCAACTCCGGAAGCAGACCGGCGCGGAAGTCGGCGCCACGCGAGCGGCCGAAACCACGCGAACGCATACCACCCAAACCGCTGTCGGCCAGCAGTTTGAATGCAGACTGCAAACGCGGCGCCCAGGTGGCGTACGTCATCGGCGATGAGAACTGAGCTGCGCACCAGACGCCGGCGGCGGGCGCAAACTGGACACAGGCGGCGCTGTGCACGGCAACATTGCCACCACTGACGCGGTCCACCGCTGCGCTCGACCGGGTGAGGAAACGGAACGGCCCACTAGCCGAGCGGCTGGCGGCGGGAATCAGGCAACCTGAATGGCCGTCCACCACCCAATCGTCCTCGTTGGGAAGTTTGCCTTGGACGAGATCGGCAATCAGCGTAGTGGGCAGCAGCGTGACGCCCTTGGCGCGCAGCTTGGCCGAAGCCAGACGCGGAGGCCAGACGCCGGCCGGCGGAGGCGCATAGAGCAGGCTACGCTGCCACGGGAAGCAGGAGGTGAACGACACGGCCGGCGTGGCCAGATCCCCCGCCGTCGCCGCAAGCCACTCCTCCAACAGTCCGAGTTGCCCGAAGGCAAGCGTGACCGCCGAGTAAAGTGAATCGCTGCGGAAAATGGGCGAGGCTTCGGCCCGCGCGCCCGACGAAGGGCCGATGCGCCAGGGCGTCGAAGGCCGCAACCGGATAAGCAGAGCGGGGTTCATCGCAGGCTCAGGCCAACTGATCGGTAAAGCCGTCGGCGCGTGCGGCGGCCTGCAGGTCGGCAGTGGTGGCGGCTTCGGCGAGCACGCGCTCGGCATCGCCAGCGGCGTAGTAGCCCTTGCTGCGCCACATCAATTTCCAATTGGCGAACTTCACACGGCCGCTGCCGCGCGAGCCGCCTCCGCCGAGAGCGTCGTCCTCAAGAAGACGCAGCCCCTGGATGAACGTGGCGAGCAGTTCGCGGTCCTCGGCGCAGAGCACGTCGACGACGAAGCGCACGCGGAAGCGGGCGCCGGCCGGAACGCGTTCAAGCGTGCGGGCATTCGACTGCGCCGTGACGCGGTCGATGGCGTTTTCGCTCTTCACCTCGGTGAGTTCGTCGTCGAGGTTCTCGCGCATCTGGACGGTGATGGAATCGAGATCGAGCGGCGCGTCATAGGCGGTGAGGCGGGCCGGAGAAACAGCCGCTACCTCAAGCGCTTCACCCGAAACGCGCTCCATGCGGCCCGGATTGCGGCCGAACAGCAGGCCGACCTCGTCGCCGGGCTCGTCACTCTGATGAATACGCACCTCCTGGCCGCGGCGGCGCGAGAGGTAAATCAGGTTTTCAGGGGCGACCAGACCGGCGGCCTGCTCCAGCAGGCTGCGGATGCGGCCGCGCAGGCTGGAACCCGGCACGTAGGGGCGTCCGAAGGCGTCCTTGACCACCGGGTTATCGGCCCCGCCGAGGTCCAGCGATCCCTTGCCGGCGCCGATGTGGAGGCCGGTTTCACAGATCAACTCGCCGTCGAGCAGCAATTTGCCGATCAATCCGAGCTTCGTCGTGGCGGAATGAGAACTCATGGAAAAACTCCCGGTCGGGTCTTACTCGTTATAGGCAACGATCGCTTCAAACAGATCGCGGAAGCGCTCGTAACCCTTGGCGTCGTTCTTGCGGGTCACCTGCAGCAGCAGACGTTCGAGCGGATCGAGGCTGCGCAACTGGTGGCGGGCAATGGTATAGGCCAGACGCGCGCGCAGCATGACAAACTGATGCTGGCGTTCGGCGTCGGCGGTACGGCAGGCGCGGCGCACCGCGCTATAGAAGCGGCGCAACTGGCTGCGCGTGCCGGAATCCATGTCGCGCATACGCGCAACAATGGCATGCGCCTGGTTGTCCAGGTAAAGGCTGTCGGCAATCAGCTTGTCGACATCCATGTCGGCCTGCGGCTCGCGCGGAGGGCCAAACTTGCCGCCTTCACGCGGCGGACGGCGGTCACCGCCCGGACGGCCCTGCCCCTGCTGCTGCGGCGGACGGTCGCCACGCGGCGGGCGATCGCCACGTTCACCGCGGTTCTCACCGCGCTCCTTACGCTCTGGACGCGGGCCACGCTCCGGGCGGGGCCGCGGAGCGGGCTTGGCCTCGGGCGCGGCTTCAGCCGCCGGAGCGGGTGTTTCCGCGGCCGGCGCAGGCGTTTCCACGGCCGGAGCCGGAGCTTCAACCGCAGCCGGAGCCGGGGTCTCGACCGGTGCCGTTTCGGCCGGAATCTGGTCGTGCGATTCGAGTTCGCTCATATTACTCAGCCTCTTCCGTAATGCGCGCCCATTCCAGGGCGACGCGGCCCGAAGCCTTCAGTTTCAACTGTCCCTGGCCGCGCGTCAAAAACGCCGCCAGCAGCGTATTACGGGCCTTCTGAAACTCCCTGTTGCGTTCCGGCCCCTCCAGCACGCGGTTCAGCCGGCGGTGCAAGCGCCAGGGCCGCTGCTGCGTCTCCACCATGCGACGCGAACTGCGCGCCGGCAGAGTCCGGTCCGTTTCGCGGTAAAACGCGCCCAACTCACCCAGGAACTGCGGCTCACAACCGAATTCATCTACCAGCCGCAGCATCACATCCTTCAGATCCGCAGCTTCGCCGAGCGCCTTCCAGTCGAGTACGCGTCCGAACAGCGCAATGGCGTCGCGCCCGGCGCTCTTGGCGATTTCCAACTGGCGGCCCGCTTCGGCATAGACGGCGGCGGGATCGGCATCGGTAACCGGCGCCAGCGCAATGGCCATCGACAGCGTCTTGGCCTCCGGCCCGGCGAATTCGCGCAGATACTCTTCAACCGTCCGTTCGAACAACCCCTGCAATGCGCGCGCGAAGGGGATGAGCGCATCCCAGGCGCCGCAGACAGCAAACTCGTCACCGGCGGTGTAGAGCACACTGAGCCGCGTGGCAAACTCCGGACGCGAGCAGAGCACCTGCACCTCACCAGCAAAAAACTGCCGGTAGAAAACCGAGAGCTGGATGTACTCTTCGACGCTCTGCGCCTTTTCAAGCCGCGCTTCGAACTGATCGACATCGCCACGCACGATGCCCCAGGCGTGACGGCCGCGAGCACGGGCGGCGAGCTCAGCCGGAGACGCGGGGCCGGAGCCGGCGTCCGCCGTGGCGAAATAAGTGGCCAGCCAATGAGGTTCACCGTCGACGCGCAACAGGCCCTCGGCCGACGGGTCCCACACTGCGGCGGAAGTAGCGGGCAAGCCCTGATAGAGCGCGGCGAAGTAGCCGGAGGGCGGCTGCGGCGTGAACGGTTCAAACAGACCGGCCGTCTCCACCGAGGCTAAGCCGTGCCAGCGGCGGCGGACCTCGCCCAGACGCTTGCGCACATCACTCCAGGCGCCCAGGTTTTCCGTGGCGGCCCAGGCCAGACGCAGGCGCCGGCCGCTCACCACAGAAAGGTGGCGCGTGGCTTCAATCAGGAAGGCGTTCGCTTCCGGAAGGCTCTCACTGGGGATCACGGCCAGAAAATGGCCGCCTCCGCAGGAGCCAAGCAGTTCCGGCGCCAGACCGAGTTTGGCCAGCAGCGCACGCGGGATGGCTTCCGACAACAGCGAGACATACAGGCAGCGACCGGCGAGCGCCGCGAAGTCCTCCCGTCCGTCAAGGACGAAAGATTCAATGCCGAGGAATTTACCTTCCAGGAAAATCTGCACGGATACTGCCTTGGAACGCGCTTCAGGCGCGGTCAATCTCTGAATCTAACACAGACGTGGGCGGATGGGCTTGCGCGCTCGTTGACGATCACGCCCCGGCGCGTGGACGATAACCGGGACGGGCGCTGACGCGGTACTTGCGCGCCGCGTCGCCGCGGATCTCCACGGTGATCTTACGGAACCCCTCGTTGGGATTGGGTGCGGGATAGTAAGTCACGGTATAGGAGTTGCCCAGATCCTCGCGGATCGCCTCAAATGCCTCCACCTGCTTCTGCCACGTTTTGGCAAAGAACGCCTTGCCGCCGGTGCGTGTGCTTAAGCGGCGAAAAACGCCGGTGGAGATGGGATCGCGGTTGATGTCGTTGGTAGAGATGACGTAGATGGGGATGCCTTCGTCCTCGGCAACGGCGCGCACGTCATCGGGCGCCACCATGGACGCCGAATCGGGACCATTGGAAAAGACGATGATCACTTTGCGGCCGGGCACGTGCGCGGCGTCACGCAAGGTGAGCAGCAGCGCGTTGTACAACGCCGAATCGTCGCCCGCAACGGCGTGGCGCAAACCGCGCAGCACCTCCGAACGATCGCGCGTCAACGCGGCAGCGCGAGAGAGATTCCGCGAGAACGTGTAGACGGCGACGGAGTCGGCCCGGTCCAGCCCGCGCACGAAATCGGCGATGGCGTCGGAGGCATAGACGAAGCCACGGTACATGTAATTGGACGTGTCGAACAAAACGAACACGTTCGTCCCGACAAAGGCGTCGGTGGCGATGCCGCCGCGCGTCGGGTCGGCCTGGGCGGTGATCAGCGGGCGTGTGGCGCCGTCTTCGAGAATTTCAAGCGGCGCCTTGTTGCCTTCGGTGAAGGTGTTGACGCGTTGCAGGATGCCATCTTCGAGAATGCGGAAGTCGGCGGGTTTCAGCCCGTTCACATAACGGCCTCTGGAGTCTGTCACGGTGAAACTGAGCACCACCATGTCCACCTTCACGCGGAACGTGGGCTGGTCCTGCGCAAGGATTGGGGCCGAGGCGGCGGATAAGAAAAGTCTGCGCGTCAGCATGATCGTCATCCCCCGGTGATCAATCGTCGAGTGAAGCCTTCTCTTCCTGCGACCGCTGGCGGTAGGTCTGCTCGCGGACACTCGCCGCCACCGAGCGCATGGAGCGCAGCAGCGCCGGCCAGTCTTCCAGGTGTGTGGCGAAAATCCGCTCCACCGCCTGCTGCGTCCAGACGGGCAGCAGCACATTCAAACGCGCCGGACGCACGTTCAACTCGTCGGCCAGCGCGGCGAAAAAGAGGTTGTTTGATTCCCAGCTCTCGGCAAGGATTCGGCTGGAGAAGCCCATCAGCGTAGGGAACGTACGCAGGCCCAGCAGTTCCGGGTGCTGTGAAGTGGCAAGCGTCGGCTTGGGCGTACCAAACAGCTCAGAGATGGCCGTTCGGCTGCACAGCGCAGGGGCGCTTTCTTCAAGGGCCTTTAGACTCCCGGCGATGCCCGCGCCACCCGTGAGATGAGGCGCCCCCGCCAGCGCGAACAGTTCAGCCGGCGGAATCTGCTCAAGCGCCAGGCGGACCTGTCCTGCGGCCACCAGATCGCCCACCAGAGAGGCGCGGGCAGGCGGCGCAGCCCGCTCCAGCGCGGCCACCAGAGCGGTGCGCGCCGCGGGCGACAGCGCTGCCGCGGCAACGCGCGCCTCGCCCAACCGCAAGCGCAGCGCGACGTAATGCATCTGGATGGGGTGTGCGTTCCAGAAGCGCGGCAAGCGGCAACTGACCAGCAGTTGCGGGACGAGGTCGCCCCAGATGAGCGCCTGCTCGCGGGTCGGAATCAGGAAATTCTGCTCGGCCTCGGCCAGCGCGTAAGGCAGCGTAGCCAACGAGCCCACCAAGCGCCCGCCGGCGCTGGATGGCCAGCCAACGCCCTGAACCTCCGTTTGCCGCCACACATTCTGGGAGTTAGACACGCCCAGAAAATCGTGGCTGCGGACAAAAAGCGGGTTCGTGTAAATGATCTGCGCACCGGGCGGCGAATAGTGGATGTAGAGCAGGCCGACCAGCGTGTCGCGCAAGAGCGGCGCCAGTTGCACGTGCAGATCAGCAATCTTTGCGGGCTGGCTGACGGCGCGCTCAACGGTCTGGCGGAGGTTCAGCTTGCGCTGCATGTCGATATGGCGCTCCGACCAGTAGCCGTATGACAGCGAGGTGCGCTCCTGGCTGGAGAGCGAAGCCTTCGGCAGGTTAAGATCCGAGATGCGCGTGGCCAGGCGGCCAAGCTGCACGGTTTTCGATTTGTCGCCGCGCGCGGCGGATTCGGCCTGCGCCGCGAGGTCAAAGAGCGACTTCAGCGAAATCAGCTTCTGCGCCTCGAAGGCGCGCTGCATGTCGGCGATGACCGCCTGGTGAGTCTCCTGGTCCTCCGTTTTCAATGCGCCTGCCAGCAGTCCCATCAGACTTTCTTGCGGATTTGAACCGGCCGGAACGCCGGCGGCGGCGGTGCAGCGCCTGACCATTGGCGACCGGGTCGCCTCGAGCTACGGCGCGTTTACCGGATTGATCGATGAGGTCAAGCTGACGGTGCCCAAAAAGTAGCGGCGGCCTTCGCCATCGAAAAGAAGTTTGCGCAAAACCGTTCCGCCGGGCAATCGCAATGATTGCGGCGGAACGGTTTTTTCAATGTGGAATTTGATTT
>CAYZIX010000150.1:11885-12110 GCA_964478395.1 uncultured Candidatus Solibacter sp.
TATGGTTTTACTGCCGTCGCATTGCGGCGGATGATTGTTCCCGTGTCGCCCGAAGCTGTCGCCGCATTACGCGGCCCGAACCGGAAAGGCCGATATCATGAATCTGTCCTGTTGTATTCCGTTCCGCCGGATGGTCCGGATTGCGCTGCTGTTGGCGTCGGGCGTACCGGCGGCAAGCGTCATGGCGCGGGAGGCGATCATCGTCGATCATGCCGCGACCAATCT
>CAYZIX010000151.1:0-11746 GCA_964478395.1 uncultured Candidatus Solibacter sp.
CCAAGCGCTCACATGATCCTCTATTCATGGGCCGGACGCCAGCCACTGCTTGCCACGCGGGAAAACTCTGCGGCCGCGCGCGGACTGTTGCAAGCAAGAGTTGTTCGATGCGAGTCCGGCGCAGGTGGAGTTGTTCGATCAGCTTTTCGAATTCCTTCTCATCGCCCTCAATCCACGATTCAGGCATGTGCCGCAGAATCTCGTCAAAGACGGTGGTGGGGCAGCCGCGGACGCGGTCGAGCGCTGGTTGCAGGTCGTCCAAGGAACGCAGGTGCGCGTACACCAGCGGGCGGAAATACAGCCCCTGAATCGGTGAGTCGTTAAAACTCCAGTGTGGCCCATCGAAGGCGTAGCCGTGGTCCACCATCTGTGCGATGAAGCCCTTCTGCTGTGAGCTGGCCGGAACGTCCAGCCACTCGCGCAACCGGCGCCTGAAGAAGATTGCCTGGCGTGAGTCGGAATTTGCCATCCACTTGTCGGCCACCAGGGTGGCGGCGAAGTGATCGAGGTTGGCCACGGCAGGCAGCAGCGCGTCGGGCAGATAATCGTACACGGCGTCCTGCTCCGGCTTGCCGGGGAACAGCGATCCAAAGTGCCAGCCCGGCGGAACGGGTTCGCGCCGCGAGCCGAGTTCGAGGCCGACGCGCGGATTGGCGGCCAGAAACTCCGGGCTGATCTCCACCACGCGGACCTCCGGCGTAGCCACGCCCAAATGGCGGAGCAGCGCCGCCGCCGTCCATTCGTTGGCCAGAATCCGGCGATGCTGTGGGTTGTTGACGAATTTTGTGACGTAGAAGCGGCCGTCGTCGCAGGCCAGCAGATGGGCCTGGGCCCCGCCGCGCATGCGGCGCTCCAGTCGCGTAGCCTTTACCGGCATCTGCAATCTAGGATAATCAGGAAAGACACAGGCGGTCTGACGCCCTTCTTTAGGAGATATTACCCACCATGGAAAGCAGTTCCACCCCGGCCGCCGCGGCCACGCCGAAAAACACGGATGAGGTCGCGCTTGAACTGATGAAGTTTATCGCCACCAGCACCGGCTACGGAAAGGGCATCCCGTCGGTGGGCTTTTCCGGCAAGGGGGCGCGTACGGCTGAAGAGCAGGCCGACGCACTGCTCGACTTGTTCACGCGCTGCCGCGCCGTGATCCGCCGCGAGGACTGAGCCACCCGTTCCGGCACTCCATAACAGACAGGGCGCCCCATACTCGGGCGCCCCATTGAACATCTCAGTATTCCAGCCGTCTAACTGTGGGCTTAGGCCTTCTTCTTCGTGGTGGCCTTCTTGGCGGCCTTCTTCGGAGCAGCCTTCTTTACAGCAACCTTCTTGACAGCGGCCTTCTTCGGAGCGGCCTTCTTGACAGCAGCCTTCTTCGGGGCGGCCTTCTTCACAACGGCCTTTTTCGGAGCAGCCTTCTTGACGGCGGCCTTCTTCGGGGCGGCCTTTTTCACAGCGGCCTTCTTGGTAGCAGTCTTCACTTTTTTCTTGGTTACCTTTCCCACGGCGCGAGCCGTTGATTTGGCGGCCGCCTTGGCGGCCGGTTTCGCCGCCATGCCGGCGGGAGCTTGTTTAGGAGACGCTTTCGGGCGAGGTTTGCGCGGTGCGGCCTTGGGCGCGGCAGCCGTTGTGACAGGTGGCGCCGGGCGCGGCGCCGGAGTGGGCTCCGGCATCGGCGCGGCCTCTGTCACTACCGGCGCGGGCTTCAACTCGATTTCGTCCTCATCCAGGATTTCGCTGTCCAACTCGATTTCCATTGGGGGCTCGCTTACCGCGTCATCGCCCAGTGCGGTGTCGAGGTCCCTTTCTTCGTCGAAATTACCGAACGAACGGGTCGTCCATGTCTGCATTGCAATTCAAGCCTCCTGTGCGCCTGAATCATAATTAGGATAACTTGTTTTAACCCTTCCGTGAAGGGTATATGCGCACTAGCGCTTGTGCCGCGTGCGTTTCGCCGAAACGCTGGTGACGCGCGCCCGGCCGTGCGAAGAGTAAGTGGAGCGCCGTCCAGTGGACCGCGTGCCCGGCCGCGCCGACGATGTGTCCGGCCTTGCCGAAGCCGGAATCAGCAGCACTTCACCTGCCCGGGGGGCGTCGAAAAACGAAGCGTCCAGCCTTGCGTTGGCCGAGACGATGGCAGCCGGCAGTGTGCCATAACGGCGTGCAATCAACGTTAGACTGTCGCCATCGGAGACATGGTGCAGACGCCACGCGTCGCGCTTTTCCGACGGCACCGAGTCCAACGCCGCCATCACCAGGCTCACCTTGCCGCGCGGCACGCGCACTTCGTAGCCGGACGGGGCGACATCCTTCAGCAGCGAAGGATTCAGGTCGCGCAACTCCGCCAGCGACACGTTGGATGCGTCCGACAGCAGCGCCAGACCGGTCGGCGCCGCGAGCTTCAGCGTGTCATATTCGATCGGCGCATCGCGATCGGGCTCCTCCAGTCCGTAGGCGCGCAGGTCGCGCGCGACAATCGCCATGGCCAGAATTGCGGGAACGTAGGCTGCCGTCTCGCGCGGCAGCGCGCTACGCGAGCGCAATTCCCAGAAGTCCGCATAGCCGGTACGTTGCACGGCGCGCTCCACACAATAAGGACCGCAGTTGTAGGCCGCCATCGCCAGGTACCAGTCACCGGTCTGCTGATAGAGATCGCGCAAGTGATGTGCCGCCGCACGCGTAGCCTTTTCCGGATCCAGACGCTCGTCCGTCATGCGGCCCGACGTCAGTCCGTACTCCGCGCCGCTCGACCGCACAAACTGCCACATTCCGGCCGCGCGCGCCCGGCTCACCGCCTTGGGAACGAATGCCGATTCGGCCTGCGCCAGATAGATCAGCTCCTGCGGCACGCCCTCTTCGTCCAGAATGCGCGAAATCATCGCCTTGTAGCGGCCGCTACGCTTCAACCCGCTGTACAGGATCTTCCGGCCGCGCTGGCTGGTGAAAAAGTTGATGTAGCTCAGCACGGCGTCGTTGACCACCAGGGGCAACTGCCAACTGTTAGCGGCCACCTGCGCCACCACCTTGCCCTTCAGCTTCGGGTCCACCGGGAAGGTCAGATCGACAATCTCGGCCAGTTGCGAGCCGGGCAGCGCGGAAGGTACTTCGGGCACAGCGCCGGCGTCCAACGTGTCCAGGTCCTGGCGGTGAATCAGCCGGATCAACTCCTCGAACTTCTGCTCCGCCACGGCACGGTCCGGCGTATCCTGCGGCAGCGCCATCAGAGTTTCCAGCGCGAGATCGAACTCGTGCCGGGCCTCTTCTTTTTTGCCTTCCTGGATACAGAACTTGCCGTACTGGTAATGCCGCTCCGCCTCACGCACAGCCTGGCGGGCCGGGCCACGGGCCTGCGTGTTGTCACGCGCGCCCACCAGCGGCGGGTCCAGGTTTGTGGGAGAAGTGGCGGCCGACGGCCCCGATGCCGCGTCTCCCGGCGCCACAAGCGCGACGGCGCTTAACAGGGCATGGCTCGACGAAATCGGAGCCGGCGCCGTCTGCGCCAAAGCTTGGATGGGGAGAAAGGCCGAGGCGACCAAAACGGTCAGACCGGCAGGCAGAATATAAGGGCGGGCTCTCATGCCAAGTCGTTCACAGACAAACAATTACATCTACATGACAATCGACCTTATGACTCTATCCCAATAGGGTGGTATGGGTCAACAGGAAACACTAACTGTAGACAATGGACGCAGGTCATGCCCTGAGCTCGTGTTCAGGCGTTACGCGTACCGGTGCGGGCAGCCTGACGGCCTGACCGCGTACGAAGAGCTCAGCCACCGGCAACTCTCCCGCCTCGGCGCGGACGGTCAACCGCTCACCCAGTTCAAACGTGCCCCATCCGGTTGCCGTCGACCAGAAACCGTGGAACGGCGCCGCTTTCAGCCGCGGGTTCACCTTCAGCCGGCGGTGCGGAGCATCGTAGTCAAAGCCGCACAGCGCCACCACGGCGGTCCAGGCGGCCATGGCCCTGGCATAGTGGTGTCCGCATTCCGCCTCGTCCCACGGGTTGCGCCGCTCTCCGTCGTAGCGCCGCCGGATGGCCTCAATGCAGGTCACCCCCTGTTCCACCATCCCGGCGTAGATCATGTGCGCGGCGGTGGAATACTCGAATCCTGTCATCACCTCGGCGTAGTAAGGGAAGGGAATCCGCGGCCGGGCGCGTCCGCCGTAGTCGCAAATCACCAGTGCCGACTCGTCGTTCAAGGCGAACGTCCGCTGGAAGTTCTCGTGCTCTTCCATTGAGCGCCGGAAGTTGTAGCGGAAGATGGACTCCAGCGCCCGCCGTATGTGCGCCGCGCCGGTCAGTGCTCCCAGACCACACACTTCGGCCTGATACTGCCCGACGAGCTGATCCACCAGACAACCCTCGCCCACCTGGTAATCCGGCTTTTCGCTGTTTTCCGAGCCCATGTCCGAAATCAGCGCCTTTGCCACTGCGTCCTTCTTCACGCCCGCGACCCGCTGCACGTAATACTCGCCGTTGAACAGGTTCTTGTCGATCCACGCCGCTCCGCGCGCGGCCAACTCCGCGCAGCGCGCCGCAAACGCCTCGTCTCCCGCCGCGCGCGCCAGTTCCACCATGGCGCGCAGCGCCCCCAGGTAGTAGATGCCACACTGCGGATTCGGCCCGTAGAACTCCACGTCGTATGTGTTGTGCTGGACGCCTTCAGCCACGCCGTCCTGGTCCGCGTCCCAACTGCCCGGGCCCCAGGCGAACTCCATCGCCTTCCGCGCTTTGGGGTACATCTCTTTGAGCCATGCGGCGTCGCCCCAGAGCTTCCAATCCAGATAGAGCTTCATGATCTGCCCCATCTGGCCGTCGGCCGCCACAATCTCAGAGCGCTCCAGCCCGGCCGGCAGCACCTCGCGGAAGTGCATGGCGCCGCGCTCGTCCATCGGGAAACCGAACGCCGCCTGGCGCAGGCTGCGCGCCAGCGTCGGGAACAGAAACGCGGTGGCGGTTTCGTAGTTCCAGACGTGTGTGCAGGAGCCGTAGCAGCAACCCACCTTGTCGTTGACGCCCTCGAAGCCGTGAAACTCGCCATCGGCCGTGCGGAAGCTGGTGGTGGTGGCCAGCGTCGACAGGTTGCTCATCGCCGCATCCTTCACCGCGCCGGGCAACGTCGCCTTCTGCATCGCCGTGGTGAAGGCCCGCGTCCGCTGCTCCAGCGCGGCCAGGTTCCGGTCCAGATGTTCGGCCGCCTGCCAGGAGCCGGCGAAGCGCGTGGCATAGTGGTTGCCAATCACCGTCTTCCCATGCCCTTTGGCGGCGTGCCAGCCACAGCGCTCCGGCGTGCGGTTGGGGAAATGCCAAGCCAGTACGAAGCTGAACTCGGCACGCCCGCCGGCCGGAATGGTGCGTCTGATCGACACCGCGCCGGTCGGGCCCATGTCGGCGGGCTCCTCACCCAGCCGGCCCTCGGCTGCAAACTGGTCCCAGAACAGCATCGGGCTGTTCCACCAACGCCCGCGCGGCCAGCCCCGCCAGATGCTCACCTCGCCGCCACCCAGCGCGGCCAGCGTGAAGTCGCCGTGTAAATCATCGGTGGCTGCGAGTGTTGGATCACTCATCACCAGGCCCCGCAGCGCGCCGGCTTCGTGCTTCTCGTTCACGCGCCCTTTGCCCGCGCCCACCGGGTTGTCAATCGAAAAACAGATGGCCACGTCGGCCGCCTCGGCCGCGGGGTTGACGGCCGTGTAGCGCAGCACGGCGGCCGGCAGACCGCTGGCATCCGCGTCCAGCGGGAAGATCGGCGTGAAGGCTTCCAGCGTCAACCGTACGGGCAGCTTTCTGTCACTGAAGTCGATCCGCGCCAGCGGGTAGGCGCCGGTGAAGACGGCCGAAGCCAACCGTGGCAGCCCCGGAGCGTTCGACGCTCCCAGCCCGGCCTGACCCTCGTACGGCGGCTGGTAGCGGGCCTCGGCAATTTTCGCCACCGGCTTCCGCTTGCCCACCCGCGCCCAGATTGCCGCCACCGCGTACGGCGGGCGGTTGCCCTTGTCCGGGCGATTGAAGATCTCCCAATCGCGCAATTGCCCGCGTCCGCCCAGCGAGATGGAGCCGGCCGCAATGCCGCCCAGCGGGAAGGCAATCTGCTGCAACCCGCGTCCGGTGAACTTGCGGGGCCACGCAATGCCCGGCGCCGGACCGGCCGGCGGCACCGCCACGGCGGCTGCTAATGGGGCGCTGGAGGTCGCCTTCAGAAACGTTCTCCGGTCGGTCTTCATGCGCTCCACAATATCGCATTCGAAGCCGCTTGACGAATGGCGAATATAAGGCGAACATAAAGCATGTACAGCGGCATCGCCCGGCTTGCCCGCATCCAGCCGGTGACGCTCGAAAAATCGCTGGTCGAATATCACGAGTTGCCGGCGCGCTCGTGGCTCAACCGCTGCCGTGGCGAGCGCATGCCGTTCCGCTGGACCGTCAACCCCTACCGTGGCTGCGAATTCGGCTGCCGCTACTGCTACGCCCGCTACACCCACGAATTCATGGAGTTCCGGGAGAGCCTCGACTTCGAACGGCTCATCTTTGCCAAGACCTTTGATGCGTGCTCCTTTGCGGCCGAGCTACGCCGCGTCCAACCGCGTGACTGGATCGCCGTCGGCACCGCGACGGACCCCTACCAGCCGGCCGAGCGGCATTTTCTGCGCACGCGCCGCCTGTTGGAAGTTTTTGCGCGGCGCACCGGTCTGCGCGTGGTCATCACGACGAAATCGCAGCTCATTGAACGCGATGTGGATTTGCTCATCGAAATTGCCCGCCGCAACCGCTTGCGCGTCAACTTCACCATCACGACCCTCGACGCCCGTCTGGCGCGCCTGCTGGAGCCGCTGGCGCCCGTACCTGCGTTACGGCTCCGCGCGCTGGGCACGCTCAGCCGCGCCGGGCTCGACACAGCCGTTTTCACGAGCCCGGTTTTGCCGTGGATCAACGACTCGCTCCAAAGCCTGGAACGCGTCGCCCGCGCCGCCGCCGCCGCCGGCGCCGCGCACTTCGGCGCTCAGCCGCTGTTCCTAAAGGAATGCTCGCGCGCGGTCTGGCTGCCGTTTATCGGTCAGTACTTCCCGCATCTGGCGGTGCGCTACCGGTATTTGTTCGCGCGTGGTGTTTACCTGCGGGGACCGGAGGAGTTCCGCATCCGGCGCTTGGTGGAAGAGATTCGCGCCGCGCACGGCTACACACGCCGCACCTCAGCGCTCAAGGCCGAATGGGGCCAGTTGAGCCTTTTCGAAACCGCTACGCCGTCAGGTGTTCAATCAGGATCTTGACGCCGATGCCGACCAGAATCAGCCCGCCCAACACCTCTACCCGCGTGCCCCAGTGCGCGCCGATGCGGCGGCCAATCAGCATGCCGGTCATGGTAAAGCCGGCCGCCGCGATGCCGATGACTATGGCGGGAAAGACAATCGGCATGCCGATCATCGCCAGCGACAGGCCAACGGCCAAGGCGTCGATGCTGGTTGCCACGGAGAGCATCACCAGCATCCAGCCGGATGTCGGGTCGCGCCAACTCCGCGGCTCGCCGTCCTCGTGGTGCAGGGCTTCCCACAGCATTTTGCCGCCGACAAAGGCCAGCAGTCCAAACGCGACCCAGTGGTCGAACGTCGAGATGTATTGGCGGACTGCCGTGCCGGCCAGCCAGCCGAGCAACGGCATCAGGGCCTGAAACAGCCCGAAATGGAAGGACAGCCGGAAGACGTGCCGGCCGGTCATTGGGTTGAGCGTCAGGCCTGTGACAATGGCCACGGCGAATGCGTCCATGGCCAGGGCGCAGGCCAGTGCCGCCAGGCTCAGCCAACCCATCTGAAATGGGCTCCTTCAGCCGGACAGCGCCGGCCTGTCGCAATAGGCATAAACAACCATTATCGATGATCCGGTTGCTGTCTCACTGGCTACTAGCTAACCGCGCTCCACGCGCCAGACCAGCCCGGCAATGCGCGCGGCCAGTTGTGGCTGTAGGGCGGGCGGCAGGTCGTGTCCCATTCCTTCAATCAGCAGCAGTTCCGCGCCGGGGATGGCGGCCGCAGTCGCACGTCCGCCGCTCGCGTCGCACATGCGGTCGGCCAGTCCGTGGACCACCAGCGTGGGCACGTTGAGCTGGCGCAGGCGCGCGGTGCGGTCACCTGATGCGACCGTGGCCGCGGCCTGGCGCGCGGTTCCGGCCGGATCATAGGAGCGATCATAGGCGCGTCCGGCTCGCGCCGCGATTGCACTCTCATCCGCCGGATATTTGGGCGAACCAACCGCGCGGAATACCCGGATGGTTTGCTGAATCACGTCGTCGCGCGTCACCGCAGGCGGGCCGCCGAAGATCTCGCGGAGCGCTTCGGGCGCGGGTTGCCCCACGGCCGGGTCGCCGGTGGTGAACATCATCGACGTGAGTGAGCGCACGCGTTCCGGATGCTCGATGGCGATAGTTTGCGCAATGGCCGCGCCCATCGACGCGCCGGTGATGTGCGCCCGTGCGATGCCCAGCGCATCCATCAGCCCCACCGTGTCAGCAGCCATATCGGACAGCGTGTAGGCGACGGTCGAAAAGTCGCCCTGGAGTACCGCCGGAAAGTCCAGCGGCGGAGCTGTATCGAGATGCGCCGACAGCCCGGCGTCGCGGTTATCGAAACGGATCACCTGCAAGCCTTGGTCAACCAGCGCTTGACAGAAGGTGTCCGGCCAATCGGTCAATTGCGCACGGACGCCCATGATCAGCAGCACGGCCGGCGCCTCCGTCTGGCCGAGCCGTTCGTAGGCGATATCGATCCCCGCCGGTCCCACTCTTTGTGCCCGTTCCACCATGCTCATTCCCCCTCGTGAAGATCGTAGCGGGCCGGAGGCACGAAAGCCATTCTTTTTGGGCGCTTTAGTCTGCCTGTATTTGGTTTATTTTCTGCTGATTAGACGTGAATTAAGCAGTCTGCTATTCTTGAAATGGCGAGGGGTGGCGCACACCCGCGCTCCCATAGGCCCTGTCAGGGCCGCCGCAGGGCTGCTTTGCCGCGCAACGAGCAGCGCGCGTCAGCAAACTGATGCCCGCCTCCAATCGGGCGCATCATCGCCCCGGCTCATTCCGAATGAACGGATTGGCTGTCCGCATTACCGCAAGTTTGTCTTGCTAATCTGCCCTTTGGCGGTGTCTGGGAATGGTCCTTCGGAGTTTTGATGTCCGAATTCCCAGCAGCCGGGCCATCGCCGGAGAGATGGGCGTTTGTCGGTTCCTATTCGGGGGAGAGACGCTCAATACCCTTTGACTGGCAGCTCAGGTGAATGTGCGGGTTTCGAAGCACCATCACGCTCACTGAGGATCACACGCGGCATCGCGAACCTGCTTGAGCAGCCGATTATCCTCGACGCACGACGCCCCATGGCGTCACGTTGCAATGCGTGAGCGCCTGCGACTGGCCGTCGATGTCAATCTTGAATGTTTTGCCGGTGTCTTCCGTCATGTCGTAGTGGAAGCCCGCCGGGACCTCATAGCAGAAACGGAAAGACTTCACGTTGTCCCGGTCCGCTTGTGAGCGGGCATGACGCGCTGGGTCGAAACGATACCGCCGGTTCTTCGCGTCCAGCCACGAGCGACCGCCCTGCCCGTCAGGACGCCGGTGATGTTGATCGACGTCCGCCAAGAGCCGTTCGGCAGCCGGGAACTGCGCCGCAGAGTACGTATCGCAATGGCGCCAATATTCTGCAGTCTCTCGGAATGTCATGAATATAGGAGGCGGCAAGAGCAAGGGGTGGCGTAGGTCTTTGGGGCAGAACTTGGCGAGCCATTCCTCGTCCATCGCCGCAGTGTCGTGCAGCGCAGTCTTGAGGATCTCCCATGTCAGGTCTCGCAACGGCTGACGCAACCGTGCCAGGTGAATTCGACAATCGAACTGGAGCCTTTTGCGTATCGCATCCCAATTCCGGTTCGCGGGGATGACGATGTGCGTGAACCCTTCCCCGACGCCTCTGCAGAGTTCATCGATTTCAGTTTGCTTGAAGGGACCCTTCTCGTTCGATTCAATTGGCGTCGCCCTGAACTGGTGGCCATCTGGGACTGCGTTCGTCCAGTTCGACGATTCTTCCTTGAGTCTGCGATGCAGACTGATCGGCAGGCCGAAGAGATGTACCTTCATTGCTTATCACGAGTGACCTTGAGGACCCACTCCAGAGGGACGCGCAATTGTAGGAGGTCTTCGAGGGGCAGGTTGTCCAGAAAGTTGTACAGCTCGGCGCGCTGGCCGATGCTGTGCGTCTTGGTCGGCATCGCTTCTTTCGCTGGTCCCTCATCCGACCGGGATGTGCCACTACACCACCGCGCTTCCGGGACCCCGTTTGTAGTCGCCCATGCAGCGACCTGATCGGTGATCTGTTTTTGGAGAAACCGATTCCACGCGTGCATGACATTGGGGTTCTCGCGCAACCGACGCGCGAACTCATTGAAGACCGCAGTGCCCGTCCCGCCGAGGGCCGCGAGCAACTCTCCCTTGACGGCTTCAGGCTGTTCCTCAGCGAATGCTCGACGCCACGCGACTTGCGTTTCGCGAAGAACCGGCTCGATGACAATCCCTTTGCGTGTCGTGGGTGTTTGCTCAACGACGATTTTGTCTTCCTCGGCGTCGTAAAGTCGTGTCGTTCCGGGGACGGGGAATTCGATGAACGCTCGCCAGAAATCACGCCGTAAACGAGGGAGAGGCCGAGCGTACGCGGACAACAAGTCACCCGCTGTCGCGGGAGCCAATAGCATATCGCTGCCGATGCGGATCTGGACGCCGATCTCGGGGACTGTCTTTACGAATTCATGGAAGTTCTTGAGGCCGTAGTCCCGCTCGCTGAACGTGGCATTCTGCTTTGCTGCTTCGTTGATGAGCTGGGCTTTCACCAACGCGCCGGGGACTGGACTATGACGCTTGTCGTACAATCCTTGAACGATGCGAACAAGGAGCGCGCGGGCGTTCTCAATTCTCAGAGGGGACACCTTGTTATCTTATAACTAAAAAAGGGCCGCTCCGAAGCGGCCCTTTGGGGAGGGTGAGCTTGATATTTTCAATTCACCCGAGAAACTTATATGCTCGCCCTGACCTTCGCAGTGGATGGCTTGCGCCACGATATGAGATCCGTCAATTCGCTAGCGAGACACGAATGGGAACCCCACCTCCGCTCGATCCCTTCCGCGTGAGCGCATTAAGCACATCACCGGAATCATCTTTATGATGCAGCGAATTGAGGCTACTTGTCAACCATGTGCGTTCTCGCTTTTTCTTCGGGCTCCTATCTGTACCAGGCGTCATCGAACTCGCTCAGCCGCCTATTCTAAGCCTTGCAGCGCGGGCAGGCCACGTCTTCGAGTCTTGGGGCGAAATCCTCATAGGTCCGTGGAATAGCCCCTCTATTGCCAACGAGGCGTTCAGCGGGGCAGCGAATCCGCTGCCGGGGCCTCACGGTATACCGGCGTCCTCGTGCAGAATATCGACGAACAGCTCTCCGACATGCAGTACGTCGGGAAACGCTTCGCCAGTCGGCAGACTGCGGGTACAACAGGCAAAATCAGGATGTGACATTCAAGGGTGGCCGAAGCTGCACACAAGTGGCACACCTAGCAAGCGTAATCTACTGAATTGGCGGAATTTAGAGAGCGACGCAGCTGATCGGGGTTCAGCGTACCGTCGTGGAGTACGCGAACAACCGTTGCCGATCAGGACTGGGAAGTCGGCTTGTGTCCACCGATTCCGGGGCACCCCTGCAACCCGGCCCACGCCGCTCGGACCG
>CAYZIX010000152.1:0-11645 GCA_964478395.1 uncultured Candidatus Solibacter sp.
CTTCGGCTCCGGAACCATCGATCTGGTTCATATGACCAACAAAACCAGGCTCGCCGTCTTCGGCCGCCTCAAGCAGAAACGCCCCGGCGCCGTCGCCGAACAGGACACAAGTGGAGCGGTCCGTGTAGTCGATGATACGGCTCATCGTATCGGCGCCAATCACCAGCACCTTGTTGTGCGTGCCGGCGCCCACCAGGTGCGCGGCCGTGGTCAATCCATAAACAAAACTCGAACAGGCCGCAATCAGGTCAAAGCCCCAAGCATGGTTGGCGCCCAAGCCGTGCTGCACGATGCAGGCCGTCGAGGGGAACATGTGGTCCGGCGTCACTGTGCAAAGGATGATCGCATCCAGCTCATCAGCACTGATGCCACGCTGTTTGAGCGCCGCGCGGCCGGCTTCAATCGCCATGTCGGAGGTGGCGACCTCCGGATCGGCGATGTGACGCTCACGGATACCCGTCCGCTCGAGAATCCACTCGTCGGACGTGTCCACCATCTTCGCCAGATCCTGATTGGTGAGCAGGCGCGGCGGAACCCATGATCCGACGGCACTGATTTTGACGTTACGCAAGATGCCTCCCGTCCGGGGCCAGGCGCCGGCGCACCGTGCACGAAGCTCATGAAGATCCGTGCCTGTCGACGCGGCAGGCCATGTCCGGACATCCCTATATCGTTCGGACGTAAAACTCCATTGATATGCTATTCAGTGAAGCGATGCAAGTCCAAGATGGGGCCACGTTAGTTGCCGGCGAGTCCAATGAAGAGATTTTTGCCCGTGTTTACGGCGAGATCAGTCATGGCAGAAAGCTGGCCGCGGTGGAGTGCCAGGTGCGCCCCTACTGCACGACGATGGGCCGGCTGAAACTGTCTGGCGACTGCCTGGAGGTCCGGCTGGGAGACCTGATTGCCGGTGCGCCGGCCACGGTGCGCGAAGCGCTGGCCTGGATTCTCGTCTCAAAACTTTTCCGGCGCAAGACACCGCCGCACTGGCTGCTACATTACCGCCAGTTCATGATGCGGCGCGACGTGCGCCGGCAGCGCCAAACGGTGTTGCAGGTGCGCGGACGCAAGTATATCTCCGGGCCGCAGGGCGAACGGCACAACCTGGATGAAATGTTCGACCGTCTGCGGGACCGGTACTTTGATCCGCTGATGGCTAAGCCACAACTGGGCTGGAGCCGCGGCGAGTCGCGCACTCTGCTCGGACACTTCGATAGCGCCCACAACGCCATCGTCCTGAGCCGCCGCCTGGACCGCGCCGACGTTCCGGAGCTGGTGGTGGAGTATGTGCTGTTTCACGAAATGCTGCACCTGAAGTATCCGGTTGAGCACCGCGGCTCCCGCCGCCGCGTGCACACCGCAGCCTTCAAAGAAGCGGAGAAACAGTTTGAGGGACTTGCCGACGTCCGCGTCTGGCTGAGGCAGCTCTAGGCGGCCGCATTCAACATCGGCTGGAACGTCATGGCCGTCTGATCAAGCGCCTCGATCAACCCGGAGACGTTCACCCGGCCGAGGCCGAAGCGGTAGGCTACCAGTTCGAGCCGTACGCGCCACAGGGCTCCTACGAAGCGCATGCGCTGGCGGAAGAGTTCATCGGCTAACCGCGCATCAGCACGCCCGGCCGTGACCAACGCCTGCCCAACGCCCATCAAGCGCTGGAAGTCCACCTCGATCTCAGCCAGATACTGGCCGCAAATCTTCAGGCGGCCACGCCGGAAAACACGCTCGATCTCCCGGCTGTAACCGGGCATCGAACGAAGGTAATCCAGGTCGTCAGAAGCGAGAAGGCGCTGCAAAGGCAAGTAGCGTTCCGGCGAGAAGTGCTCCCACCACTCGGCGGAAAATGACAACCGCGACGAGGATGCCGCGATTCCCAGGTAGAGCCAGACCAGTCCGGCCACCAGAAGAACCGATGAACCGATGGTCAATACCAAGTGGGGCATAGTATTCATAGGACTGAGATCGGGTCCATCATATCCCCAAACTTAACTCCGTGCAATCAATTTATGTATGCGGTCGCTTTATATTGTTTTATCGTTCGATTGCAGTACACGGTTCAACGCGTCCAACTGCTTGAGCAGGCCCTGTTCAGCGCGTTCCGGAAGCGGCACCGACAGCCCGCCGGTTTCCACCTCCCAGCCCTTACGGAACAGCACAACCCAGATCAATAGAAAGATATCGTAAGAAACCAGACGGCCTACACTGGCCATCGCCTGCCAGGCCTGAGGATTCAGGTTCCGCAAATAGACGAAAACCACCATGCTCAAGAAATAGAAGGAATAACCGAAGCTATAGAGCAGCGTATTCTTTTTGAGGGGGACGGGATAAATCAGCAAAAACAGCGCCTGGGCAAACAAAAAAAACAACAGCGCCGTATAAACGGTGCTCTCTACAACGAAATAGGCATGGATGGCGGCCGAAATCTCGTGGTCGGCGCCAAGCGCGTTGACGTGTGTCAACAACGACAGGAGCAGACTACCCACGACGGTGGCCAGCATCACGCCCCGGCTCAGCCACGAGAGGCTCCGGTAACTTTCCAACACCTTACGCCAGATCTCGTAGACAACGTAGACCCGGCTGGCGATGACCGCGCCTTCACATAAGATGAACGCGTAACCGTAGGAGGTGGTTCCAATCGGGACGTTAAGCAGGATCAGCGTCTCAGAGAGTTCAACGGCAAGTGATAGCACCAGCGCCGGATAGACAGACGCCAGACGCAACCGCCAGAAGCGGTACAGTAGCACTGCCTGTAACACGGCGGATGCGTACCAGGCAAGGTTCTCAACCCCGAAAGACAGGTTCACACCCGGCACTCCTGCATACGAACCAGCAAAACCCATCATAGCAGGAGCCCATCAGGATCCCCGGTTAACGCCCAGTCAGTTGTGTAAAAACACCACGGGCGGCCGCTGGAGGGCCGCCCGCGAGGATCGTTGTGGGTGCCGGCTGAAACCGGCGCACTAAAGAATGAGAACTAGTGCGCGGTCGGGCAAGGCAGGCACGGCGGAATCGGAGCAATCGAGGTCTGATTGGCAACGGTCACCAGCGGGAGGGCGAGCAGGAGAGCGAGGAGGATCTTTTTCATGATGTCTTTTCCTTGTGGCGGAGTATTTTGTGGAATCGGCTTCCGTCCCAAAGATTAACCGCCCGGCCGGAGCCAGATGGCGCGGCGAGTCACATTTTCGGTGAATGGAACAGGGCCCGCCCGCCTCGCGAATTCGCACTCGGATTGGCATCCGGAGCGCGATCGCGCATAGAATGGGCATTGACCAATGCCCCTCATTCATGAATAAGATAGAGGCAAGAGACTGACTGTGTCGCTCAGGCAGATCCGAATGGAGAACGCGCCGCGCCCAGCGGAAGAACTGTGGAGACGAACACTTTCCCAGATTCCGACCACATACGGAAGGCTTGCCTACCTGGCGTCGCTCCGTAGCCCGGACAACGGCGTCTACCACCACCACGGGCTACAGATGTTGTTCGGAGACGATGAGGCGAACCAAGCCATGCGGGAAAGCCACGGGATGGTCTTCCGTGAATGGCTGGCGATGAGCCTGGAACAGCAGAAAGCCGACCTGGATCTGTTTCTGTCGAGTCTCCCAACCGACCGTAAGACCCTGGCTGAAACGTGGCTGCGCCTAGCCCCATACCGGGCACTGCCACCGGTTTGGGCATCAGAAGGGGAGCGGGGACTGTTCTTCTGTGATTTGGAAACGCTCTTAACGTTACTCAGGAACGAGTACGCGGGCGGACACCCACGTTAAGACGGTTTGCTACCCCAACCACCTGGCCGATCACATCCACCGCACTCGGATAGTCAAACATGACCGGATCCAGTCCGGATGCCGGATGAGGAAGTGCGATTAGTGTTCCGTCGACCTGACTGGCCCACGCACAAATCCAGCCGTCTCTATGCTCTAGCAAGTAGATTGGCCGGTCAGCCTCACTGACCCAACCGCTCGAGACGATCTTGCGGCGCGTCTCGTCAATCAGCACCAGGCTGCCCGGACGCAGTGTCGGGTACATAAACCAGTCTTCGGCCCCGATGAAAGCGTACCGGTAGTTCTTCGGATCGTGACTGCCCATCAGCATTAGCGGCAACACGCCCCAGCTCTGGATGAAACGGCTAAGAAACGTTGTTCGGGCCAGATCCAGCCCCGGATCGAGCGCCAGAGGAACCTGGATCTCGCCCTGCGATACTCGCGACAGGCTCTCACGGCCAAAGCCGATCAGGTGCGTCTTGTCCGGCGACAGACTGGCCGCGTCGGAGGCCAACAGGCCGGGGTCTACGCCGTACCAGCGCAACACCTCGGCTATCTCCAGGCGATAGATTGTGCTCAGCGAGTATAGCTTGTAGATACTCGGCACGACGCCCCGGTTCTCAATATCCGACAGGCGGCTGATGGCGATGATGAACTCACTGTTCTTCCGCCGGTCTGCGATCTGCTGGCTGAATTCCTCAACGTCCCGGTACCGCAGCCCCAGGCGCTCGCGCACACGCTTTAGTTTCAGTCCAGCGTCATCCATGTTATGATCGGGGCGCTAAAATCGTCCGCCGCTCTGCGATGACACCCGATTCACCAAGGCAAGTTATGCAGATTGAACAACTTGCCTGACATCCCGGGTACGGATCGAGAGCCAGCTAATTCGATTCTGTTCTGAATTCAGAACAGATTCAAGTTCAGGTGTGTTTTTTCTTAGTTCTCAGAATGGTCTGTAGTACTCTTTCGGTAACACCGTACTGCTATGTCTTCCAAACCCAAAAAGTTGCGTGCTTCGTTCCAGGGCGAGCTGGGAGCCTTCAGCCATGAGGCTGCCTTGCGGCTGCTCGGACCCAACGTAGAGGTCGTTCCCTGTCAACGCTTTGAAGATGTCTTCACGACGCTGCGTGATGGCCAGGTGGACGCGGCGGTGGTCCCGATCGAGAACACGCTGCACGGCTCGGTGCACGAAAACTACGACCACCTGCTGCACTTTGACCATAGCATTGTGGCCGAAACCAACGTTCGCATCGTGCACAACCTGATTGCGTTGCCCGGAGTCACCTTCCGCCAGTTGAAACGCGCCTTCTCCCACCCGGTGGCGTTGAACCAGTGCCTGCGTTTCCTGGCCAACAATCCGCAACTGGAGCGCGTTCCCTTCTACGACACGGCTGGCAGCGTCAAGATGCTGGCTGAAGAGGGCCTGAAGGACGCCGCAGCCATTGCCTCGGCCGTCTCGGCCAAGATCTACGGAGCGCGCATCCTGAGGCGTTCCGTGGAAGACGACCGCCAGAACTACACCCGTTTCTTCCTGCTGCGGCGCGCGGGCGACGACCCGCTGCCGGAGCTGGATCCGGCCCACAAGACGTGGAAATCGACGCTAGTCTTCTCCATCCGCAACGTGCCCGGATCGCTCTTCAAAACACTAAGTGCTTTCGCACTGCGGGATATCTCACTCACCAAGATTGAGTCGCGCCCGTTGCGCGGCAAGCCATGGGAGTACCTGTTCTACGTTGACCTGCTGGGCCATCCGAACGATGAGCGGGTGCGGCGCGCCCTCGACCAGCTAGAGAACGAACTGGCCGACATGGTGCGCGTGCTGGGCAGCTACCGCGTGTAGCCGACCTCCTGTTTCCAGGCTTCAATCGTGTTGTAAACGATCGGACAGTAGACGGCGCGGTCGGTCAAATCCCACATCCGCGCCGGCAGTGAGCCGGTGCCACGCACGGTGTGCGGAAAGTCGTTACACGCAGCCGGACGCACTTCGTACACCGTGCAGTCGTTACCCGAGAGGAAGACGCAACCGGTCTCCTCGCTGCGCTTGAGCACGCGGCCCTCTTCCTCAGTGTCATCCACATAGTCACGGAGGAAGCGGGTGACAGAGATGCGCAGATGCTTGGCCAAGCGCTCCACGTCGCGTTCGAGCAGCCGCGCCGTGGCCACCTTGCAGCAGTTGGCGCAGGCGCGGCAGTCAATCTGATCTTCCACGTCTTCAGCCAGCTTGCGCAGCCGCCGTTCGACGTAGCGATAGGTCTTCAGGTGGAGGCGGAAGCGGAGGTTTTCCTCGCGCTTCTGCTCGCCCAAACGTTTGATCTGAACCAGGTCAGTGATCACCAGGTGATGTTCTTCTTCTTGAAGTCGCCGGCCCGGCCGTACGTCATTTTGGCCGGGTCCAGGTACTTCTTCATCACAACACGAATCTGGTCGGCAGTGAGCGCCTGAACCTTCTGTTCGAGCTGCGCATCGAAGGCCATGTTCCGGTTGTTGTAGACGTGGCTGGCCAGCTGCGAGGACAGTTCGGAGTCGTTGGCGCGGCTTACCTGACGCGCCTCTCTCCAGCTCTTCTTGGCAGCGGCGATTTCGGCGTCGGAGTAGCCCTTGTCGAGCACCTGTGAGAGCTCGTCCTTGAACGCCGCCTCTACCTTGGGAGCGTTTTCGGGCGCGCAGATGGCGTAGGCCACGAACAGCGCCATGTTGCCCATGGCCGGCACCACCACCTGCGAGCCCACGCCGTAGCTCAGTCCTTCCTTGCCGCGAACGCGCGCAAACAGCCGCGAGTTCATGCCCTCGCCCAACAGGTAGTTGCCCAGCGCCAGGGCCGGGTAATCGGGGTCAGAATCCCTCAGCTGCATGGTGATGCCGGCAAACCACATGGCGTTCGCCTTGTCGGGCGTTTCAATGGTCTCGGCGCCGGCCGGAGAAGGCTTATAGCTGCTCACGATGCGCGCATAGTGCGCCGGGCTCTTCCAGGCGCCAAGCAGCGACGTCACCTGCTTCTGCAGCTCCTCGGAATCGAAATCGCCAATCACGCTCAGCTCGCCAGCGGCCACGCCGTAGTATTTCTTGTAGAACTCGAAGGCTTGGTCACGCGTGACGGCCTGCGTACCTTCAATCTGCTCGGGCACGGTGGGGATGTAGCGCGGATCGCCCTTCGGGTACTGTGATAGCTTGCGCTGCACGGCCAGCGGCGCCAGCGCCTGCGGCTCGTTTTTCATGTTCTCGAGCCCAGCCAGGCGCTGCTGTTTCAGCGTGTCGAACTCTTTCTCGGGGAAGGTGGAGTCGGTCATCATCTCGCCCACCAGAGCGAGCGCGGCCGGCAGGTTTTCGCGCGTCGTCGTGATGCGCACCGTGGCGCCAATGACGTTGCCCGTCACCCTGACCTGAGCCTTGATCTTGTCCAGCTCATCCTTCAACTGTTCGCGCGTGTGCTTGGACGTACCGCGATTCAGCATCTGGCCCGCCAGCGTGGCGGCGAAGCTCTGGTTCTGCACGTTCTTTTCGTCGCCGAAGTGCAGCGAAAGCGTGGCCACCACCTGAGCGCCGCGCGTCTTCTTCGTAATCATCGCCAGCTTGATGCCGCCGGCGATCTGGCCGCCGATGGTGCGTTTGTCGATGTTTGTGGGAGAAGCGTCAAACACCTCGCCCTGCGCCACGGCGGCGCGGCCTTTGTAGCCATCCACCAGCTTGGCCACGTCGGGCGCGTCGGCCAGCTCAGCACGCACCGGGGCCTTGTCCGGAATGAACAGCCCGACCGTGCGGTTCGACGGGATAAAGACCTTTTCGGCAGCCTTCTGCACATCGGCCAGCGTGACCTTCTCGATGCGATCACGGTGCAGGAACATCAGCCGCCAGTCGCCCATGGCCTGCCATTCGGACAGCTGCAGCGCGATGCGCTCGCTGTTGTTCATGGCCAAGTCGAAGTTCTTCAGCCAAGCCGCGCGCTGGCGGTCGAGCTCAGCCTGCGTGAACGGCTTGGACTTAATCTCATCCACGGTGTCGAGCAGCGTCTTGCGCGCCTCGTCCAGCGAGTTCTCCAGGCGGACAGTAGCGATGGCGTACGCCACGCCGGGATCGTGAAGCTGATAGTCGGACATCGAAACCGAAGCCGCCTTCTTGGTCTCAACCAGAGCCTTATAGAGGCGTCCGGAGGGCTGATCGCCCAGAATGGAGACGGCCATCTCAACGCTGGCGTAGCCCGGATCCGGCCCGGCCGGAATGTGCCATGCGGCGCCGACCAATTGCAGGTCGCCGACGCGGCGCAGCGTGACGGTGCGTTCGCCATCCTGCGTGGGCTCAGACGTGTAAGTGCGGCGCAACTGGCGGGCGGGCTTCGGAATTGGCGCAAAGTACTTCATCACCAGCGCCAGGGTCTTGGCCTCGTCGAACTTGCCGGCGACCACCAGCACGGCGTTGTCGGGCTGATAGAAGTGACGGTAGAAGGCTTGCAGGCGCTCAATCGGCACGCGCTCAACGTCGGAGCGGGCTCCGATGGTGGACTTGCCGTAGTTGTGCCACAGGTAAGCCGTCGAAAGAATGCGCTCTTCCAAAATAGACGACGGCGAATTTTCGCCGGCCTCCATTTCGTTGCGAACGACGGTCATCTCGCTGTCGAGGTCCTTCTTGGCGATGAACGAATTCACCATGCGGTCGGCCTCCAGCGAGAGCGCCCAGTTCAGGTTTTCGTCCGTCGCGGCAAAGGTCTCGAAGTAATTGGTGCGGTCAAACCAAGTGGAGCCGTTCGGGCGCGCGCCGTGGTCCTGCAACTCCTTTTTCACATCGCGGTGATTCGTCGAGCCCATGAACATCAGGTGCTCGAGCAGGTGCGCCATACCGGTTTCACCATAATCTTCGTGGCGCGAGCCCACCATATATGTCACGTTGACGGTGGCATTGGACTTTGTGGGGTCCGGGAAGAGCAGCACGCGCAGACCGTTTGCCAGCCGGTATTCCGTAATGCCTTCGACACTAGTGAATTTCTGTGGGGCCTGGGCGGCGGCCGGAGCGGCCACCAAAGCCAAAATCAGGAAGAAAACACTGGGCAAAACAGCCTTCGATCGGAGATAATTGAGCATTGTCATAGCGCAATCCTTATATCTTACTGCGGAAGCGCCCGGATCTTCCGTACTGGTACAAGATGTGATGTCTTTGCGTCTGACTGGCCGGAGAATTGAATTGTGATACGGCTAATCGTTGCTCTCCTGATCACGTGTCTGAGTCTATCGGCCGGTTCGATCCTACAGTTAACACCGCAGGATCAAGCGCTGTTCACCGGCGTGGAAGGCATGGTGCTGGTGGATCTGGGCAATGGGCTGTTCTGGTTCGGTCCGGCCGATGAGGCGCCGCAGGGCCTGACCGAAGCCCCTCCGACGCCTTGGCAGACCGAGGACGGCGGCGGCATTCTCGACGACCCGCCACTGCCGGACCGTGGCGTGGACATGGTGCGCGCTCCAGAGCCATCCAGTTTCGCGCTGGCCGGCGCGGGTTTGGCGGCCGGGCTGTTGCTTTGGCGCCGGCGCTCACGCGCCCGCTAAAACGCCACGCCGCCAGTCCACAGATTGACGGCGCCACATTGCGGAGATGCAATCCCGCATGTGTCGAAAAATACTTCGCTTTTTGCCCCAACGGCGAATAAAGGGTGGACCCTCCCCTTGCACCCGACAATCAGATGTGATTGTCTGTAACGCCAGGAGGTTCTTGCTCCACCATGTCGTCGGCAATCTTACCTGATGGCGCAACACGCGCCGGGACTTTGTCCTTCGAAGAACAGGATTTCATCGACCGGCTGATTGTGAAACACAGTGGAAGCCCGGGCATGCTGCTGAGCCTGCTTGAGGAGATCCAGGAGCACCAGCCGGCCAAGTACCTTCCCCTGGAGGTGCTCGACTACCTGGCGGCGCGCACCGGTATTCCAGGCGCGCAGATTTTCAGCGTGGCGACTTTCTACGCGCTGTTCAATCTCAAGCCACAGGGCGAGCACACCGTCTGCATCTGCCGCGGAACGGCCTGCCACACGCGCGGCTCGCGCAGCCTGCTGGAGCGGCTGAAGCTACAGCTCGGCATTAAGGTGGACGAGGATGACGGCAGCGCCGACAAGCTGTCGATCACCACGCCGGACCGCAAGTTCACGGTGCGCACGGTGGCCTGTTTCGGCCAGTGCGCGCTGGCGCCGGTGGTGGAGGTGGACCACTCGATTCTGGGACACGTCAATGAGCGCGCCCTGGAGCGCGAGGTGGAGTTGCTGAAGAAAGGAGGCCAGCAGTGAAGAAGATCACAGATCTGGCCAGCTTCAGTGAGGCGCGCGAGGCGGGCCTGCAGAAACTGCTGCCGGCGGTGCCGCGCATCGCCATCGGCATGGGCACCTGCGGCACCGGCAACGGCGCCGAGGCGGTCTTTCACGCCTTTTCCGACGCCATCAATCAGCGCGGCCTGAGCATCCGGCTGGCGCGCACCGGTTGCTTCGGTTTCTGCGCGGCCGAGCCGCTAGTAAACGTCTGGGTTCCAGGCAAGCCGCTGGTGATTCTGCAGAAGGTGCAGCCGCGCGACGTCAGCGCCATTCTCGACGACGTGGTGGCCGGACGCGTGCCCACCGAACTGGCGCTGTGCCGGATCGACCAGTGGGACCACATCACCGGCACGATCAAATACGGCAGCGGCCTGGACAGCGTGCCGCTATGGAACGAGGTGCCGTTCTTCCGCGGACAGAAGAAGATTGTGCTGCGCAACTGCGGCCTGATCAGTCCCGGTGAGATTGAAGAGTACCTGGCCGTGGGCGGCTATCAGGCCTTGTACAAGGTGCTGATCGACAACAATCCGGCGGCGCTAATCGAATCCGTCAAGGCCGCCAAACTGCGTGGGCGCGGCGGCGCGGGCTTCCAAACCGGCTCGAAATGGGAGTTTCTGCGCAAGGCCGAGGCCGACAGAAAATACATCATCTGCAACGCGGACGAGGGCGACCCCGGCGCCTACATGAACCGCAACGAGATTGAGAGCGACCCGCATTCGCTCATCGAAGGCATGCTGATCGGCGGCTTCGCGATGGGCGCCACCGAGGGCGTGATCTACATTCGCGCCGAATACCCGCTGGCCGTGCACCGCCTGCACAGCGCCATACAACAAGCCGAAGAGGCCGGACTGTTGGGCGAAAACATCCTGGGCCGCGGCTTCAACTTCCAGCTACGGATGGTGGAAGGCGCCGGCGCATTCGTCTGCGGCGAGGAGACAGCGCTGATTCAATCGCTCGAAGGTAAAGCCGGGCGGCCGACGCCGCGTCCGCCGTATCCGGCGCAATCTGGCCTGTACGGCAAGCCGACCAATATTAATAACGTCGAGACCTGGTACAACGTCGCACCGATTGTGACGAAGGGGCCGGCCTGGTTCACCGAAACGGGCTCGGCCAAGAGCCCGGGCACGAAGGTCTTTTCGCTGGTGGGAAAGGTGAACAACACTGGTCTGGTTGAAATGCCGCTGGGCACGCCGCTGAAGACGTTCGTCTACGACGTGGGCGGCGGTTGCGGCAACGGCCGCAGCGTGAAGGCGGTGCAGACAGGCGGCCCGTCGGGCGGCTGCATTCCACAAGAGATGTTCGACACTCCGGTGGACTACGAGTCGCTGGCCGCATTGGGCTCCATCATGGGCTCCGGCGGCATGGTGGTGATGGACGAAGACAACTGCATGGTGGATGTGGCGCGCTACTTTATCGAGTTCACACACTCGGAAAGCTGCGGCAAGTGCATCCCGTGCCGCGTGGGTCTGGACCGTTCGCTTTACTACCTGAACCGCATCACGGCAGGCAAGGGCACGGAAGCCGATCTGACACAGCTTGACGACCTGGGCCGCATGATCCGCGACACTTCGCTGTGCGGCCTGGGCCAGACCGCGCCCGAC
>CAYZIX010000153.1:0-11640 GCA_964478395.1 uncultured Candidatus Solibacter sp.
TTAATGAGTTCTTAAACCGCAGCAAACTGTTATTTTAATCTCCGGCCTGCTACAATAGGAGGCATGAAGGACGGGGCGCCCCGCCCGATGAAATTCGTATTTGGGAGGAAACATGGAATCCATTCTGATTTGCGACGACAATGCGGACATCGTCGAAGCTTTGAAAATTTATCTCGGCACGGCGGGCTATACGCTGTATACCGCATCCAACGGCGCCGAGGCGCTGGAAATGGTGCATATGCATGAGATACAGCTCATTTTAATGGATATTATGATGCCGCAGATGGACGGGCTGACGGCGACGGCACGCTTGCGCGCGCAGGGCAACATCCCTATCATTCTGCTCACGGCCAAAAGCGAGGAAACGGATATGGTGCTGGGCCTCGACATGGGCGCGGACGATTACATCACAAAGCCTTTCCGCCCCGTGGAACTGCTGGCGCGGGTGCGCAGCACGCTGCGCCGCTATACGGCGCTTGGCGGCGCGGCGGGCACATTGCCGGCGAGCTTACGCCATTGTTCGAAATCGTAGTCGTCGACCAGCGTAGAAGTCCACGTTCGGTGCGACCGTCCAAACTGGATATCGAGCCAATCGAAATACTCTTCCACCACGGCCGGCGCAATGCCGTGACCGCCCGGGCGCGACAGTAGCCCCAGGCGCTGCGGTTGGCCGAGCAGGCCGTAGACGCGCGCGGCTGACAGGTAACAGCGTTCGTCGCCCCACACGCCTTCGACGCCGTCGTTCAAGGCGTAGCTGATCAGACAGGCGCGCGGCGCGGCCAGCGCCACCAGAAGGTTGGCGTCCACGGGCAGGCGGTCCTCACGGCCGGAGAAGAAGCGCAGGCGCGGATGGAACCACTGCGGGAAGGCGCGCGTGATGGCTTCAATGCCTTCGCCCATGCCCTTTTCGCCGGCCGCGCGGTAGGGCAATGCGCCGCCGGCGCCGGAGCTGGAGAGGATGACGCCGGTGATGCGCTCGTCCAGTGCGGCGGCGATGGCAGCCTGCTTGCCGTCGCGCGAGTGGCCCGCGATGGCGATGTGTGCGCGATCTGCTTCGGGGCGAGTCAGGACGTAGTCAAGCGCCAGCGACGCGGCCAGCGCGCGTTGCGCCAGTTGCGAAAAATCGTAGCCCGGAAATAATTCCGCGAAGTTGCGCGTGTCGTCCTGCTGGTCGCTGCCGGCGTAGACCACCGCCAGGTAGCCGCGCTGCACAGCCTGCTGCGCCCAGGCGCGCGGACCGGGCGTAAGAAAAACGGGACTCGGCGCGTCTGCATCGGGGATCATCAGTTCGACATGCAACTGGCCCTGCTGGCGTGGCCCGAACGCGAGTTTGGCGCTCACTATACGGCAGCGGCCGCTGCGTTGGTCGGTGATCACCTCAACACGTGTGATGGCCGGCCGCGGCGGAACACGGCCGATGACCCAGCGTTCAAAAGCGGCGCGAATTTCGGCGCGGCGCTCGGGCCAAGCTGCGGCCGAATTCATCGGGCGGCCGTCCATGAAGCGCAGCGGATCGGGCAACGCATTGGAGCGCGGCAACGCGTCGAAGTCCGGCGGCAACTCGCCCGATGCGCGTAGCCAGTCGGTGAATGCTTTCGACTCCGGCAGTATCTGTTCCAGCTTTTTTAAGTATTCACGCCGTTCCGGCTCAGTCATCAGTAGCGCCCAACCGTGCCGGGGTCCCAGACCCGTTCACGCCTTTCGCAAATCTTTTTTCTCACCGTATCTTGTCAGATTTGAAACACTTCTGTGACGGCCGCGTTTGACCGTGCGTCCGGAAGCGAACGTGCGCCAGCGAAGCTCTGGTCATGCTTGACCAATGCGCTCCTCTCACGATTGACCGCTCGACGCTGCGTCTCGCCGATGACGAGTACTTCCGCCAGAGCGTACCCAAGGACCTGATTGTGCTGCACTTTACCGCCGGCTCCACGGCGCGCAGCGCCTACGATAGCTGGCACCAGAGCTGTGGCTGCGGGGGCAGCTACGTTGGCGCGCCGTATGTCGTCGAAACCGACGGCACCGTCTACGAGCTGTTTGCGCCGGATCGCTGGGCCTACCATCTTGGCATGACAGCCCGTAATCCGGGCCACTTCAACGACCGGCGCTCCATCGCCATTGAGATTGTCAACGCTGGCCCGCTGAAGGTGGATGCCGACGACGCCGGGCAGCTCAACTGGTGGCCGAAAGATTACTCGACGCCGTGGTGCCGCACCGGCGAGACGGCTCGCTATGTGCGCGGCGATTTTCGCGGTTTCCGTTACTTTGCCGCATTTCCGGAGGCGCAGGTGCATGCTGTGCGTGGGTTGGTGGATCAGCTCTGCGCGCAATTCCGCATTCCGAAGGCGCTGCCGCCGGCGGCCAAACGCGCGCAGTACGACGCTGATTTCTTCTGCCGTTTCCAGGGTATTGCGTCGCACCAGAATTTCCGCGGCGACAAGCTGGACATCGGCCCGGCATGGGACTGGCGCTGGTTGCTATAGAATTCACTCCAGTGCCTATGCGCCAATTCCTGTTGTTTGCCGCGATTCCTGTTTTGGCCGCACCGCAATCGGCGGCCCTGATGGAGGCCCGTCAATTTGCCGAGGCCCGGCTCGCGTTGAAGGCGGCGGTGGAGGCGCCGGCTCCGCGCCTGGAGGCCACACGGCCTGCATCGTTGTGGAAGGACCGCATCATCGACCGCAAGCTGCGCATTGCCGGACGCTACTTCGAACACGGCCTGGCGATGCGCGCGCCCGGCGCGGTGACGGTGCATCTGCCCGGGCCTGCCGCGCGCTTTCAGGCGGTGGTGGGCGTCGATAGCAACGACGCGGGCTACTACTCGAACTCGGGCCGCGGTAGCGTTGTCGCTTCAGTGGCGGCCAACGGCGCGGAACAATTCCGCACCAACACGTTGCGGGAAGGGCTGGCAGGCGTCGAGGTCAATGTCGATCTGAAAGGCGCGTCCAGCTTCACGCTGAAGTTGGACGCGGTGGGCGTGCGGCCGCCGATTTACGTGCGCGAATGGGACCAGGCGGACTGGGCCGAGGCACGTGTCCAACTCTTGGACGGCTCAACCGTGAAGCTGTCGAGCCTGCCCATTGCACCACTGCCCCGCATGCACGCCGCCGGTGCGCCGTTTTCATTCCGCCTGGGCGGACGGCCGTCGACGGAGTTTCTGAAGAGTTGGAAGACGAGCGTCTCGACGCGCGCCGTCACGGGCGGCACCGAGTATCGCACTGTCTACACCGACCCGGAAACCGGCCTGGAGGCCATCACCGTTGGCGTGCTGTACGCGGATTATCCTGTTGTCGAGTGGACGATTCACTTCCGCAACCCGGGCGCCAAGCCGACCGCGATCATCGACCAGATCCGCGCCATCGACATCCCGCTGGAGCGTTCGGGCGACGGTGAATTCACGTTGCATCACGCGCGCGGCAGCTATAATTCGGCTGACGATTTCGAGCCGCTGGAAGAGCACCTGACACCGGGCGCGGAGTTTCGCGTGGCGACGCGCGGCGGGCGGCCGACGTCGAACGATCTAGGCTTCTTCAACATCGCGTGGAGCGGGGCGGGCGTCATCGCCGGGCTGGGCTGGCCCGCGCAGTGGGACGCCGCGTTTACTCGTGACAAGGGCACGGGCCTGCGTGTGGCGGCGGGGCAGCAGTTGGCGCACTTCCGTTTGCTGGCCGGTGAGCAGGTGCGCGGGCCGAGGGTGGCGCTCGTCTTTTGGCGCGGCGACTGGCTGGACGGCCAGAACATGTGGCGGCGCTGGATGATGGCGCACAACATGCCGCATCCGGGCGGCGCGTTGCCGCCGCCGCACACGTCGGCGGGCTCGTCACGCATCACGGTGGAGATGCAGGAGGCTAACGAGCAGAACCAGATTGAGATCTACGGCAAGCTTCAGCGCACCGGTGTGCCGCTGAACATCTGGTGGATGGACGCGGGCTGGTATCCGTCGGCGTCGTGGCCGAAAACCGGCACCTGGGAGCCGGATCCGGCGCGTTTTCCGCACGGTTTCAAGCCGATTTCGGATGTGGTGCACGCCGGCGGCGGGCGCATGCTGGTGTGGTTTGAGCCGGAGCGTGTCACCAAGGGATCGTGGCTCGAAACGAACCATCCAGAATGGTTGTTGGGCGCGCCGGGCAAGGATCAACTGCTCGATCTTGGCAACCCTGCCGCGCTGAAATGGCTGATTGAGCACGTTGGTGCTCTGATTGAGCGCGAAGGGCTGGACATCTATCGCCAGGACTTCAACTTCGAGCCGCTGCCGCGCTGGCGGTATCACGAGGCGGAAGACCGCCAGGGCATTCGCGAAATACGTCATGTAGAGGGTTATTTGGCGTATTTTGACGCATTATTGCGCCGTTTTCCGCGACTTTTGACCGATACTTGCGCCAGCGGCGGACAACGCCTGGACCTGGAAACGCTGAAGCGCTCCGTGCCGCTGTGGCGCAGCGATCATCCGTACGATATTCCGTCGCAGCAGCAGCAGACCTATGGGCTGTCGCTGTGGGTGCCCTTCCACGGTACGGCGGCAAACTCGTCCGACCCTTATCGCTTCCGTAGCATGATGACGCCGGGCCTCGGTGTGGGCGTGGAGCCCGGCTGGACGGAGGCCGAATACGCGCTGTGGCGCAAGCTGGTGGCGGAGTGGAAGAGCGTTGCCGGCCTCTACTACGCCGACTACTATCCGCTGACCACCTGCGACCGCGCCACGACGACATTCCTTGCCTGGCAGTTCAATTCGCCCGAGAAGGCGCGTGGCTTTGTGCAGGCCTTCCGGCGGGAGGAGAGCGCGTTCGAGACGGCGCGGCTGCGGCTGCGTGGGCTGGACGGCAAGCGCAACTATGAGTTCACGGACATCGACACGGGCGCCAAGTCAAAATACACGGGCGCCGAACTGATGGACAAGGGCCTGCCGGTGACCGTGGATGCGCGGCCGGCGGCGCGCATTCTGCTCTATCGCGCGGCGGACTGACGCCAGCGCACGCCGAGGTTGAGCGTCTGCTTGCAATAGGCGAGGCCGCGTTCGACGTGGTCGCGCTGCTGGAACTGGATGGCGGCGAGGAACTGCTCTGGAATCGGGCGCCCAGTGAGGTCCTCAATTACCATGTGGCCCTCATAGGGACGGCCGTGTCGCGCGAGGTCCAGGAAGCGGGCCAGATCGGCCGAGCGCGCCTTCGGATAGAGCTTCCAGAAGCCCGGTTCGAGATACGGAATGACTGTTGGCGGGCGCCCGGTGATGGGCTTGTTGAAGACGCACACCTTCGGGCAGAGCTCTTCCAGGCGCTTGACGAACGCCTTGAAGTCGATGTTGCCTTCGCCCAGCGGCACCCATTGCACGGCCACGCCGCGCGGGTGCTCGTAGACGACGGAGTCGCGCAAATGCGCGCACTGTACGTAGGGCGCCAGTGTCTCCAAGGTCTGGAAAGGATCTTCTAAAACAAAAACGGGGTTGCCTGTATCGAGATAAATGCCAACGATATCCGGACCAGCGGCCTCGATTACCTGGCGCATTTCCCAGGCTTGCAGGTCCTTGTGAACCTCAATAATGGCCTTGACGCGCGCGTCCTTAAGCTGCGGCTTCACGGCGCGCAAGATGCGGACGGTCCACTCCATGGCCTGTTCGGCGGGCACCGGAAAGGCGGCGCGCTCGCTGGCCTGCACGCAGCGCACAAAGGGCGAGCCCATGGCGGCGGCGCGTGTGATGTTCTGGCGGAGCGTGGCAATGCTGGCGTCGATGCCGTCGGCCGTCTTCGGCAGAATGCCGCCACCGCCGGTTTGCAGCTCCAGCCCGAGCCGCGCGGCCTGCGCCTTGACGCCGGCCCAGTGCGCGGGCTGCTGCGTGAGCGGGTCCGGCGAATCCTGGAGGAAAATGGCGTCGAGCTGCTGCCCGGCGGCGTAGTCGAGCATTTGGGCATCGGGCCAGCGCAGCGCGCGCAGGCAGTAGGTGTTGAATCCAAGCCGCAGGCTCATGGCGTCTCTATCATCTCTCATCGACGGCGCAGGCGTTCAAGCCAGCGGCCGATGCGCTGGTTCAGCCCCCAGCGGCGGCCGAGGATCTTCAACTCGTCGATCCAGGCCAGCAGGCGCGAGTTGGTGAGGATGACGCTCCACTCCTCGCCGGTGGACCAAACACGCTTGGCGAAGCTGTCGCCGCGCGAAAAGTCGTAGATGTCCATCCCCATTTCGCGGCATTTTGGGAACGAGTAGAAGCGATTTACGTGGCCGGGGCGGAAGCGGTCGTAATCGGGATGAAAGGCCGGAATATAGAGGAGGAAACGGCTACCGGCGCGAAAACCGAGGTCGAATGCGACGGGCCGGCCATTGAACTTGAGCACGAAGGCCAGCACGTCGCTGCGCTCCGACTGTTCGATGTACTCTCGCAGGAAGGCGCGGTTAGATGGATCTTTCCAGGCGTTGCGGCGGCCGGCGTGGCGCAGGTCGTGAATTTGCCAGAACTGGTCAAGCAGCGCCAGCGCTTCCGGGCGGCGGGTGTCGAAATCGACCATTTCATGCTCGACGCGGCCCTGTTCGGCCAGACGCCGGGCGTAGCCGGGGATGCGCACCTGGAAACGGCGGTTGGAGCCAGTGCCGGCGGGCGCGTCCGGTCCGAGCTGGCGCAGCGGATTGGGATAAGGGCGCAGTACGTGAGCGGCAAGCAGCTTGACGAGCGGATCGGACTCCCGGATGTCGGCCAGACGCAACGCTCCGCGCGGCAATGCCTTGAGCACGGCGTCCACCGTTTCGCGAGTCACTTCGCCCACAAATCCGTTGATGTCGGCGCGGCCCTCGGCGATGAAGCCGATGGTGCGCAGGCCGTAGCGGCGGCGCATGACGAGCGGGGCGAACGTGACAAGCTCGCCGTTGCGATATGCGCCCACCAGCAGCGGAGTACCCCGGCCCAAGCAGGCATGGTACAAACTCAACCATTCAAAGTGAGAAAAGGGAAGCCCTGCATGGCGTAACAGAAACGGCCGCAGTTCGGCTTCTGCCTCCGCGAAGGCGCGCCACCGGCGGACCGTCAGCTGTGAAGTGGACACAGGCCTTCATGATACGAATTCCGCCGCCGGCCCTACGTAGTACCTTTGTTCCAAATCGTGGCTACGCCAGTACCCCCGTGGCTCCGGTACAGTACTGGCGGCAATCGGTACCGCTGAGGCATTCCCCCGGGCGGCCATGGCCCGGATACTCGATCCATAGGGATGTGGAGGAGACACATCCCAGGAGTAGCCCATGCCCCGGAAAGCTATTGTTTTACAACTAGTGGCGTTGCTGGCTCTAGCCGTGCTGACGCCATGCAATGCACAACACGCCGTTACGGCATCGACGCTCGGCATCGGCGATCAGGTGCTGATTCGGGCTGCTCATGCTCCTGAGATATCTGACAAACCCTATCGCGTCGATGAGAGTGGCCTGCTGCACCTGCCGCTGGCCGGTGAGGTAAGGGCCGCGGGACGTACGACGGCCGAACTCGCCGCTGAACTGAACGAAAAGCTTGGCAAGCTGATTGTCCGGCCTGATGTGAGCGTCGATCTGATGGAGCGCCGTTCGCGGCCGGTGTCGATATTGGGCTCGGTGAAGACGCCTGGCGTCTACCAGGTTGAAGGCCGCCGCCGGCTGGTGGAGGTGCTGGCCATGGCGGGTGGACTTGGTGAGGACGCGGGTTTTATGGTTCGCCTCTCGCGGCCGCTGGCACAAGGCGCGCTCCCGCTGGCGGGCGCAAAGAAAGATCCGTCGGGGCAGTTCTCCATGTGCGATATCCGTCTGGACGCGTTGATGGGGACGGGCGACGGCGCGATGAATGTCTGGGTGCTGCCCGAAGACGCCCTGTTTGTGCCGCGCGCGCGGCTGGTTTATGTGATGGGTGCGGTGCGCAAGCCCGGCGGCTTTGTGCTCCGCGAGCGCGAAAAGCTCTCTGTCAGTCAGGCGCTGGCGCTTGCCGAGGGCCCGACCAGCACGGCCTGGAGCGGCCGCGCACGTGTGTTGCGCTCGGCCGCGCCCGGCCAGGCACGCACGGAAATCGCCGTTAATTTGCCCGAGATTCTCAATGGCCGCGCCCCGGACTTCCTGCTTTCAGAGGAAGACATTCTCGTGGTGCCGAACAACAACTGGAAGACTGTTGCCTTCCGCAGCGTCGAGGCCTCCGTGCAGTTGGGGACCAGCGTCGCAATCTGGAGACGCTAGAGATGCAATCCTTCGAAATCCAAATTGTCCCCTCCTCGGGCCAGGACGCGGCAACATCCTCCGTCCAGATACCGGCGGCCAATGCGGTCAGTTCAGAGTGGGTGCGCTTTGGCGACTTCCTTGCGCTTGTGGCCCGACGCAAGTTCTGGCTGATCCTGTTTGCATTGGGCGGCGCGGCGGCCGGCTACTTCGTGGCCCGCGCGATGAAGCCGGTGTACGAGGCGCGCGCTTCGGTCGAGGTGCTGCTACCGAATGAAGACTACCTGAACCGCCGGCAGTTGGATCCGACAGCCGCCAGCAGCCCGTTGGTGATGGAGTCTTATCTGCAGACGCAGATCAAACTGCTCGAAAGCGATGCGCTGGTGTGGAGTGTGGCCGAGCGAATGAAGCTGGCGTCCCTTCCGGAATTCCAGCCCACTTACAGCCTGAAAGCGCGCCTGCTGGGGCAACCGAAGCCGGTGTTCTCACGCGTGGGGTTGCTCGAAGACCTGCACGAGCGGTTAAACGTGCGCCTGTTTGGGCAAACCAATATCATCGAACTCCATTTCCGTTCCACTGATCCGGAGCTGGCGGCGCGTTACGTCAACGCGCTGGCGCGCGAGTACACGGCGATGAATCTGCGCCGCCGCGCTGAGGCGACCGGCGGCACGGCGGTGTCGCTCGCTACGCAGTTGTCGGAAATGAAGGACTCACTCGATACGGCTGAGCACGCACTGGAGAGCTACATCCTCTCAAACGGTCCGTCGCTCGAACTGGATCGCGAAAACGTTTCGGAGGCGCGCCTGCGTCTGGCCCAGCAGGCTCTGGGCTCCGCGCGTGAGGCGCGAGTGGCGGCACAGACGCGCTATGAGCGGTCGCTATCCGGCGCGCAGAGCGGAGTGTTCGATAACGATACGCTGCGGGCCTTGCGCGTTCGTCTGGCCGAGTTGCGCCAGAAGCAGGCCGAGGAAGCGCAAGTCTACAAGCCGGGTCACTACCGGCTGGAGCAGTTGCGGTCCGAGATTGCCGAGTTGGAACGCTCGCTGAGTCAGGAGAACGCCTCTGCGCTGTCACGGCTACGGATTGACTACGACGCCGCGCGTGAGCGTGAACGTTTGTTGACGGACGACTACGATACGCAGTCGCGGGTAGCCGCCGGACAGAGCGCGCGTTCGGTGCGTTACCAGGGGCTGAAGCGCGACGTGGAGACGCGCCGCCAGCTATACGAGGCTACATTGCAGAAGCTCTCGGCCGCGGAGGTGGCATCGTCGGCACAGGCGTCGAACCTGCGGTTGCTGGACGAGGCGCTGGCGCCGCTGAGGCCGGTGAAGCCCAACAAGCCCGTCTTCGCGCTGACCGGGCTGGCTGCCGGATTGCTGATGGGTTTGATTGGCGCGACGCGCGCTGAACGGCGCGACCGGCGTGTGGAGACCCCGGCTCAGCTATGGCGCGACGCAGGCGTGCCGTTGCTGGGCACGATCCCGTCGGCCACCGGGCAGCCTCCGGCGCCACATCCGGGCTGGATGTGGCGTCTGTTTGGCGGCATCGTCGGTGGTCACATCGTTTACCGCCACGAGGACGGCGGGCTGGAAGAGGGGCCGGCGCTGACGGCCCGCCGGCATCAAGCGGTTGCTGAGGCCTGCCGCAACATACTGGCGTCGGTACTCTACTCCAAAGATGAGCACCACCGGCCGCGGCTGATCGCGGTTGTGAGCGCCAATCGCGGTGAGGGGCGCACGTCGGTGGCCTGCAATCTCGCTTTCGCGATGGCGCAGTGCGGACGGCGTGTGCTGCTGGTGGACGCCGACACCACCAACCCGCGCCTGCACGAAGCGCTGGGCGTGCTGAACGTGACCGGCTTGGCCGATCTGCTGAACTGCCGTCCGGGCGATATGGCTGGTCTGGCCGCCGAAGCGGCGCAGCCGACGTTGGCGCGCAACTTGCTAGTGTTGCCGATGGGCCACGTCGAAACCGCTTCGCTGAACCTTGTTGATCACGCGCGTGCCACCGAACTGTTCGACGCGCTGCGTGAGTCGCCGATGTTTGACGCTGTGTTCATCGACACGCCGCCGGTGCTCGAAACCAGCGACGCACGCGCTATTGCCCGCTTGTCCGATGCCGTTGTCTTCGTCTCGCGAGCTCACCTGAGCAATCTGGGCGGCTCGCGCAAGGCGCTACGCCGTTTGCAGGACGACGGCGCGCATCTGGCCGGCACGGTGCTCAACGATATGAGTGGAAGCGAGGCCAACGGACTGTGAGCACTGCTGCACTGCGCCTGTCCACGCCCGTGCCCGCAGCCGGACTGCGCGCCGGCTTTGCCTGGACCGCGGCCGGCAACGCCGTGTATTCGGCCTGCCAGTGGGCGCTGGTTAGTGTGCTGGCGAAGCTCACCAATGCCGGAGAAGTGGGCCGCTATGCGCTGGCGCTGGCCGTAGTCACGCCGGTGCTGATGCTGGCGCAGTTGAATCTGCGCGCCGTGGTGGCCACCGACGTTCGTCACAGTCACAGTTTCTCCGTCTACCGCACGCTGCGGATGATCATGCTGGCGCTGTCGTTCGCCGTGCTGGTACCCCTCGGATTGGCTGAAGGCGCGCCGCTACTGGTTCTGCTGGTGGCCGTGGCTCAAGGTGTTGAAGCCGCTAGTGACATCTATTACGGCCTGCTGCAGCGTCAGGAGCGGCTACGGGAGATCTCGATTTCACTAGCGCTACGCGCACCGCTGGCGCTGGCTGCGCTGGCTGCCGGAATTGTGCTGACGGGGCGACTGGAGGCCGGGTTGGCCGGGCTGGCCGCGGCGCGGCTGGGCGTGCTGGTGTTTTACGATCTGCCTGTAACACGCAAGTTGCGTGCGGCCGATGACGAGCCGGTAACGCGTGCGGCGTGCATCGAAATCCTCAAGATCTCCTGGCCGCTGGGCGTCACGCTGATGCTGAACGCATTGGTGGCCTCGATGCCGCGCTACTTTCTGGCGGGCCATGCGGGTGCGACGGCGCTGGGAGTCTTCTCGGCTGTCGCGGTGTTGGTTTCGGCCGGAAACCTGTTGATCAACGCACTCGGCCAGGCTGCGACGCCGCGTCTGGCGCGGCTGTTTGCCGATGGTGACCGCCGCAGCTTCGCCATACTCAGCCTGCGCCTGACCGCGCTGGGTCTGGCGCTCGGCGGCGCCGGCCTGTTGGTATGCGCCGTTGCCGGCCGTACCGCGCTTGAGTTGCTCTACCGCCCGGAATACGGCGCACACCTGGACATTCTGCTGGTTTCGATGGCGGCTGGAGCGGTGGGCTATGCCGCATCGTTGCTCGGCTATGCCGTCACGGCGGCGCGCCGCTTCACTGAGCAGGTGCCGATTCTGATTGGCTCGATGCTGGCCGCCACTGCCGCGTCAGCCGTGCTGATTCCGCGCTTCGGCGCAGTGGGCGCCGCAATGGCGGTGGGCGGCGGCTTGCTGGCGCCGCTGGCCGGCCACGCCACGCTGGTACGGGGGGCGCGTGGCCC
>CAYZIX010000154.1:0-11615 GCA_964478395.1 uncultured Candidatus Solibacter sp.
GTCATCCGGCGAAGGACATCAAGAAGGGCACCTTGCAGGCCATCTTGAGCGACCTGGGATTGAAGATGTGAGGACGGCAGATGGAACACTACCTAGCTCGGTTTGATGCGGACCCCGAAGACGGCGGTTTCGTGGTACGCTTCCCGGATTTCGGTTACGGCGTGACGCAGGGCGAGAGCGAGACCGAAGCGCTGGAACTGGCGCGCGACCTGCTGGTGTTGACGATTGGTGACTTCATGCGCGCCGGACGCCCGCTGCCGCAACCCAAGCGGCACGCGGGGAGGAATTTCCACGTGGTGGCGCTGACTGCGCTGCAATGCGCGAAGGCGGATCTATACACGGCATTTCTCACCTCGGGGCTGAAGAAGGCAGAGTTGGCGCGACGCATCGGAATTCCGAAGACGCACATCGACCGGCTGTTTTCACTGCGCCATCGCTCGCGGCTGGACCAGATTGAGGCGGCGTTCGCCGCGCTGGGCAAACGGCTGCACGTTGAGGCGCGCAACGCAGCGTGAGGGGCGGGCTCCCGAGAGCGCAATCAGTTAGGACGTGCACGCGAAACGCCTCTTCACTTTCATCTTGTGCCACCGTCAATTGCGAGTTTGCGAACGGCGAACGGGTCACGCTGACCTGTTCACCCGTTCACCCCTGGAATGCGGCAAGTTGGCCCAGCGTCGCGGCGATACCGCTCAGATGATCGACTGAAGCGGCGAAAGCTTGAGGGCACACCACGAGCACAAAAGGCCCAGCCGCGTGGGGCTGGGTGAATTTCTTGAGCGGCACGGGCGCTACTTGCGGGTCGCATTGGCCAAGCGGGCCTGGGCGCGTGTGCCGTGTGGTTTCTTGCCGACTTTTCACCCGCAGCGTAGGCTACGGGCTGGCCGCGATACCGGAAACCTACTCGATCCGGTTCTCGCCCGGGTGCAGGTCCACGCTGCGGCCGGCGTGAACATAAGTCCCGGTGAGCCCGGCGGGCAGGATGACTTTGCCGCGCAGGGTGCCGCCGGCGCGCTCGAACTCGACGCGGATGCCGCCACGCTCGTGCGGATAGGTAGCCTTCAGCCAGGTGAGCGCGCCGAGGTGTGGCTCCACGCGGACGCGGGCGAAGCCGGGCGCGGCGGGCGTGATGCCGGCGACGCTCGCGAACAGCTCAAAGTTCGGGCTGGTGCTCCAGCCATGACAATCGGACCGCGCATCGCCCGGCGTCTCCGGCCACGTGGTCAAGCCCAGCTTGAGCATGTCGTACCACGGGCCGAGCGTATCGAGATAACGCTCCGCCAAGCCGGCCTTGGCCAGCGCGCGGCCCTGATAGTAGCTGAAATAGAGCGTGGGCTGCGAGAGGGTCTTATCGCTGAGCGCCTTCTCAATGGCCTCCGCCTGACGTGCGGCTGGAACCACGTCTTCGAGCACGCCGAGAATGGTGGCGTGCTGGCTGTAAGAAGTGCGCGCAGGCGTATCGGCCACCAGGCCGCGCTGCGCGTCCCAACACAAGCGGCGCACGGCATCGATGACGGCCGCGCGGCGCCGCTCATAACGTTCGGCCAGCACCGCGTCGCCCAGCGCGAGTTCCAATTCGGCGGCGTCGCGCAAGGCAGCGGCCCACTGCAAGGAGGTGATGGCGGACTGGCCATCGGTTTCGCCCGGAGGCACGCCGGACTTCCAGGTGTTCACCCAATCGACAAACGGCCACCAGCCCTGCGGCCCCAGCAGGCCGGAAGGCTGGGCGTGCTTGTCGAACCATGCCAGCACGGTGCGCACGCCGTCCAGACGCGCGCGGACAAAGGCCGTGTCCGAACGGCTAAGCCAATAGTCGTGCACGGCGTTGATCCAGATGAGCGAATAGGGCGGAATGATCTGCGGATCTGCCGTGGGAAAGCGGCTATAGGTGAGGCCATCCGGGATGCGCGAATCGTCAAACTGCGTGATGGCATTGCGCATCAGGCGGTCGTCACCAGAGCCCACCAGCGTCGAGAGCGCCACGACGCGCATGTCGCCGGCATACTGGAGAGCCTCCCAGTAGGGCCCGTCCGTGAAGAACTCGTGCGAGCTGAGCCGCGCCGTGCGCCAGCCTACCTCCCAGATTTTCGCGAGGCGCGGGTCCGAGCTTTCGAACTTCGCGCGCTCCGCGAACGGGTAGAGCGAACGCTCGTTGGTGATGTCCAGCAGCGTGAGCGGTGCATCGGACGTCTCGATGCTCACTTCGACGTAGCGGAAGACGCGCCACCACAGCGGCTGAAAGCGCCGCTCGCCGCCATCGGCGACATAGGCGTCGCCCATGCCGTGCGCTTCCTTGCCCTCGATTTCGTCGCGGTTGCCCTTGGGCCAGGAGCTGATGTTCTTGCCCGGCACAGGCTTGCGCATGGCCTCGGTGTAGGTGAGTTCGATGCGCGCGTCGCGCCCGCCGCGCACATGCAGCTCCGGGTAGCCCGTGGTCTCGTTCAGCATCTTCAGCAGCAGCGTGGCGCGCGTGTGCGCCGGCACGGTGACGGGCGCGCGGCCCGCGACAAACGCGGCTGGCACGTCCACCTGGCTCGAACGCGGCACGGCGGCAAAGCGTTCAGTCACCTCTTCCATGGGCGGCAGAGTATCTTCCACCAGGAACCAGCGGGCAAAGTCCGTGCGCGTGCCGCGCGGATGGGCCGTGGCCACCTGCGCGGCCGGGCCCCAGGCATGATCGTCAAAGGCGGGTTGCTGCCAACCCCACGGATAGCGGCGGCCATCGACGCTTTCACCGGCGCCGAACAGCTCGCCCACCGGGTAGCCGCGCTTGCGGCGGTCGTAGAGCGAATAGGCATCGTCGGCCGCGCTCTTCCAGTTCGTGCCGGTGTTGGCGACGCTCTCCGCATCGCCGTGGCCTTGCACAATGAACGCCGTGCGCGCGGTGAGCTGCGCGGACGGCGCGCCTTTGGCGAAGTTCCACACGACGGCGGCCAGCGTGTTCGGGCCGGCTTTCAACTGCGGCGCCAAGTCGACCGTTTCGTAGCGCCAATGCCACAGATCGCCCGCCGCCGGTCCGCGCGAAACGGACGTGCCGTTGACGAAGAGCTGATAGCGGTTGTCAGCCGAGACGTGCACGATGAAGTGCTCCGGCTTGGCGGCGAGCGTAAATGTGTGGCGGAAATGATAGACGCCGTACTGGTGCAGCGCCCCGGGATGAGTGATCCAGACGGCGGGCCAGCGATCATGCAACAGATCGGGCGCGGCGCCGAACAGGGGCAACGCGGCGCAGAGGAGAAGCCAGCGAAGATGAGAGCGCATCCCCTCTATCTTGTCATCAGAAGACAGGGATGTTTAAAACAAAAACGCCCAACCCGGTGGGGCTGGGCGTTTCGATAGTGGATGATGAGGTTACTTGCGGGCCGCGGCGTTCAGCCGCGCCTGGGCACGAGCGGCGGCGTTCAGAGCGCGGGCCACATCGACGTCCGCCGTCGGATGCAGCAGACGCTCATTGGCCCGCTGAAGAGCCTTTTCGGCGCGCGCCGTGTCGATCTCATCGGCATTTTCCGCCTTAGTGGCCAGCACACGAACCAGGTCCGGACCGACTTCGGCGTAGCCACCGCAGATGGCGATGCACTTCTGCTGCCCGGTTTCGAGCGTGTAGACCAGCGCCCCGCAGCCAAGTTCAGTGAGCAGCGGCGCATGCTCAGGCAGAATGCCCAGCGCCCCGCCGGCACCCGGCACTTCCACCTGCTTCACCTGCTCCTTCAGCAGCAGGCGTTCGGGCGTGGCTACTTCCAGGCGAAGCGTTCCGGCCATGACCTAGCTCACCTTCTTCATCTGCTCAGCGCGCTCCAGCACGTCCTCAATGGTGCCCTGCATGTAGAAGGCCTGCTCCGGCACGTCGTCGTGCTTGCCGTCGCAGATTTCCCGGAAGCCCTTGATGGAGTCGGCCAGCTTGACGTACTTGCCCTTGAAGCCGGTGAACTGCTCGGCCACGTGGAACGGCTGCGACAGGAAGCGTTGGATCTTGCGGGCGCGCGAAACGCTGAGCTTATCCTCTTCCGAAAGCTCGTCCATACCAAGGATGGCGATGATGTCCTGCAAGTCCTTGTAGCGCTGCAGAACGCCCTTGACGCGCTGCGCGGTCTGGTAATGCTCATCTCCAACCACCAGCGGATCGAGAATGCGGGAGGTGGAAGCCAGCGGGTCGACGGCCGGATAGATGCCGAGCGAGGAGATCTCACGCGAGAGGTTCGTGGTCGCGTCGAGGTGGGCGAACGTGGTGGCCGGAGCGGGGTCCGTGTAGTCGTCAGCGGGCACGTAAATGGCCTGCACCGAGGTGATGGAGCCCTTCTTCGTCGACGTAATGCGTTCCTGCAACTCACCCATTTCCGTAGCGAGGTTCGGCTGGTAGCCGACGGCGGAAGGCATGCGGCCGAGCAGCGCCGAGACCTCAGAACCGGCCTGGGTGAAACGGAAAATGTTGTCGATGAAGAGCAGCACGTCCTGGTTCTCTTCATCGCGGAAATACTCGGCCACGGTCAGACCGGACAGTGCGACGCGGAGACGGGCTCCGGGCGGCTCGGTCATCTGACCGTAGATCAAGGCCACCTTGGACTTGGTCCAGTCAGTCGGGTCGAGTACGCCCGACTCCTGCATTTCGAGCCACAGATCGTTGCCCTCGCGCGTGCGCTCGCCGACGCCGGCGAACACCGACACGCCGCCGTGCTTCATGGCGATGTTGTTGATCAGCTCCATGATGACGACGGTCTTGCCGACACCGGCGCCGCCGAACAGGCCGATCTTGCCGCCGCGCAGGTAGGGCTCCAAAAGGTCAATGACCTTGATGCCCGTTTCGAACATCTGGGCCGTGGTGGACTGCTCGTCGAAGGCCGGCGCTTCGCGGTGAATCGGGTAGCGCTTCTCGGTTGTGACGTCGCCCTGCTGGTCCACGGGGTCGCCGAGGACGTTCAGCACGCGGCCGAGCGTCTGCTTGCCCACGGGCATGGTGATGGGGCCGCCGAGCGAGAGGGCCTTCATGCCGCGCACCAAGCCGTCGGTGGGCTGCATCGCCACCGTGCGGACGCGGCCTTCGCCGAGGTGCTGCATCACTTCAACGGTGATGTCGATCGGCGCCGGCACGTCGAAGCCCTCGCTGGTGATCTTCACCGCCGTATAGATGACGGGGATCTTCGCTTCCGGAAACTGGATGTCGACAGCCGGACCGGACACCTGAATCACTTTGCCGACGATCTGCTCTTGAGTAGCCTGTGACATGTTCAATTCCTATTCGAGGGCGCTGGCGCCGCTGACAACCTCAATGATTTCACGCGTGATGCTGGCTTGGCGCACGCGGTTCATGTAGAGCGTGAGCTTGTTGATCACATCGGTGGCATTCGTCGTGGCCGCATCCATGGCCGTCATGCGCGCGGCATGCTCGGCGGCGGCCGTTTCGAGAAACGCCTCGAGGACCTGGAGCAAAATCGAATCGGGCAACAGCCGCGCCAGCAATTCGGCGGGCGGTTGCTCGAAGATATAGTCGCGCGCCGGAGCGGTTGAGTCCACCGCGACGGGCAGAATCCTCTTGAGCGTCACGCGCTGCGTGAGGATGCTCTTGAATTCGTTGTAAAGCAGGTAGACCGCGTCCACCTCGCCATCGACAAACCGCCGGGTCAGCTTTTCGGCCAGAGCACGGGCCTGGTTCAGGCCGGCAGTCTGGCTGGCGCCAACCAATTCACCGCTCACCGTTGCGCCGCGCCGCACGAAGTAATCGCGGCCCTTGCGGCCCACCAGCTCCATTTCGACTTCAGCGTGCTGGCCGAGAAACTGTTCGGCGGCCTTAATCAGATTCGTATTAAATGCGCCGGCCATGCCGCGGTCCGACGTGATAAGCACCAACTGGACACGCTTTTCGTCGCGCACGGCCAGCAATGGCAGCTCCGCGACCAGTTCCGTTGAGCCCGCGGCACCGGCCACATTGCACAGCATTTCAGCCATCATGCGCGCGTAGGGACGCGAGTTGACAACACGCTCCTGCGCCCGGCGCAGACGCGCCGTCGAGACCATCTTCATGGCCTTGGTGATCTGCTGCGTGTTTTTGACCGAGCGGATCCGCCGTCGGATATCAATCAAGCTAGGCATGCAAGTTCCTCGCCCGCGCGGCGCTAAGCCGTCTTGTGTTCGCCGACGAAGCGCTGCTTGAATTCCTTCAGCAGGGCATCAATGCGCGCCTTGATGTTGTCGTCCAGCGCCTTCTTGTCGCGAATGTCAGCCAGCAGGTCGGCGTGGCCGTTTTCGACGAAGCGGTAGAGCTCAGCTTCAAACGTCAGGCACTGTTCGACCGGCAGATCGTCCAGCCAGCCATTACCGCCGGCGTAGAGGATCAACACCTGCTTTTCGACCGGCAGTGGATGATACTGGCCCTGCTTCAGAATTTCGGTAAGATGGCGGCCGCGGTTCAACTGGGCCTGCGAGGCCTTGTCCAGATCCGAGCCGAACTGCGCAAAAGCGGCCAGTGCGCGGTACTGCGCCAAGTCCAAACGAAGCGAGCCGGCGACCTGCTTCATGGCCTTGATCTGCGCGTTGCCGCCGACGCGGCTGACCGAAATGCCGACGTCCACGGCTGGGCGGATGTTCGAATTGAACATATCACCCACCAGGAAGATCTGACCGTCGGTAATGGAAATGACGTTGGTCGGAATATAGGCGGAAACGTCGCCGGCCTGCGTCTCGATAAACGGCAACGCCGTAAGCGAACCGCCACCGAGCTTGTCGCTCATCTTGGCGGCGCGCTCCAGCAGGCGTGAGTGCAAATAGAACACGTCGCCGGGGAACGCTTCACGTCCTGGCGGGCGGCGCAGCAGCAGCGAGATTTCGCGGTAGGCCGCAGCCTGTTTGGAAAGATCGTCGTAAACGCAGAGGGCGTGGCCGCCGCGGTCGCGGAAGTATTCGCCCATGGCGCAGCCGGCGTAGGGCGCGATGTACTGCAACGCGGCCGACTCCGACGCGGTGGCCGCCACGACGATGGTGTAATCCATGGCGCCGTAGTCAGTCAGCGTCTTCACCACCTGGGCGACCGTCGAGCGCTTCTGCCCGATGGCGACGTAGATACAAATGACGTCCTTGCCCTTTTGGTTGATGATGGTGTCGAGCGCGATGGCCGTCTTACCGGTCTGGCGGTCGCCGATGACCAGCTCGCGCTGGCCGCGGCCAATCGGGATCATCGCGTCGATGGCTTTGATGCCGGTCTGCAACGGCTCGCGCACCGGCTTGCGGTCGATGACGCCCGGTGCAATGCGCTCGACAGCACCGAATTCCTTGGTATCGATCGGGCCTTTGTCGTCGATCGGATTGCCGAGGGCATCCACGACACGTCCGATCAACGCCGGGCCCACCGGCACCGACATGATGCGGCCGGTGCGCTTAACCTCGTCACCTTCCTTGATGAGATAGGCTTCGCCGAGCAGCACGGCGCCCACCTCGTTCTCATCCAGGTTCATGGCAAGGCCGGCGACACCCTGCGGGAACTCAATCAGTTCCCCGGCCATCACCTTGTCCAACCCGTGAACACGGGCGATGCCGTCACCGACTGAAACTACGTAGCCGGTTTCCGACACCTGAATGACTTGGTCGTAATTCTCAATCTCGGCGCGCAACACCTGCGCGATCTCATCGGCACGAATCTGAGCCATACGTCCTTCCCAAACCCCTTAGCTGGCGCTTGTCAAACGCCGGCGCAGGCCTTCCAACTGGCCGCGCACCGAACCGTCAAAAACACTCGAACCCACGCGCACGGCAACACCCCCCAGAAGCGGGGCCTCCACCGTATACTCACAACGCGGCTGCAAGCCGGTGGCCCGCGCGAGCGCGCCTTCGAGAGCACTACGCTCACCGGCATTGAGCTCCCGCGCCGAAGTAATTTCGGCGCGCGCCAGACCGGCAGCCTGATCCATCAGCAATTCGTAACGCGCAATCACTTCCGGCAGAAGATCCAGACGGCGGTGGTGCGTCATGACGCGCAGGAAATTCCGGACCGATTCTCCGATTGCCGACGCCTGACCCACACGGGCGATTACGCGCGCCTTTTCCGGAAGACCGACGGCGGGCGAGGCCAGCACCTCAGCCAGCTCCGGCGCTTCCTTTAGAATCGTCACAAAAAGCTTCAACTGGGCATGCGCCGCTTCAGCGGCGGTGTCTGCATCCGGCTTCGACACCACCTCCAGGAGAGCCTTGGCGTATTGGTTGGCGATTGCGATATGCGACATGGCGACTCCTAGACGCGGTCCCGCGCAGCCTGCTTTTCCAAACTGCCGATGAAGCGGCCCACCAGAGCGCCCTGTGTTTCGGGCGTCATCTGCTGGGCGATCCGCGCCGACGCCAGCTCCAGCGCCAGCCGCGCCGCTTCGGCACGCACCTGCTGCGCCGCATTCTTACCGGCTGACTCGATCTCTTGCGCGGCCGTCTGCTCCAACTTGGCCATTTGGCTGGCCGTTTCCTGCTGCAACCGGACGGCCTCGGCCTTCAGCTCGGCTTCCGCCTTGGCCCGCACCGCAGCCACAGCCGTCTCCAAACCGGCGATCTGCTTTTCGGCTTCGGCGGCCTTCTTCTGTGCGGCTTCAGCGCGGCCGGTGGCCTGGTCCAGACCGTCCAGGATGGACTTCTGCTGGGCCTTCAGCGCGGGCACACCGGCCTTTATGACCAGGTACCCCAAACCGCCGGCAAGAATCGCAAAATTGATCCACTTATAGATGAGCTGGGAATCACCGCCGCCGTGCGCGGCTTCATGTCCCTCCTGGGCGTACAGCGCAACGGCTGCGCAGCCAAGGATCAGAACCAGTCGCTTGATCATGCCGAGAAGGGCCTCCCGCTAAGAAGCTGCGTGGCGATGGACGCCGCCAGACGGTCGGCCTCCATCCGCAGCGCACCGGTTGCCTGCTGGGCCTCAGCGGCAATCTCCGCCTTGGCCGCCTCGACGCGTTCGCGCGACCGCAGCCGCGCGGCCTCCACGGCCTGGGCCTGCTCATCGGCCAGACGCTTGCGGCTCTCTTCCTGCTCGCGGTAAATGGCGGCGCGCGCATCGCTCAGCGACTTTTCGTACTGCTCCAGGCGTCCGGCGACGCCGGCCAGCATCGCTTCGCTCGCCTCAACGGCGCCCTCGGTCTTCTTGCGCCGCTCTTCCATCACGCGTTCCATGGGCTGGAACAGAACCTTCTTCAGATACCAGTGGAGGAGGATAACGAGAACGAATGTGGGCAGCGCTCGAACGAGGATCCCTTGAAGCGGACTGAGGATTTGGACTAGTTGTTCCATGCGTCGAAGGCCGGGCTGGCTGAACTTTGAGGCTAACCGGGAATCTATCTTGTGGAAAAATCCACAGGTCCCAAAGCGTCAGCCTATCACACGCTTTTGAGGGGGGTCAAACCGATTGCCGACGCCTGCATACACCGTGAGGTGACGACGCCGTTCAGCTTGAGTCTATAGGAACATTTTGGCAAATATTTGTTTCAAACATTCGGGCGCCACAATGGCAGCGAGACGCTCAGGCCTGAGATGAGCGCCGCGGAAAGCACGCTGCGCCATCTTCGGCCTTTTAGTTACTACTAATGTAGATAGTGACACCAGGAAAGAATGGTCGGATAAAACTACATAAGAAATAAAATAACGGCACGATAGAGAACCGAGCTGGAATCGCCAGGTTTCAACCTAGCCCATATTACTAATCATGTAGTTATAACAAATCACAGTGCGATTGCATGGACCTGGAAAGACATGGACATGGCATGATGTTGAAGATGAGCCGCATATTGATGGTTTCGAGCGAGGCCACGCCGTTCGCCAAGTCTGGAGGCCTGGCCGACGTCGTGGGCGCACTGCCGGCGGCGCTTACCCGTTTGGGCCACGAAGTGGCTGTGGTCATGCCACGTTACCGCTCTATTGCGTGGGACAGCACCGAGATCGCGTTCGACAACATGGTGGTCTACGCCGGCTCCCTTCCTTATCGCGTGGACATCCGGGTCCGGGTGGAAAAGGGCGTGAAGTTTTTCTTCGTCGAGGCGCCCTACTTTTTCGACCGCGAGGGCCTTTACAGTTACGGCCAGAGTGATTTCGGCGACAACCACAAGCGCTTCGCCGTGCTGGCGCTGGCTGCGTTGGGCGTGGCGCAAACGGTGTTTCCCTGCGACATATTGCACTGCCACGACTGGCAGGCGGCGCTGGTTCCTATCTATAAGGCGGACCAACAGCACTCGAATCCCGTGCTGGCCGGGGTCAAGACGGTGCTCACTATTCACAACCTGGGTTATCAAGGCCGTTTTCACGCGACACAATTTCCCGACTTGGGGCTAAATCCGGGCTGGTTTACCGGCGACAAACTGGAATACTACGGCGATGTGAACTTCTTGAAGGGCGGCATCGCGATGGCGGACTGGGTCACGACAGTAAGCCCTACGTACGCGCGCGAAATACAGACGCCCGAAGGCGGCTGGGGCCTGGACGGTGTGCTGCGAGCGCGTGCCGGGGCGTTGACCGGCATCCTGAATGGCGTCGATTATGGCGAATGGTCACCTGAAACCGATCCACATCTGCCTGCGAATTATTCGGCGGCGGATCTAGCCGGCAAGAAAATCTGCAAGCGCGCGCTGCTGGATGAGTTTCACCTGCCCGCAGGTACGGCACGGCAACCGTTGATCGGCATTGTGTCACGCTTTGCCGAGCAGAAGGGCTTCGACCTGATTGCAGGCGTGGCGCGGCTGTTCGAGGAGACCGGCGCGCGGCTGGTGCTGCTCGGCTCCGGCGAGTGGCGCTATGAGCGGCTGTTCAATGAGTGGCAGCGCTGGCTGCCGGAGAAAGTGGGCGTCTGGATCGGCTACAACAATGCGCTGGCGCACCGCATTGAAGCCGGCGCCGACATGTTTCTCATGCCCAGCCAGTACGAGCCTTGCGGCCTGAATCAGATCTACAGCCTGCGCTACGGCACCATTCCGGTGGTGCGAGCCACGGGCGGTCTGGATGATACCATTCAGGAAGACACCGGGTTCAAGTTCGGCCCGTACTCAGCCGGTGCGTTGTACGACGCGCTGCGTATGGCTTTGGGCGCTTATGAGAATCGCGACTCCTGGCGCGGCCGGATGCGGCGCGCTATGGCGAAAGATTACTCCTGGGACGCGTCGGCGCGAGTCTACTCTGCGCTATACAATAAGCTGCTGGGCGTGGCGTGAATCCGGCGCGCGGCGCGTGTCATCTTAGGAGATAGGAAACTAAAAAGATGGGTCCAAATACTCTTGAATTCACCGATGCGAACTTTGACGCGGAGGTCATCAACTCGCCCACGCCAGTCCTGGTGGACTTCTGGGCTGAATGGTGCGGCCCCTGCAAGATGATCGGCCCGACGGTGGACGCTTTCGCCACCGAGTACGCCGACAAGTTGAAGGTTGGCAAGGTGAACGTCGACTTCAACAACGCCACGGCGGCCCGTTTCATGGTCCGCGGCATTCCTACGCTACTGCTGTTCAAGGGCGGCAAGGTGGTGGATCAGCGCGTGGGCGCAGTGGGCAAAAGCGAACTTGTGAAGATGGTGGAGCCGCACGTCGGCTAAGTTAGGCTACGATAAAGGAGAGCGCTGCACAGGCGCTCTCATTCCCCGGTCGTCTAATGGCAGGACAGCGGCCTTTGGAGCC
>CAYZIX010000155.1:0-11554 GCA_964478395.1 uncultured Candidatus Solibacter sp.
TCGTTAGCGCCAATCTGATACGACTGGTGCGTCCCGTCGAAGTTACCCTTGGCCTGGTTAACGTTGGCGGCGATCAGCGCGCTGCGCAGATCCTCCATGTTGAGACCGTGCGCGGCCAGCGCGGTAGGGTTGGCCTGGATGCGCACCGCAGGCTTCTGGCCACCGCTGATGGAGACCAGGCCGACGCCCGGCAACTGCGAAATCTTGGGCGCCAGGCGCGTGTCGGCCAAGTCCTCGACCTTAGCCAGCGGCATGGATTCCGACGATAGCGCCAACGTGAGAATGGGCGTATCGGCCGGATTGATCTTGCTGTAAATCGGCGGCGTGGGCAGGTCGGCCGGCAGATAGGTGCCGGAAGCATTAATGGACTGCTGCACCTCCTGCTCGGCCACATCGATATTCAGATTCAGATTGAACTGCAACGTGATGACGGAACTACCCGGCGAACTGGTGGACGTCATCTGCTTCAAGCCCGGCACCTGGCCGAACTGGCGTTCCAGCGGCGCGGTCACCGACGACGCCATCACGTCCGGGCTGGCGCCGGGATAAAACGTTGTCACCTGAATGGTGGGGTAGTCGATTTCAGGCAATGCCGAAACCGGCAGTTGCTTGTAGGCCGCGGCGCCCACCAGCAGTATGGCAACCATCAGCAGCGTGGTCGCTACTGGCCGCAGAATGAACTGGCGTGACGGGCTCACTGCGATTGCTTCCGCCTTCCCTTACCGCCCTTGCTGCCATCGTCGCCCGCGCCGCCGGTGTCACTGCCAATGCGCACCTTGGCGCCCTCCTGGAGCTTGTCGACGCCCGCCATCACGACAGTGGTATCCGGCTCCAACCCGGAGACGATTTCAGTGTCGGGGCCCTCGGTGACGCCTGTCTGCACCTTCTGCACGGCCACGCTCGAGTCTGGCTTGACGATCCAGATGTAGTTCATGTCGGTGTTGCGCTGCACCGCGGCAGTGGGAACCAGCACGACTCCGCGTTTCTCCTCGACAAGCAGGCGCGCGTTGACAAACTGGTTGGGGAACAGTTCGCCGCGGCCGTTGTCGAACACAGCGCGAAGCTTCAGCGTGCCCGTAGTCTGGTCGATCTGGTTGTCGACGGTGGTCAGCACTCCGCTGCCGAGCTTGGTCTTGTTGTCACGGTTGTAGGCGTCAACACGGAGCCGCGCGCCGGAGCGCGTCTTGCGCACGACGACGGGCAACTGGTCTTCAGCCAACGTAAAGATCACGCTGATGGGCTGCACTTGCGTGATCACCAGCATCCCGGTTGAATCCGAGGCGTGCACGATGTTGCCCGGATCCACCAGACGCAAGCCGATACGTCCGCTGATAGGCGCCTTGATGTGGCTATAGGCGATGTTCAGTTTGGCGCTGTCCACGGCGCCCTGGTCGATCTTCACCGTGCCCTCGTATTGGCCGATGAGTGCTTTCTGCGTGACAAGTTGCTGCTCGGACACGGCGTTCTGTCGGATCAGCGTCTCGTAACGCGCCAGGTCAGTCCGCGCGTTCGCGAGCAGTGCCTGGTCACGCGCCAACTGGCCCTCGGCCTGTGTCAACTGGACCTGGTAGGGACGCGCGTCGATCTCAGCAAGCGCGGCGCCCTTCTGCACCATGTCGCCTTCCTTGTAATGAATGGCGAGCAACTCACCGTCGACGCGGCTTTTCACAGTCACGGTGTAGATCGGCGTCACCGCGCCCAGCCCGTTCAGGAAGACGCCGATGTCGCCTTTACGCGCCTTTGCGGTCAGCACCGGCGTCATGCCGCCGCGTCTTCCTCCTTTGGCCGCCGCAGATGGCGCGCCGGCCTGCTCGGCAGGCTTCTTCGACCACATATAGTAGCCGCCACCCGCGGCGCCGAGCAGTATCAGCAGCCAGATCCAGCCATGCCCGCGCTTCCGGGGCGTGGCGCTCGTCTCGATGTCAGAAGCTTGAGCGTCCATCTCTAGCTCCGATTCTGCGGGTAGTGCGGCACGAGCCGAAACTGCCGCACGGCGCGATCACACTATGCCGAATGGCATAGACGGCAACGGGAAGCTATGCTGGGGGCGTGCTGTTCCTGGTGGCTGGAATCCAGCCGATTCAACGTGATGTGAAAGACGCTGAACCGCGGCGCGCGCGGTGCGCCATATGCGGTATGGTCTCGAACTTCCGGACGCGCTCACGGCGGCGCTACCTGACGCTGTTCTTCCTGCCCGTGATTCCGCTGTCGAAAGCTGAACTCATCTTCACCTGCGAACGCTGCGGTGCACCGCTAGGCGACGAATCACAGCCCGGACCGAGCGTCTTCGTCTGCCCGCGCTGCGCCACCCGCGTGAACGTCAGGCTGCAACCAGGCGCCGATGTGCGCGTCACCTGCCCGCACTGCGGCGACGAGTTCAGCATTGGCGTGAATCGCGTCTGATTAGTAGTCCACTTCCTGGCGCTTGTGGCGCGCCATGTACCAGCAGGGCGAGAACCCGCGCTGCGGAAACAGCGCATAGACGCAGGCGCGCGTCTCCGTGCCGCCTGGAATGTACTCGACGCGGCTGCCCTTCTGCGGCACCGCCAGCAATAGGCTCACTTCCATCCGTCCGTAGGCGCGTTCACCGCGTATTGCCACCCAGGCCACATCGGCGCCGTAGAGGAGCGCTGCGCCGGCTATCGTCCAAATGAAGATCCGTTTCATCCGATGTGCAAAATACCGCGCCGGTAGGCGATGGCGACAGCGTGCGTGCGGTCCGACGCGCCCAGCTTGCTCAGAATGTTCTGGACGTGCATCTTCACTGTGCCGCTGGCCGTGCCCAGACGCTCGGCGATATCTTTGTTGCCAAGCCCCTCTGCGACACAAGCGAGCACTTCCACTTCACGCGGCGTCAATGCGATTTGCGGAAAATACTCACTCAGCCGCTCTGCCACCGGACCCGGCACCAGGCGTTTGCCCTCGTACACAGTGCGGATGGCGCGCAACACTTCGCTATAGACAGTTTCCTTGAGCAGGTACCCGCGAACACCCGCCTCAAGTGCGTGATAGATGTCCTGATCCCCGTCATAGCTGGTTAACGCGATAATTCGCGCATCGGAGAACTCAGCCAGAATCTCGCGGATGGCCGCGATGCCGTCCATCTCCGGCATGCGCAAATCCATCAGGGTCACGTCAGGACGGTAGCGGCGGAACAGCTCTACGGCCTCACGCCCGGTCGCGGCTTCAGCCACCAGGTTGATATCGCTCTCGTTGGCCAGCAGCGACGCGATGCCTTTGCGCACAATCGGATGATCATCGGCGCACAGCACCGTGATTGGCGCCCCCGCTGCATTACTATCCATCTACGACTCCTTTCGAACCCGCGCTGCGTCAGCCAATTCCAGCGCGACCGACACCGTGGTCCCCTTGCCCGGGCGGCTGGAGACATCCAGATCGGCGCCGATTTCCGCGGCCCGCTCCTTCATTCCGAGCAGGCCGAAGTGCCCGTCAAAGGCCCCTTCCGGGGTGAACCCACAACCGTCGTCCGCCACCGAGAGCGACACCCGCCCACGGCCGGAGCGCAATCGCACACGAATATGATCAGCCCCAGAGTGTTTCACCGCGTTGGTGGCCGCTTCCTGCGCAATCCGCGCCAGGTTGTACTCCACCTCCGCAGGCAAAGCCGGCGCGTCCTCCAGTTCCAGCTTGACACGAGCGCCACCGCTGGCCTGCGCCACGGCTTGTGCCAAAGCCGACGACAAGCCCGCACGTGCGTGCTGCTCATTGCGCAAATTCGAGACCAGCAGACGTACCTCGCGCAACGATTTTGCCGCGTCGGCAATGATGTCGTCGAGCACCGCCTTCGATTCGCCCGGCAGCCGTGCGGCCAGCGCCTGCATCTCCATGGTCACGCCGGAAAAGCCCTGCAACAGCGTATCGTGCAATTCACGCGCAATACGCAGCCGCTCACCCAGAATCGCGTCAAAGTGTTTTTTCAAGCTGCGGATGCGCGCCAGATAGGCCAACCACACGGTGCCCAACAGCAATCCGCCGGCCGCGAATGGAAACCACACACGCTGGTAGTAACGCGCCGGAATCACCAGTTCCGGCCCGGCCGTTTCCGAGCAGCCGCCAGCCGTCGTACAGGCCTTCAGGCGGAACCGGTAGCGACCCGGCGTCAGATTGGTAAACGACGCCTCACGCCGCGTACGCGCCGCTACCCAACCGCGCGTAAAGCCCTCCAGCATGTATTCGAACGTGATCCGCCCCGGCGAGCGGAAATCCAGGCCCGTGTAAATGAAATCCACATTTTTGTTCCCGGGATGCAGGTCCTGCAACGCGTCGGGGCCCAACACGCGGCCGTTCACGACAATCTGTTCAATCACGGCGCGTGGCGGAACGGCCGGCCGGAAGGTCTGCACCGGATCCATCAGCAGCAGACCGCGAATGGTCGAAAACGAGACGTGGCCGTCACGCATGTGCCATACGGCCGGCTGCACGCCGGACTTGCACTCCACCGTCTGCAACCCGTCCAAAGGGCTGTACGGATTGCTCTTCACCTGGTGACTCCGGCCGGCGGCGAACTCCAGCAGATCCGCCACACGCACCGAGAAAATACCCTTGCTGCACGCCATCCAAAGCAAGCCCCCGCCATCAGGAGCCATGCCAAAGATCTCGTCGTCGAACAGGCCGTCTTTAGGGAGCACGGCTGTCAGGCGGCCGCGCTCGCTGATCACCAGCCCACCCCCAAGTGTGCCCACCCACAGCCGCGCGCCATCGCTATACAGCGCCACGGCGTGATGTACGGCCAACCGCTCCCCGGCCAGTTCGCGCCCGCTTACTGAATCAAATGCCGCGACACCCCGCTCAGACAGCGCCGCATAGACGCGGCCGTGCCCGTCGCCGGCAAGGGAGACTACGGCATCGGGCGCCACACGCGTCATCTTTCCGTCGCGCAACACAGCCAAGCCACGGCTGGTGCCCACCCAGGTGGAGCCATCGGGCGCCGCGTACAGGCTGCTGACCGTCTTCGACGGCAGTCCCGAAGCCTCGGTCCACGTCTCCGCCACCACGCCATCGCGCAACCGGTTCAGGCCACGATCCGTGCCCACCCAGAGTTCATTTTCGCGGCCGGCCAAGGCGCGAATGGTATTGCTGGCCAGGCCGTTGGCCGTTGTCATGACACTCAACAGCCGGCCCTCGTAGCGCGCCAGCCCGGCGCCGATGGTGCCCACCCAGAGCGTGCCGCGCGCATCCTGGAAGATGGGCCCGGTATCGTTGCTGGGCAGCCCTTCGCTGGTCGTGATGGGAATAGTGTGTCTGTCAAAGAACTGGTTCAGACCGCGCTTGGTGCCCACCCACAAACTGCCCTGGCTATCCTCAAAAATTGCGTTGATGGTGCTCTGCGACAGGCCGGCTTTCGTCGTGTAGCTTTCGATGTCGTTCTTCCGCAGCCGGCTGAAGCCCGCCGTGGTGCCAATCCAGAGCGTTCCGTCGCGCCCTTCAGTCAGCGACCGGACGGAGTTGGCAGGCAGTCCGTCGGCCGTGGTCAACCGCCGTTCGATCTTGTCTGAGAGTTGGATCAACCCGTCGGAAGTGCCTATCCAGACGGTGCCGTCTCGCGCTGCTAGCATCGTCTGCACCGTTGCCTGGGCCGGAAGGCCACGCAGCGGGCGCGGCGTGAACCGTTGCCCGTCCCACACATAGATTCGCGATCCCGGCCCACCCACCCAGATGCGGCCGTCGGAAGTGACGCAGCCGGTTTGCGCGGCGTCGCGCGGTAATCCCTCGGCCATACCCAGACGCGCCGAGCCCGCCACCAGACCATCGGCCGTGCAAGCCCAGACGCCGTGGCGCGGATCCGCAATCAGACAACCGGCTGCGTTGCCGGCAAGCTCCACCGCGCCGTTGCGCATTCGAAACAGGCCGTTCCTGGCGCTGATCCAAAGATTGCCAGACTCGTCTTCGGCCAAGGCGGTGACGGCGGCATCAGGAGCCAGACGCGGGTTCAGGTCCGCGGCAGCCACGAAGCGCACGCCGTCAAACCGGAACAACCCGCTTTCCGTGCCCAACCACAGGTAGCCGTCTGCGGCCTGCCGGATGGCGCGGATGGAGGCCAGAGGGATGCCCTGCTCGCTCTGCCAGACGCGGTGCATGGACTGCGTCAGCGCACGGTTCTGATCCAGCGCCGGCGCCTGAGTGCCGAACGCCACAAGCGCACAGCCAGCCGCCAGCAGCCTGGACTTCATGAAAAGGCAACACATCTGGATGAACCGCTACTAGAGAGGACGCCCCCAGAGACGGGCACGGTTACCGCTGGAGAAACGTGCCCCGCTCCAACTCCTCGAACGCCTCGCGCAACTGCTCCTGCGTATTCATCACAATCGGGCCGCGCCAAGCCACTGGCTCACCGAGCGGTTCACCCGAAACCAACAGAAAACGGATGCCGCCTGCACCCGCCTCGACCTCCACCGCATCGCCCGTGTCGAACAGCACCAGCGACCGGTTGGCGGCCGGCGAGGCGTTGGCAAACGTGCCGTCGCCCGCAAAAACGTACGCAAAAACATGCCGCGCGGTCTCTACCGGCAGACGCCGCCGCTTACCCGGCGGCACGGCGATGTCCAGGTAAACCGGGTCCGCCGCAATGCCATCCACCGGCCCGCGCACACCCCAGAATTCACCGCAAATGACCCGTGCGGTGGTGCCGTCGTCCTCAGTCACACTCGGGATGTCTGCCGCCCGGATGTCCTGGTAGCGCGGCGCGGTCATCTTCAGCGCGGCCGGCAGGTTGGCCCACAACTGGAAGCCGTGCATATGGCCTTCAGCGTCGCCTTTGGGCATCTCCTGGTGGATGATGCCGCTGCCGGCCGTCATCCACTGCACGTCGCCGGCACCGATGGAGCCGTGGTTGCCCATGCTGTCGCCATGCTCAACGCTGCCGGCCAGCACATACGTGATGGTCTCAATGCCGCGATGCGGGTGCCACGGGAAACCGGCCAGATACTCTTCCGGCACGTCGGAGCGGAAATCGTCCAACAGCAGGAACGGATCGAAATCGTTGGTGTTGCCAAAACCGAAGGCGCGCCGTAAATGCACTCCGGCGCCCTCCAGCGTTGGCTTGGCTTGGCTCAACCGCTGTACGGGTCGAACAAACATATGTCACCTTCCGGCGTAGTTGGTTTGGTAATACGTCTGATAGGCGCCTGAGCGGACGCGGGCAACCCAGGCCGGGTTGGCGCGGTACCACTCAATGGTTTGACGAAGGCCTTGTTCAAAATCGACCAGTGCACGCCACCCCGTTGTGCGTTCCAGCTTTTCGGTGGTGATGGCGTAGCGGCGGTCGTGGCCCGGACGGTCCTTCACCGGGGTCATCAGCGAACGTGGCTTGGAAAGAGTGTCGAGGATGCGCTCCACCACCTCGCGATTGGGTAGCGCGCGCGAGCCGCCAACGTTATAGATCTCGCCCGGCTCACCCTTGGTCAGCGCGGCATGGATGGCCCGGCAGTGATCGTCGACATATAGCCAGTCGCGCACCTGCAAGCCGTCGCCGTAAATGGGCAGCGGCTTATCCTCCATGGCATTCGAAATCATCAACGGGATCAGCTTCTCGGGGAACTGATAAGGTCCGTAGTTGTTCGATGCGCGCGTCACGGTCACCGGCAGCCGGAACGTGATCCAGTAGGACAGCGCCAGCAGGTCAGAGCCCGCCTTGGAGGCTGAATAAGGGCTGGATGCGCGCAACGGATAGTTTTCGTCGGCGTCGTACGGCTCGTTAATCGAGCCGTAGACTTCGTCGGTGGAAACGTGCAAAAAGCGCTTGAGCTGGCACGCCCGCGCGGCCTCCAGCAACGAGAAGGTGCCCTTGACGTTCGTTTCGATGAACGCCGCGGGACCGAGAATCGAGCGGTCGACGTGCGTTTCGGCGGCGAAATGGACAATGGCGTCGATGTGCTCTTCTTCCAGTAGCCGCGTGATCAGCGCGGTGTCGACGATGTCGCCGTGGACGAAGCGGTAGCGCTCATCGCTTTCAACCGGCGAGAGATTTTCGAGATTGCCGGCGTAGGTAAGCGCATCGAGGTTCACCAGCCGTTCAGTCCAACCCTCGGACAACGCCAGACGGACAAACGCAGAACCGATAAAGCCTGCGCCGCCGGTGACCAGCCATCTCATTTGTGTTGCAGCTCCCAGTCGTAGTTGATTGACGTGTCGTTGTGCGGAATGCGCCCCTCATCGGCGGGGTTGTAGAAGCGGTCCGTCAAATAGACCAGCATGGCCGGCGTCACGCCAATCACTTTGTAGCCATGGCCGACACCGCGTGGAATGAGGATCTGCCAGGGACGGAGTTGGCCAACATATAACGTGTTCTTGCGCCCAAAGGTGGGCGACTCCGGCCGCAGGTCCACCAGCGCCACCTGCAACATGCCCTGACCGACGGACCACAAGTCGCGCTGCTCGCGGTGGAAGTGAAACGCCTTGATGGCGCCGGGGTAGGTCAATGCCGTGCTGATCTGCGTCGTTTCCGGCGGATAATCCGCCGCCAGGCCTTGGCCCAGCCGCGCCACTTCTAAGAAGTAACCGCGGTCGTCGGGCCACAGCGGGTAGGCCGCCACTCGCACGCCCTCAATCAGTTGCGGCGAATCCGGCTGTGTGATCACCTGCCCGATGCCGGGCTCGCAAACAGGAATCTGAATAGAGATACTCATGTGCTTCAGGACTGCTTCTGCTGCCTCTGCGCCACCAGCGTCGAGGCGCGTAACAGGCTGTCGAATGTGCCGGCGTCGGTCCACCAGCCTTCAAGCAGCGAAAACGTCATCGTGCCCTCGCGAATGTAGGCGTTGTTCACGTCGGTGATTTCCAGTTCGCCGCGCGCGCTCGGCTCCAGCGTGCGGATCTTGTCGAACACCGTCGCGTCAAACATATACAAACCCGTGACCGCGTAATTCGTCTTCGGGGTGCGCGGCTTTTCCTCGATCTGCGTGATGTGGCCGCGGCGGATTTCGGCCACGCCAAAGCGCTCCGGGTCGTGCACCTCTTTCAGCATGATGCGCGCGCCCTTCGGCTGTTTGCGAAACTCGGTCACCGCGTCAAGAATCGAGTGCTCGACAATGTTGTCGCCCAGAATGACACAGATCTTCTGACCGTCGGCAAAATGCTCGGCCAGCGCCAAAGCGTCGGCGATGCCACCCTCGCCTTCCTGGTAGGTGTAGTTCAGGCTAGTGAGCCCGAATTGCCGGCCATTACCGAGTAACTGCAAGAAGTCTCCGGCGTAGTTGCCGCCCGTGACAATCAGGATGTCGCGAATGCCTGCTTCGACCAGCTTCTCGATCGGGTAATAGATCATCGGCTTGTCGTAAATCGGCAGCAGGTGCTTATTGGTGATCTTGGTGAGTGGGTACAGGCGCGTGCCTTTACCCCCGGCGAGGATAACACCTTTCATTAAAAGCCCCCGTAAACATCTGAATCTAAGCCGACAACCTCATGATACACTACCGGTTGCATGCAACCGATTGACTGGAATACGGTTCCCCTGGAAGTACTGAACGAGCGGCTGACGCGCCGCGCCGTTCACACCGCTGAAATGACCATCGGCCGTTTTGAGTTGAAGCGAGGCTGTGTCCTTCCGAGCCACGTCCACTCGAACGCACAAATTTCGATGGTGCAATCCGGACGGCTGCGCTTCACCCTGCCACACGGCTCCTTCGAAGCCGGCCCGGGCACGCTTATGCCGCTCGCGCCAGACCTCGCGCATGGCGTCGAGGCGCTGGAGGACTCAGTCGTCATTGATGTCTTCACGCCGCCGCGCGACGATTGGCGCACGGGCAACGACGCCTATCTCAGGCGCTAGCCGCCGTGGTGGCAGTCGCGGCACGTAAACACGCGACCGTGGCAGGTGGCGCACGCCTTGCGCTCCACTCCGGGCTGCGAGTGTTTCTCAAGGAAGCCCGCAACATGTGAATCGGGCCGGAACTTGACGGCCGGTTCGCTGTGGCACTGCTTGCAGCTTTCCGGTGGGTTGATCTTCGAGTGGCACACCAGGCAGTCCGCCATCGACGGAAAATTCGCCTTGGCAATCTTGTCGTGCGCGATGGCCTCGCTTGCCGGAATGCCGTGGTGACAGCCGACACACACCTCTTTGGTAGCGGCTAGTTCGGCCTCCGGCGGCGGCGTCGCCCCAAGATAAGTCTTGTTGCGCACTGCCGCCAGAATGGCAGGTGCGGCGTTGCCGGCCGTGATGTGGCGAGCGTGATTGAACTTCTGCACGCGCGTCGGTCTGGCTGGCGGAATCTCCATCTCCTCGTGGCAATTGGCGCAAGCGCTCGTATCCGGGATCAGATCATCTTCGGCTTTGGTGGAAGTTGCCGCCTGGGTATGGCAGTTTTCGCAGGCGGGCACCTGCGTCAGATGATACTTGTGCGAAAACGGGCGTTTGGGAGCCCCGGCAAGCGCGGCTCCCAAGGTAAAAACAAAGGCGATCCGCTTCCACATAAAGCTAAATTCGATAGGGCTCACGCATCTCACGGCCCAACAGCGCCGTGGCTGCGGCGTCATTCTTGATCTCCATCTTCACCGGATCCCATTGGATCTTGCGGCCGGTGAACATCGAGATGTTAGCCAGGAAGCCGGGCGTCGCCGAGCGTAGCGCCACGTTGGCGGGCGTCAGCGTCGGCGCCTTCGTCCTGACCGAATTGATGAACTCCTGATAGTGGCCGGGCGACTTTGCAAGCGGCGTCGATAGCTTGAGATCGGCCGTGAGCAGCGCCGGATCCGACGCTTCAATCTTTCCGCGATCCACCCAGACCCAGCCTTTATCGCCAATCCACTTCGTTCCGGAGCGGATGTCGCCGTGGCCGCCCGCAATGATCATCCGCAACCCGCCTGGGTAAAGACATTCGGCACGGTAACGCGTGGCGGTATTGTAAAGCGCATCGCGCGGCGGCATTTCACCCGTGCAGGTGACTTCGAGCGGGCCCGTTTCGTCCAGGCCAAGACCCCAGTGCGCGATATCGACGTGGTGCCCCACCCAATCCATCAACTGCCCGCCGCCGTAATCGTAGAACCAGCGCCAGGCTTTGTGAATGCGGTATTGGCAGTATGCGCGTTCCGGCGCCGGGCCCAGCCAACGGTCGTAGGCAAGGTACTTCGGCGGATCGGTAAACTCCAGATGGGCCTTGCCCTTGAAAAAGTCGGAGTGTCCCTGCGGCAGGCCCACTTCACAGGTGTGCACCTTGCCGATGGCGCCGTTGCGCACCAGTTCGCAGCCCTTGCGGAAGTTTTCCCTGGACCGCTGCCAACTGCCCGTCTGCCAGACGGTCTTGTACTTGTACTGTGCCTCCACCATGGCGCGGCCTTCGTTGAAGTTGTGCGCAATCGGCTTCTCTGAGTAAACGGCCTTGCCGGCCCGCGCCGCCGGAATGGATACCAGCGCGTGCCAGTGGTCAGGCACCGCGATTGAGACGGCGTCGATGTCCCGCCGCAACAGGATCTCCTCAAAGGCATGATAAGCGGCGCAGCCCTGGTCACCGTAAAATTTGTCGACCATGGCCTTGCCCTCGGTGAGGTGATGATCGTCGATATCCGCCACGGCCACGTACTGGAAGCCGGTGCACTTCAG
>CAYZIX010000156.1:0-11355 GCA_964478395.1 uncultured Candidatus Solibacter sp.
CCTACATGCACGGCCAGCCCTTTATGGGCGCGCATGAAGCGCCGCGCCGCCAATTCCTCCACGGCCTGCGCGGACGCATGGACGAACGCTACGACGCCATCCGTTCGGTGCGCGACGAACGCTACGTCTACATCCGCAACTACATGCCGCACAAGATCTACGGGCAGTATCTCGCCTATATGTGGGAGACGCCGACCACGCAGGTGTGGGAACGGCTTTACAAGGAAGGCAAGCTGACGCCCGCACAGCGCCGCTTCTGGGAGAAGAAGCCGTTCGAGGAGCTCTACGACCTACAGACGGATCGCGATGAGGTACAAAATCTGGTTGCCGAGCCGGCTCACGCCGCCGCACTCGCGCGCCTGCGTCAGGCGCATCGCGAACATACGGCCCGCATCCACGACGTCGGCCTGCTCAGCGAGGATGAGGTGCATTCGCGCGCGCTGGCCGAGGTGGACACCGGACGCCTGGCCGAAGCCGCCGAGTTCGCCGCGTCAGCCACGAAAACCGCCGGCCGCCTGGAGCGCATGTTGTCCAGCCCGGACTCCGGCGTTCGCTACTGGGGTGCGCTCGGCGTGCTGATTCGCGGCGAGGGGGAAGTGCGGCGGATGCGGCCACAACTCGAAAAAGCGCTCACCGACAAGGCGCGCGCCGTGCGCATTGTCGCGGCCGAGGCGCTAGCGCGCTACGGCATGGAGGAGGATCTGCACCCGGCCATGGAGGCGCTGGTTCCGTTGTGTGATGCGCGCGATCACGGCGCCTACGTCGCCATGCAAGCGCTGAACGCCTTCGACTCCATAGGCGCCAAGGCCAAGCCCTGGGCCACACAGATTCTAGCCATGCCGAAGGCCGACCCCGACGCGCCCGAACGCGTCCGCACAGAATATATCCAACGGCTACAAGAGCATATCCGCTCCTCCGTGTAGAATTGAGGATTCATGTTCCGAAGAACCCTGCTCTCCCTCAGCATTCTCGTAACGTTAAGTGCGGCGACTCCCGGCAAACGGCCGGTGGATTACGTCAAGCCGGAGATCGACACGGTTCATCCGCGCTGGATCTTCTTCGCATCAGCCAGCCGCCCGTTCGGCATGGTCAGCCTCAGCCCGGACACCCTGTTGAAGGGCGACTGGGGCGCCGGCTACGTCTACGGCGAGCCGTACGTGCGCACATTCTCGCATGTGCACGACTGGCAGTTGGGCGGCGTGCCCGTCATGCCCGAGATCGGTGAGATGAAAGGGCCGCAGGGCTACGAGGCCTACAAAGCGCCGTTCTCGCACGAGGGCGAGGTGATCCGCGCCGGCTATCACAAGCTCACGTTAAAGGACTCGGGCATCGTCGTCGAGCTCACCTCCACCAAGCGCGTCGGCGTGCACCGCTACACGTTCCCGGCCACCGACAAGGCTTACGTGCTGCTGGATGTCGGCGCGACCATTGGGCCGACCGACGTGATTGAAGCGTCGATCAAACGCACCGGCCCGCGCTCACTTTCTGGTTGGTCGAAGCTCGCACCCACGTTCCGCCGGCCCAAGTCCTGCACTCTCTATTTCGTGATCGATTTCGATCGTGACATCGACACCTTCGGCGGCTGGGACAAGGCGGGCGTCCACGACGGCGTGGACCAAGTCGCCGGCCCCGCCTCGGGCGGCTACGCACGTTTCGCCTTCAAGCAGAGCGGCCCGCTTCAGATGAAGGTGGCGTTGAGCTACGTGAGCGAAGATGGCGCGCGCGCGAACATGACGGCCGAAGCGCCCGGCTGGGATTTCGACGGTGTGGTGATGGCATCGGCGGAAGAGTGGAACACGGCGCTCTCGAAGTTCGAGGTGACTGGCGGCGGCGAAGCAGAGCGCACCAAGTTCTACACGGACCTGCAACACTCGCTGCTCGGCCGCCGCACCTTCTCCGATGCCGATGGCCGCTACGTGGATAACACCGGCGCCACGTCGCGCATCCGCCAAGTGTCGCTGGATGCAGCCGGCCAGCCCACGCGCTCCACGTACAACACCGACGGCTTCTGGGGCTCCCAATGGGGCCTGCACACCGTTTGGGCGATGGCCTATCCGCGCATCATGAGCGAACAGATCTCGTCGTTGCTCGACTACTACCACAACGGCGGCATCACGGCACGCGGCCCGGCTGGCGGCAACTACACGTTTGTGATGGTGGGCGACCAAGCCATGCCACTGATTGCCGCAGCTTACAACAAGGGCATTCGCGACTTCGACGTTGACGCCGCGCTGGCCGGCGGCCTCAAGAATGCCCAGCCCGGTGGCATTCGTGATCACGCCGGTTACGAACACGGCGCCACGGGTACGGGCGGCGGGATGAGCTACTACGCTAAACAGGGCTGGATCCCTGTTCAACCACCCGGCAAGGGCTACCATCGCGGCGGCGCGGCTCAGACCATGGAATACGCCTACCAGGACTGGTGTCTGTCGGAGTTCGCCGCCGCACTGGGCAAGGCCGACATTGCGGACCGCTACCGCCGCCGTTCAGGTAGCTGGCGCCACTTGTACGATTCATCCACCGGCTGGATCCGGCCGAAGAATGAAGACGGCACGTGGCTCACCCCGTTCGCTCCAACCTGCAACGATGGCGCCTGCCCGGGCTTCGTCGAAGCCAACGCCGCCATTTACACCTACTACGTGCCGCAGGACATCCCCGGCCTGATCGACGCCATGGGCGGCCCATCGCGCTTTGTCACGCGCCTCAACGACCAGTTCGAGAAATGTGTCGCGAAACACTTCGTCACGCCGCACGGCACGCACGGCCGCGAGCTGATCGATTACGAGAACGAGCCTTCCTCCCACATGGCCTACCTGTTTGCTTGGGCCGGCGAGCCCTGGCGCACGCAGTATTGGGTGCGAAAGGTGAAGAGCGAGACCTTCGGCGATACCACCTGGCAGGGCGGCTACCATGGCGACGAGGACCAGGGCCTGATGGGCAGCCTGGGCGCGCTGATGGCCATCGGACTGTTCGACTCCACCGGCGGCGCCGGCCGCACGCCGCACTACGAAATCACCGCCCCGCTGTTCGACAAGGTGGTGATTCATTTCGACGCGCGCTACCACCGAGGCGGCACGTTCATCATCACGACCGAAAACAATAAGCCAGAAAATGTCTATATCCAATCGGCCACGCTGAACGGCGCGCCGCTCACCGGCCGCTTCTGGATTACACAGAAAGAGTTCGAAAACGGCGGCCGCCTGCATCTTGTGCTCGGACCGCAGCCGAATAAGAGCTGGGGTATCGTCCGGCAGTAATCGGCAAGGATCGTGTAATGAAAATCCTGTGGGCTTGCGCGGCCATCCTGGCGGCCGCCCCGCTGGCCAGTGCCCAATCGCCGGCCTATTTCCGCAATGGGGCGATCGAGCTGTTCTCGTCCAGCCACCAGGACATCGCCTGGATGGATACGCCCGAGGCCTGCATCGCATTTCGCGTCAACCAGTGCATCCAGCCGGCCATCCGGTTGATGGCGAAGGACGGCCACTACGCCTTCGTCATGGAGAACATGCTCAACCTGGCCGAGTACCTGGAGGCGCGCCCGCAGGACCGTTCGACGATTGAGCGCTTCACGCGCGAGGGCCGCCTGGAGTGGGGCGCTACCTATAACCAGCCTTACGAGGACATGCTGTCGGGCGAGGAACTCATCCGCCAGGCCTATTTCGGCCGGCGCTGGCTGAAGCGCGTCTTCCCAGGCACCGACGCGCGCGTCGCGTTCAACCCCGACGTGCCTGGTCGAACACTCCAGATGCCGCAGATTCTGGCCAAGTCCGGCATCCCCTACCTGCTGATCAGCCGCTACCACGAGGGCCTGTATCGCTGGCTGAGCCCCGATGGCTCAAGCGTTCTCACTTACTCGCCCGGCCACTACACCGTGCCCAAACAGATCCTCAGTTTGCCCGTGGCCGAGGCCGTGCCGGCGCTGGAGAAGCGTCTGGCCGAGCGCGCGCCATTCTACGAACAGCATGCCATTCCGCCCGTGCTACCGCTGCTGCACTCCGAGGATTTTTCCGAGCCGAAGGACTACACGCCGCTGCTCAACGCCTGGAACGCGCCCGGCCGCCCACGCTTCGAGTACTCGTCGGTGCGAGGGTTCTTCGAACGCATCGACCAGCCCGGCGCCAAGTTCCCCACGCTCAGCGGGCACCGCCCGAATCTGTGGCTCTACATCGGCGGCCCGACGCATCATGAGGCCGTCTCGGCGCTGCGCGACGCCGCGCTCCTGCTGCCGGCGGCCGAAACATTTTCCACCGTTCGTGCTTTGCTCGACGGCGGCTTCCAGTCCTACCCGGCCACGCGGCTGGCTGAGGCATGGAAGGCCGAGATCTATCCCGATCATGGCTGGGGCGGCAAGAACGGCCACATCACAGACGTGATCTTCAAGGAGAAGGCTGAATTCGCCGGATCCGAGGCGCGCGCCGTGCTGAACGAGTCGCTCAACGCCATCGCGTCGCGTATCCGCACACAGCCCGGCAAGGGCACGCCCGTTGTGTTGTTCAATTCACTGGCCTGGACGCGCGGAGGTCCGATCGTGCTCCCGCTGCCTGCCGGCACACACAGCTTGGTAGATGCGGCGGGCCACAAGGTGAGTTGCCAGGCAACAGCGCTCGACAATCCGGACGAGGTCAACGTCGCGCTGCACGCGCGCGCCACGGCCGATTCCGCCGTGGAACCCGCCGAACGCGCCACGGATGGGCGCTGGTCGCACCTCGAAACCGAACGCTGGGTCAGCGCCTCGACGCCGCAGCCGCACTGGCTGATGATCGACTTCGGCCGCCCGCGCAACGTCCGCAAGGTGGTGCTGCGCCATGAAGGCAGCCTCGGCAAGTTCCAGGACATCGACGACTTCAACACCACGGATTTCCAGCTTCAGGCGGCGGACTCGCCCACCGGCCCGTGGCGCGATTTGACGCCGCCGGTGCGTGGCAACAAGGACGTGCTCACCACGCATCGCTTCGCCGCGCCCGCGTTCCGCTACCTGCGCATATACATCACCAAGGCCGCGGCCAAGGCGGGCGAGCCCGCGCGCCTGCTGGAAGTGGAGGCGTTCGAGCCGCTGCCGATGCGCGCGGACAAGACGGTGTGCGCCGTCGCCGGCGTTCCGGGCGTCGGCTACAAGACCTATTACGCCGTCGCCAACCAGGCTGCGGCGCCCACGCCCGCGGCCTCGGCTACATTGCTTGAAAACGCCCACTACCGCGTCCGCCTGGCGCCGGGCGGTGTCAGCAGCCTCTTTGACAAACAATTGGGCCGTGAATTGTTTGAAACAGGAAAGTTCCTCGGCGGCGAGGTGTTCACGCTCCAGTCGGTGGGCAATGGCGCGGGTGAGTTCACAGCCGTGCAGCAGCCCACCATGGAGGGCTTCGACAAACTGAGCAACCACAGGCCCGTCTGGCGCGTGGTCGAAAACGGCCCCGTGCGCAGTGTCGTCGAGCTCACCTCGGACTGGACCGGCGTGACGGTGCGCGAGCGCATCGCGCTCTACCACCAGATCAAGCGTGTCGATTTCGACGTCGCGCTACTCGGCTGGAACGGCGCGCGCTACCGCGAGTTCCGCATCGCCTGGCCCGTCAAGGGCAAGGTCAGCTACGAGGTGCCGATGGGCGTGGTGGAGGTGGGCAAGTCGGAGTTGCAGACCACCGGCGGTCTCGCCTACGGCAAAGTCGACTACGCTGGCTTCATCCCCGACATCCACCCTCGTGAGATGCGCGACTTCATCAATGTCAGCGATTCAGGCATCGGCATCACGTTTAGCTCCAGCGTCGCGGCCTTCGATTACATGGATCCGACCACCGATCCGGTGGCCTATCCGGTGATCCAGCCCATTTTGCTGGCCTCACGCAAAAGTTGCCACGGCCAGGGTAATTGGTATCTCCAGCCGGGTGATCACTTCTACCACTTCTCGCTCACCTCGCACGCACCAGGCTGGCGCGCCGGTTATCGCGCCGCACTCCAGGCAAATCAGCCGCTCGCGTCCATCATCGCCCCACACACGGCGCCAGCCGCGAACCTTCCGCCGGAGCAGACGTTCTTTTCGTTCTCAGCCAGCAACGTCGTGCTCAGCACCATCAAAAAGAGTGAGGATGACGACACGGCCATCGTCCGCTTCTATGACATTGAGGGCCGCGATGCGAACGTCCGCCTTCGCTCGTTCTTCTCCACCCGCCAAGCCTGGACTACAAATCTGGTAGAGGAAGACGCCCGCCCTCTGGCCGTGAAGGATGGCATCACGCTGGATGTCGGCCATCACTCGATTGAGACCGTAAAACTCGCGCCGGCCCAGCCTTGACTGGGATACTGGAAGCATGAGTCTGGAACGCGCAATCCTGCGCAAGGTGGGTGAGGCGGTGGTGCGCTTCCGTATGATCCGCGAGGGCGACCGCGTCGCCGTCGGCTTCTCCGGCGGCAAGGACAGCCTGACGTTGGTCGATGCGCTGGCCCACTTGCAACGCCGCGCTCCGGTAAAGTTCACATTGACGGCGTTTACTGTCGATCAAGGCAAGTTCCTGACTCCCATTTCGCCATTTGGTGAGTTCTTCAAGGCAAGAGGCATTGAATGGGCCTATCGTGTGGACAACCCATCACTGCAACTGATTGAGGAACGGCCCGACCATGGCTGCGACCTCTGCTCGCGCTACCGGCGCCGCGCCTTGTACGCCTTCGCGCGCGAACTCGGCGCCAATGTCGTCGCACTGGGCCACACGGCCGACGATCTGCGTGAGGCCTTCCTGCGTAACGCTATGTTCACCGGTCAGATTGGAGCGCTTCCAGCTGTGGCATGGTCGCGCCAGCGCGAGTTCCGCCTGATCCGGCCGCTCATTTGGGTAGATGAACAGATGACCCGCGCCTACGCCGAATCAGTAGCGGCGCCGGTGGTTCCGTGCGGTTGCTCGATGAAAACCGGCACGGTGCGCCGCACGCTGCGCGGCATGCTGGACGATTTAGAGCGCGAACATCCGGCCATCAAGCAGACCCTGCTCGGCGCCATCGGGAATGTCCGTCCACAGCGCCTGCTGGACGTCCGCCTGTTCAATCCGGAGCAACCTGTAGAGGATGATGAAGATGAAGGATTCACCCAATCGTAACCGTTCCGAGGTTGACCTGGCGCGGCGTGGCTTTGAGATAATTGTGGTTTGGCGGCATGAGTCCGTCACTTTGGGGTTACAGAGAGCAGGATTACCAGCCTTATGAGGCTCCTCCCACGCGAAGAAAAGTTCTTCCACTACTTTATTGACCAGGCGGACTTGATTCTCAAGGCCGCACAGCATTTCCGGCAGGCCTCGGAAACCGGTGTCAGCGCGCTGCGCGAGGCCGAAGTCTCAATTGCGCGGCTCGAACAGAAGGGCGATGAGATCATCCACGAGATCTACACCCGTCTGAATCAAACTTTCATCACGCCACTCGACCCGGAAGACATCCACTCACTCGGCGCGCATATGGACGATGTCCTCGACGGCATTGAGGACTCTGTGCATCGCATCGTCGCGTACAAGATTGATCCAATCCCCCCCACGGTTACCGAACTCGGGCGTCTGGTTGAGGGTTGTGCTGAATCGCTCGTCAAGGCATTCCACGCGTTGAACGAGAATAAGCCTCTGTTGGTGCACTGCATCGAAATCAACCGCATTGAGGACCAGGCCGACCACTTGGTGCGCGCCGCCATTTCGGACCTGTTCGAAAAAGAGAAGGACCCGATTGCGCTGATCAAGCTGAAAGAGACTTACGAGTTTCTGGAACAGACGACGGACTTTTGCGAGGACGTCGCCGACGTGCTGCAGAATGTGATTGTGAAGAACGGGTAGGCGATGGATACGACACTCGTTCTGGTTTGCGTGATTGTTTTGGTAGCGTTGGTCTTCGACTATATCAACGGCTTCCACGACGCCGCCAATTCAGTGGCAACCGTCGTTGCCACTCGCGTCCTTACTCCATTTCAGGCCGTCCTTTGGGCGGCCTTTTTTAATTTTCTGGCCGCCATTCCACTGCTGTTGTGGGATGAGGCCGGCGTTGCCAAGACCATTGGCAAGGACATGGTCCGCATCGAACTCGTCACGGAGTACGTGATCATGGCCGGCTTGGTCGGAGCCATCGCCTGGAACCTGTTTACCTGGCTGTACGGCATTCCGTCCAGTTCGTCGCACGCGCTGATTGGCGGCTACGCCGGGGCGGCGATGATGAAGGTCGCCCTCACACAGGGCCCCAGCCACATTCTTGAAGCGGTGATCGTTTCGGGTTGGCTGAAGACCATGCTTTTCATCGTCGTGGCGCCAATGCTGGGTCTGGTTCTCGGCTACGGGCTGATGATTGCGCTGTACTGGTTATTCCGCCACCAATCGCCAAAAAAGATGGACCGCTGGTTCCGCCATCTGCAATTGCTCAGTTCCGGGCTGTTCAGCTACTCGCACGGCTCAAATGATGCGCAAAAGACCATCGGCATCATCACCAGCGTGCTGGTTACGGCCGGCTACCTCAAGCACTTCCACGTTCAATGGTGGGTGGTGCTGTCGGCGTTTTCGGCTATCGCGCTCGGCACCATGAGCGGTGGCTGGCGTATTGTCCACACCATGGGCGCGCGTCTCACGCGGCTCAAGCCGCGCGGTGGCTTCTGCGCCGAAACCGCGGGCGCCATCGCCATTCTCTTCCCCACCTACTTGCACATTCCTGTTTCGACGACGCACGTCATCACGGGCGCCATCGCCGGCGTCGGCTCCATCCAGCGCCTAAAGGCCGTGCGCTGGGGCTTGGCGAAGAACATTCTGTGGGCGTGGATCCTGACGCTGCCCATGTCAGCCGCGGTCGGAGCGCTCACCTTTGTCGTTGTCCACCTCGTCACTGGCAAGGTCTGATGGGCGGCTATCCGGTAGTCCTCGATCTGTGCGCGCGGCAGTGTCTCGTCATCGGCCCGCCGGATCAGGCCGGTCCGCGCGCAGAGGCGCTTGAGGCCGCCGGTGCCGTGGTCACACGGACCAGCCAATATCGGCCCGGCTGTCTGGCCGGCTTCTTCGTCGTAGTCGTCGCGGATTACGACCGGAGCCTCAACGACGCAATCTTCGCTGAAGCCGCGCAGACAGGAGCGCTCATCAATTGCGTCGACGACCCGCCGCACTGCAACTTTTACTTCCCCGCCCTGATGCGGCATGGTGAACTGAGCATTGCCATCTCCACCGCCGGGGCCTGCCCGGCGCTGGCCGTACGGTTGAAGGAGCGGATTGCACAAGTGGTGGGCCCGGAATATGGCGCCTTGACGGAAATCGCCCGCGCTGGACGCGGGCGAGTGAAAGGTGAGAGTTTCGAGGAGCGGCGTGCACGCTGGTACGCACTCGTCGACTCGGATATCCTCGATCTTCTTCGGCGCGGCGACCGCGCTGGGGCCGAACGCCGCGCCGCCGAAATACTGGGCTACTTACCGAACGTATAGCCGATGGCCACGCCGTAGCGCGGCGTCATGTTGGAACCGAACTGCGTGAAATTGGCCACGTAGTGCAGGTCCACCTGCGGCTTGATGTAGAAGTTGTCCGTCATGTAAATCTTCAGGCCGGCGCCCAGGTGCGTCTGGAAGTGCTTCGAACTGCCGTAGTAACCCGTGTAGGTCTGGTTGCCCACGTAGCTGTCGCTGTAGGACTGCGTGTAGTAATACCGCATGTTCACGCCGCCGATGCCGGCCATGAACTCCGGCACAAATTTCTTGGCCTTCGGCAGGGGCTGATACACCAAGTTGAAGTCGTAGAACACCGGCCGGTACTGCAAGTCCACATAATCGGTCTTGTCCGGACGGAACAGCACTTCGCCGTTGACGCCGAAGTGATCGTTGATCATCGCGGTTCCGCCGAACATCATCATCGTGTTGCGCATGGTCGGTCCTTTAACGGTATCCCCGTTAAAATCCGTTACCGTCGCCGCGCTGTTGGTTGTGAATCCTACCCCCGTGAACACATCCGCAGTGGTTTGAGCCATACAACCGGCGGCAGTGACCAGCATCAGAGCAAAAGCTGCCAGGCTCAGTCGCGCAAATTTCATCTTGCACCTCGAAATCAGAGTCTTATCTAAAACGCTCGGGATGGGCGAGGCCATTTTGTTCAGCCGCCTCGTCCCCTGCCCTATCGTTGTGGACGACCCCGCACGGTGCATGGTTTCAACCAGTTCATGCCCGCAGTAATTCCGGCCGGTGTTCCGCCACTCCTGCCACCAGCTCGCCAAATAGCGTATTGGCCCACGCAAACCACTTGCGCGTGAACTTCGTCGCGTCGTTCTTGTTGAACGATTCGTGCATGAATCCGGTGCCGGCGTGCGTAGTTTTGAGCATCTTAAGACAGTGCGCAATCTCGGCCCCATCGGTCGAAGTCAGCGCCTGAATCGTGTAGCCGAGCGGCCAGATCATGTCCATGCCGGAATGCGGCCCGCCCAGCCCCTCGGCTGCACTGCCACGGAAATAATACGGGTTATCGGCACCCAAGATGAACGCGCGCGTGGCCCGGTACACCGGATCTGACGCCTTCACCGCGCCCAGATAAGGCAACGACATCAGACTTGGAATATTAGCGTCGTCCATAAACAACGCGTTGCCGAAACCGTCCACCTCATACGCCCACACCACGCCGTGCTTCGGGTGCCGCACACGCGCCTCTCTTTCGAGAGCCTGCGCCACCTCAGTGGCCAAGGCAAGACATTCGGCGGCGAAACGAGCATCGTTGAATACCGCCGTGTGGATCTCGGCCAGCTGTTTCAACGACTCCACCGCGAAAAAGTTCGACGGCACCAGGAACGGGAAGATACAGGCATCGTCCGATGGTCTGAAGCCGGAATGGATCAACCCACAGGGCCGCGTGGGGTTGCCATAGCCGCCGCCGGGCAGTGAATCCGACGGCACGGTGGTCAACCGCTGAAAACGATAAGGGCCGGAATTGTTTTTGCGCTGTTGCTCGCGGAAAGTTTTCACGATCAGCGCCGCAGCCTCGCGCCACGCTGGCGTGAACACACTCTTATCGCCCGTGGTCTTCCAATAGCCGTGCGCCAGACGGACGGTGTAGCACAGCGAGTCGATCTCCCATTTGCGCTCGTGCAACTCCGGCTTCATCGCCGTGCGGTCTTTGGCCCACTCGCTACCTGTCGGTCCGTAGTTGAACGCGTTGGCGTACGGGTCGATCAGCACGCACTTCGTCTGCCGGTGGACGACGCCCGCCAGCATCCGCTTCAGCGCCGCGTCTTCCGTCGCCAAGGGCAGATACGGCCACACCTGCGCCGTTGAATCGCGCAGCCACATGGCGTGGATATCACCGGTGATGACAAACGTATCCGGCACGCCATCCAGTTCACCCACCTGTACGGTGGTGTCCAGCGTGTTCGGGTAGCAGTTCTCAA
>CAYZIX010000157.1:0-11342 GCA_964478395.1 uncultured Candidatus Solibacter sp.
GGCGCGGCGCGCATCACGCATCGATCCGATGATTGCGTTGCGCAGCGGCGACTGAGCCGTCGCTACTTCTTCCACGAAACCGAAAGCCCCTGCGGAGAATCGGAGAAGAACTCCGTGCGCACGGCCGGGTCCGTGCGGATGCGTTCCAGGAAGCTGCGCATTGTGCCGGCGGCGTTGCGCGTGTTGTGCGCCAGAATCACGCCTCCGGGGCGCACCTTGCCCACCGTCATTTCGTAGTAGGCCAAGTAGTCGGGCTTCCAGGCATCAATGAAGACGATGTCGAAAGGTCCGTCGAGCTTGGGGATCTCAATCAGCGCGTTGCCCAAGCGCGCGTCGACCATGTCGGCCACGCCCATGGCGGTGAAGTTGCGGCGCGCCTCCGCCATCCGGTCCGGATCGATTTCGAGCGTGATCAGCTTGCCGCCGGTCTTTTTCAGCGCCATGGCAAACCAGCCGCCAGAATAGCCGGTGGAGGTGCCAATCTCGAGCACACGCCTGGCCTTCAGGTCGGTGACGAGCTTATAGAAGTAAGCTCCGTCTGCCGGGTCGACGCTCATCGAGCGGTGCGCGTCGCGGCGCATCATGTCCAGATGTGCGCGGGCGGCCGTTTCGGTGTAGAGGGGCACCGCGCCCAACGTCATCGTGAACATGAGGAGCCGGAGCATGTGAGCGTGTCCGGTCCGATTATATCCAGGCTTCGATGCCTCCGCGCAGGTTCAGCACGTTCTTGAAACCTGCCGCGCGCAATAGTTGACAGGCTGTGGCCGAGCGCATGCCGGACTTGCAGTGCACCACCGTCAGTTTGTCCCGGTCCAGTTCGTTTAGGCGCTTGGGTAACTCACCCAGCGGAATTAGGACCGCCTCGGGGATGCACCGTGCGCGGTGTTCGGCCGGTTCGCGCACGTCCACCAACAGCAGGTCGTCGCCACGTTCCAGACAGGCTTTCAGTTCGGAAGCAAGGATCTCAGTCGCCATACGTTTTCTTTGATGACGAATGGGGGCCGATGGTGACAGCGTTAGTCGAGTGCGGCAATCTCGCCCGGCACAATCCGGCGCGTCCGCGGCAGCCAGCCGCGATAGCTCATCCAGCCCACGAAGGCGAGCACCCCGATGAAGGCCCCCAGTTTTAAGGCGTCATAACCGCGCGAGCGCGGCAGCGTCTTCCAAAGCAGGCCCAGGATCGGCTGTGCAATGCACATGGCCCACACCGTGCCGTAGAAGTAGCGGCGCTCGTGGCCTTCTCCCGCGGTGGATGGCTTCACGCGCGGTAGCTTACCCATTGCGCCGAGAATCCAGATGGGGACAACCACTGGGAAGTAGCCATACCAATAGATCTGTTTCAGATACCAGGTGCCGGTGACCACGGCCACGCTCAGACCGGCAATGTTCAGCAATCCGTAAGTGATGGCCGCGCCCCAGGCAAACGTATAACAGACGCGGCGGTAAAGCGGATTGGGCCGGTCCTCGGTGAAGCGGATGATGTAGGGCGCCGGCTCGCAACCCGGCAGGCGGCCGCGCAAGCCCGCGATGGCGGTGCCGGTGAGGACCGCTGCCAGCCACCAAACCATGTTGCCGCCGAAACCTTCCTCAAAAAGCTTGAACGTCACCGGGCCGGGAATCAAAAAGAAGACGAAGATCCAGATGGGCCAATGGTTGAAGCGATAGTAGGTCTTGTTGCGCGTGCGGATGCGCCGCTCGCTCGCATATTCGATTTTGACCTGCGGGTTCATCGGCAAAACATTCAGTTTGGCACACCCGTAGGCCGCCGTGCCCGCTAGGGCTTGAGCGTGGTTGTGGCGGTCTTTGAGACGCCATTGTAACTGGCCGTGATGGTGGCGCTGGTAGAAGCCGAGACAACCGCCGCCACGGCGGAAAACGTCGTTGAGCTGGCTCCGGCGGCGATTGTGACGCTGGACGGCACAACCAGCGAACTGCTCGATGAGGTGAGCGCCACGGTGACCCCGCCCGTGCCGGCTGGGGCATCCAGATAGACCGAGCCCGAACCGGAGCGGCCGCCGGTAATTGATGAGGTCACATAGACGGCGCTCAACGACGGCGGTTTGAGCGTGGTGGTGGTGCTCTTGGAGACTCCGTTGTAGGTTGCCGTAATGGTCACTGACGTAGCGGCGGAAGCGTACGATGTGGAAATTGCGAATGAGGCCGAGGAGGCCCCGGCAGCCACGGTGACACTCGCCGGCACGGTGAGCAGTGCGTTGGACGAAACGAGTGTGACGATGACGCCTGACGTGCCGGCCGGGCCGTCCAGGTTGACGTAGCCGGTGGAGGTCTTGCCGCCGACGATCGACGAATTGACCACCACAGAGCTGAGCGCTGGGGGCTTGAGCGTGGTGGCAGCGGTTTTGGAGACTCCGTTGTACGTGGCCGTGGCAGTGACGGAGGTGGCTGCGGAAACGTACGACGTGGAGGCCGTGAAAGAGGCTGACGTGGCTCCACTGGCTACGGTGACGCTGGCCGGCAGGGTAAGCAGCGCGCTCGAAGAAGTGAGGGTGACAGTGGCGCCTGCCGTACCGGCCGGGCCGTCCAGGTAGACGTAGCCGGTGACGGATTTGCCGCCGACAATGGAGGAACTGACGGACAGCGAGCTTAGCGCCGGGGGCTTGAGCGTGGTGGTGGCGGTTTTGGAGAGCCCTCCATAGGCAGCTGTGGCGGTGACGGAAGTGGCTGTGGAAACGTACGACGTGGAGGCCGTGAAAGAGGCTGACGTGGCTCCACTGGCTACGGTGACGCTGGCCGGCAGGGTAAGCAGCGCGCTCGAAGAAGTGAGGGTGACAGTGGCGCCTGCCGTACCGGCCGGGCCGTCCAGGTAGACGTAGCCGGTGACGGATTTGCCGCCGACAATGGAGGAACTGATCGACACTGAACTCAGGCTGGCGGGCTTGACGGTGATAGTGGCGCTCTTCGACGCGCCATTGTAGGTAGCCGTAATTGTGGCCGCCGTGGCAGTGTCAACCCGGGTTGTCGTAATCGTAAAGGCTGACGATATTGTTGCGCCCGCGGCGATGGTCACGCTGGCCGGCGGTGTGGCGATGGAGCTGGACGACGACAATGCAACGGTGGCGCCGCCAGCCGGTGCCGGGCTGCCCAGCTTCACGTAGGCCGACGTGATGGACTTGCCGCCGCTGATCGTTGTGGGGCTAATGGCGAGTGACGACAATGCGGCCGGCGTCACGGTCAGCGTGGAGCTTTTCGATGTGCCGGCATAGCTGGCGGTGATGGTAACCGTGCTCGACGCTGAAACCGCCACGGTCGTGATGGTGAAATACGGCGAGTAGGTTGAACCCGCGGCCACAGTCACCGACGCAGGCACGGCTGCCACCGCGGGAGCCGAACTGGTGAGTGTCACCACCGCGCCGCCGGGCGGCGGAATGGAGTTCAGATAGACGCGATTGTATGTTCCCGAGTTGCCGCCGCCAATTGAAGCCGGTGATAGTGACACTGAACTGACAGCGAAGGGCAGCAGTGTCAGCGTCGCTGTTTTCGAAATCCCGTTCGCCGTGGCGGTGATGACAACGGCCGTCGATGCCGTAACCGCTGCGGTGGTGATGCTGAATACCGGTGACACGGTTGCGCCCGCAGCCACGGTCACGCTTACCGGCACTGTAGCCAGCGCCGTATTGGAACTACTCAGCGTGATCACCGTCCCTCCGGCCGGCGCCGCGCTGTTGAGCGTCACCTTATTCGAATTGGTGATGGCGCCGCCGCCGATGGTGCTGGGCGAGAGCGTCAGCGCCGACGGTACCGGCACTGCGCTAAGCGTTACGTTCGCCGTGGCCGTGGTGTCGTTGGCGACAATAATGCTCGATAGCGTTACTGTGTAATAGCCGCTCAGCGCCGCTGTCAGCGTGTAGGTTCCGGCAGGAACGCCCAACGTCTGATAAGCGCCGCTCGAATCGCTGACCGCGCCCACGGAGTAGGTGCCATTGGTCAACGTCAACTGCACATTGGCTAGCGGCGTGGACGATGCGTTGGCCACGGTGCCGCTGACGGTACCGAGCGCCGGCAGCGTCAGGTCGGACGTTGTTTGCGCGCCTGAAATCACGGTAAGAGAGCCGGACGTCACCTTGACGTGCCCCACCGCCGTGGCTCTCAGCGTATAGCTGCCAGCCGGCACGGTCAGCCAGTAATTGCCGCTGCTGTTGGTCACGGCGCTGGCTTGCACGGCATTACTCTGAATAGCCTCCACGACGGCGCCCGGCGTGATGGCGCCGGCGGTTTTTACCGTTCCGGTGACGGTGCCGACGTTCGCGCCGAGCACCAGTTGGACGTGAGCATCGGCTCCGGCCGGGATGACCACATCGCCATAAAGCGGCGTGTAGCCGCTGGCCGTAACCGTGTAGCTGTAATGGCCCGCGGCCAGATTCACCATCCGGAACAGTCCATAACTGCTCGTGGACGCGCTGGCGCTACCCACCACCACCTGCGCGGTTGTGACCGGCGTACCGGTGGTGTCCACCACCTGCCCCACCAGACTGCCTACGGTGCGCGCCGGCAGTTTCCCGTTCAGTGCGTAGAGGGCGTTGATGCGTCCGTAGCCCAGCAGCGACGTCCACGCGCCGGCTGTGGTCAACAGGTCGGCCGACTGTTCAACCCGCTGGCCAATGGCTTCGGCCGAGAGGTCTGGAGTGGCCGTGGCAATCAACCCTCCCAGCGCCGCGACGAATGGTGTCGCCATGGACGTGCCGGTCATGTAGGCGTACTGGCCAGAGGTGTAAGTGGACAATATGCTTGAGCCGGGCGCCATCACGTCCAGCCCAAAACCGTAGTTGGAGTAGGTGGCGCGCGCATCGGACGAAGTTGTCGCTCCAACGCCGATGACGAAGTTGGCGTCGGCGGGATAGTACAGCGCGCTGGAGCCGTCGTTTCCGGCGGCGGCAACCATCAGCACGTTCTTGCTGCGAGCGTAGTCAATGGCGTCCTGCAACAATTGTGAGTAGCCGGGGCCCGACAAGCTCATCGAGATGACGTCCACGCCGGCATCCGCGGCAGCCGTAATGGCCTGGGCCAAGTCGGAGTCTGTGCCGGATCCGGAGCTGTCCATCACCTTGTAAATCACCAGTTCGGCCGGGAAGCCCAGGCCGGCGACGCCGGCCGAATTATTTGCGGCTGCGGCGATAATCCCCGCCACGTGCGTGCCGTGGCCATTATCGTCCTGCCAGGTGCAGGCTGCGCCGCTGACTGTCGTCGGCACAATCGCCTGGCTCAGGCTGAACGACAACTGCCCACCGCTGGCTGAGTTGGTGGACGTGCCGCCGGAATTGATAAAGTCGGCGTGCGTGCAATCGGCGCCGGTGTCGAGCACCGCCACCCGCGCCCGGGCGCCAAAGGCGCCGGCTGCCGGAAATCGGCCGGGCAGCAGGCTCCAGGCGCTTGTGGCCTTTACGGCGGTCAATCCCCACTGCAAACTGAAATAACTGTCCGCGGGCGTCAGGGCATTGATTGTGCGGATCAGGTTGGGCTCAACATATTCGACTAGCGGACTGGCCGCCAGCGCCTTGGCCACGGCCTCGCGCTCCGTTTCCGGTACCTCCAGCACATGTACGGGCAGCGTCTTGTTGAAGCCCCGGTTGATTGCCCCGGACGGCAGGTAGGTGTTCAGTGCGTTGACGGCGACGCCCGTTTTCAGCCGCACCACCATCTGTCCCTGTACGTAACTCTCGCCCGGTAACGGGGATCGCTGGCGGCCTTGCCCACACAGCGCCGCTACCGCCAGCAGCGGAAGCGCCAATCGTCCCACCCAACGGCCAATTTTCATACGTAGCACTAACTCCTCCAGATGAGTGTGGTTGGCACCCTCCCCCTTATTTCTCAACCTATCCTGGGATAGCGCGCGCCACAACCGGAGAATTGCCTGTCTCGGGCTACGATTCTTGCTGAGTTGACCTAAATGAAAAGAGCCTGGAGGCCGGCTCAGATGGCCTCCAGGCTGCTTAAGCGTTCATCGCAAACTTGTTTGGAAACCCTAGTCGCCGGGTGCGTCCAGCCAGTCCGGCCGGCGCAACACGTCGCGCGGGCGCGGCCCGTCTGGAGGTCCGATAATGCCCTCGTGTTGCATCTGGTCGAGCATCCGCGCGGCGCGGCCGTAACCTAGCCGCAGGCGCCGTTGGAGAATCGACGTAGACGCTTTACCCATTTCGCACACGACCCGCACCGCGTCGCGGTACAGCGGATCTTCCTCGCCACCAAATTCGTCTTCGCCAGCGGCCTCGTCATCAGACGAGGGCGGCGCAATCAGATAGCTTTGATCGTACTCCGGTTGAGCTTGGCTGCGCCAGAAGTCCACCACTTCACTGATCTCTGTTTCAGTAACGAAGGCGCCATGCACTCTCAGTAGCCGCGACGAGCCCGGTGGCAGGAACAGCATGTCGCCCTTGCCCAGCAGGTGTTCAGCGCCCATGCAATCGAGCACCGTCCGCGAGTCCACCCGTGTCGCTACGCGGAAGCTGATGCGCGCCGGGAAATTGGCCTTGATCAGGCCGGTGATGACGTCCACGCTGGGCCGCTGTGTGGCCAGCACCAGGTGCATGCCGACGGCGCGCGCCATCTGCGCCAGGCGAATGACGCTCTCCTCGACGCCGGCGCGTTCGAGCATCATCAGATCGGCCAACTCGTCGATCACAATCAGAATATAGGGCAGCGGGCGTTCGGGCTCGGCCGCTTCCACGTCGTCCTCGAACAGTGAGCGCGGCTTCTCGTTCATCTGCCGGATCTTGCGGTTGAACTGTTCGATATTGCGCACGCCATAGCTGGCCAGCAACTTCAGACGGCGCTCCATTTCGAGCACGGCGTTGCGCAGCGCGTTGACGGCCTTCTTCGGCTCCGTGATTACCGGAGTCAGCAGGTGCGGGATGCCGTCATAAATGCCCAGTTCCACGCGCTTCGGATCCACCATCAGGAGGCGTACTTCGTCGGGCGTCGACTTGTAGAGCACCGACATGATCATGCCGTTCAGCATCACGCTCTTGCCGCTGCCGGTGGAGCCGGCAATCAGCAGGTGCGGCATCTTGTCGAGCTCCGTAATGCGGATCCGGCCGCTGATGTCTTTGCCCAGTGCGATGGTCAGCCGGGAGCCAGCGTCGACGAAATCGTCCGATTCCAGAATCTGCCGCAGGCTGATAGTCTCGCGCCGCGTGTTGGGCACCTCGATGCCCACGGTGGGCTTGCCCGGGATGCGTTCAATCAGAATCGATTCGGCCTGCAAGCCCAGGCAGAGGTCTTCGCTCAAGCCGGTGATACGCGCGATTTTCACCCCTGCGTCGGGCTTGAATTCGAATGTCGTTACCACCGGGCCGGGGTTAATTTGCGTGACGTTGCCCATCACGTTGAACTCTTCCAGCTTGGCGCGGATGTGGCTGGCCACGTCCTTCAATTCGTTGCTGTCATAGCCTTCGCGGTCCGGCACCGGATTGAGCAGCCGCGTCGGCGGCAGGCGGAAGGTGGTCGGCACGCTGGACCGGGCTTTTGTCTTGGACGCCGGTGGGGCGGCCGCGGCCGGCTCCTCCTCTTCCATAGGCCGTATGGGGATGTCGGTCTCCCAGGGCGGCATGTCGTCGGCGACGGCAGTTTGCGAAGTGTGATAAACGTTGGGCGCCGAGCCGGCGTGATCTTCAATCACAGCCGGGGCGAACGAGTCCTCCATCGCGGCCATGTCCGCTGCCAGGCCCGAGGGCGTCACGGCTACGGCGCCTGTGGCTGCCGCGGCGGCGCGCGCCATCGGCGCGGCCATGGGCCGTTCTTCTTCAAACTCCTCGCCACGGCGGCGGCGCGGCAGATGCTCGGCCAGCCAGTCGGCCAGCCGGTCCGACGCGTGCGCCACTGAAATGGTCGAAACCAGATACAGCGAGACAAGCAGCACCAGGCTCAGTAGCAACAGTGAGCCGAGCGTGTTCAGCTTCACCACCAGCGTTGTGGCCAGTAGAAAGCCTGCCACACCGCCCACTGTGAAGCTTTCCTGGTAGGGATTGGGCACGTGCAGCAGTTCCAGCCCGCCGGCCAGCGAGGCCAGCATCAGCGTGTAGCCCAGCACTCGCATGAATGGCGAGGTCACGTCCCGGTTGCGCAGCCAGCGCCAGCCCAATTGCGCCACCAGAAACGGCGCCAGCCAGGCTGTCAGGCCAAAGGCCTGGAAGAACATATCGGCCACGTGTGAGCCCGCCGTGCCAATCTTGTTGCGCGCTGCCACCGCGCCGGCGGCATTGTTCCAGCTGGGATCGGAAGAATGATAGGAGACCAGGGCGAAGAGGAAGGCGCCAGCGGCGAAGAGCAACACTACTCCCGTCACCTCTCTGAGGCGTGGAAACCGCGTGAGTAGTTTGATCCTCATTCCGCCTTACCGGCGAAAAAAGGCGAGAGCCAAGATGAGTATACCAAGAATAATCCTATAGGCAACAAAGAACCGCAGCGTCGCCCGGCGCAAGAAGCGCAGGAACAGCGCAATCACCGCACAGCCGCTCAGCATGCTGACTACGATGGCCGTGTAGAACACCGCGTGCTCGCCAGCGGGAATACCGCCGGCCTTGTACAGGTCGTGGAAAGCCGCGAGCGCCGCCGCCGCGATGGCAGGCGTCGACAGCAGGAATGAGAAGCGCGCCGCCGACTCGCGGTCCAGTCCGCGCGTAAGGCCGGCCGTGATGGTAATGCCGCTGCGCGACGTGCCCGGCACCACCGACAACGCCTGTGCGCAGCCGATTGAGAGCGCGTCCAGCCAGCCGACATGCGAAATCCGCTTCTTCAGCCACGCCGTGCGATCGGCCCAGCCCATCAGCACGCCCACCAGGATGAGCATTACGCCAATCACATAGGGCGTCCGGAACGTAGTTTCCGCCTGATGCCTCAGCGCCAGTCCGGCGATGCCCACCGGCACCGTCGCGGCGGCCAGCATCCACAGTATCTTCGGATTCTCGCGCAGGTCCGGATCCCAGCCCGTGCGCAGCCCGAAACCCTGCCCGAGAATCTGCACCCAGTCGCGGAAAAAATAGATGAGCACGGCCAGCAGAGTGCCGAAATGCAACGCAATGTCGAAAGTCAGGCCCTGGTCGGGCCATCCCAGCAGCCAGGGCGCCAGCGCCAGGTGCGCTGAGCTACTGATTGGTAAAAACTCGGTGAATCCTTGAACAAGCGCAAGTATGACGGCTTGGTAGATGGGCATAATGAAACTAGTCATGTTAGCGCAGTTGGGGCGCTTCCCTCCGTATGAACAATACAAAGATCGTTGCCACTCTAGGACCGGCGACTGCTGGCGCCGAGCAAATCGGAGCCTTGGTCGAAGCCGGCGTGAACGTTTTCCGTCTGAACGCGTCGCATGGAACCAATGAGCAGCGCCGCGCCGCCGTTGCTCTAGTCCGTGAGGCGGCTGCCGCATCCGGACGCAACATCGGCATTTTGCTGGACCTGCAGGGCCCCAAGATTCGCCTCGGCACGTTTGCCGGCGGTCAAGCCGTGCTGGAAGCCGGCGCCGATTTCGTCATTACCACCGAGGATATCCAGGGTGATGCCTCGGCCGCATCCACGGTCTACCAGGATTTTGCGCGTGATGTTCGCCCGGGCGACCGCGTGCTGATTGCCGATGGCACCATTGAGCTCCGTGTCCTTTCGGCCGACGGCGTGAAGGCCCATTGCCGCGTCGTTAACGGCGGCGTGGTCAGCGACAAGAAAGGCATCAATCTCCCCGGTGTTCCATTGTCGACTCCTTCACTGACGCGCCTCGACATGGAAAACCTTCAGGCCGGTCTCGACGCTGGCATCGATCTTGTCGCACTCAGTTTCGTCCGCCGCAGTTCCGATGTCTTGCGCCTGCGCCTGTTCCTTGAGGAGAAAGGCGCCACGCTGCCCATCGTCGCCAAGATTGAAAAGCCCGAAGCCGTCGACAACATCAAGGACATTCTGGCTGAGAGCGACGGCATCATGGTGGCGCGCGGCGACCTGGGCGTCGAGTGCCCGATGGAGAACGTGCCATTTATCCAGAAGTCACTCATCGGGCAGGCGCGCCGTGCCGGCAAGTTCGTCATCACGGCCACGCAGATGCTCGAATCGATGATTGAAAACCCGGTGCCGACGCGCGCTGAGGTCAGCGACATCGCCAATGCCATCTACGACGGCACCGACGCCGTCATGCTCTCGGCCGAGACTTCCATCGGTAAGTACCCGGCCGAGGCGGTGGGCATGATGGTGCGCACTGCCGCTCAGGCTGAACTGTCGCTTCGCGAGGGCGGTTTTGCGGAATTGCCACAGCGCGCCTCGGCGACGCATGCCGAAATCGTGGCTGACGCGGCATACCAGGCCGCGCGTCAGGCCGGTGCGCAGGTGATTGTCGTGTTCAGCTCCTCCGGCAACAGCGCACGCCTGGTGGCGCGCTACCGCCCGCCGGTGCCGATTGTCGTGTTCACGCCCAGCGCCACAGTTGCGCGAGCCCTTTCAGTCGTCTTTGGCATCCAACCCGAGGTGGCGCCGCACACCTCGTCCACAGACGAAATGATGGCCTTGATGGACCGCGTCTTGTTGGAGCGCGGCTTTGTCAAACCACGCGACAGCGTTGTATTCGTCGCCGGCCAGCCCATTGGACGTCCCGGCACCACGAATATGATGAAACTCCATCGCGTGGGGGAACTTGGGTGAAACTAAAGACAATTCTGCTTGCTGTCGCGGTCCTTTTGGCCGGCGCTGCGCTGTATGTAGTCTTCAAGCGCCCTGCCCAGAGAGCCGCCCTCAACATGCGCGTCGAAGCCACTCCGCAACGGCTGGAACGCGGCCGGTATCTGTTCGAAAACCTGTGCGATTGCGTCGGCTGCCACACGCCGCGCGACGCTTCCCGTTGGAATGCCTATCCGGATCCGGCGCGCGCCGGCGCGGGCTTCGCCTTCCCGGTGGAACTCGGCTTTCCCGGCCGCATCGTGGCTCCAAACATCACGCCCGATCAGGAAACCGGCATCGGCGCCTGGACCGACGGTGAAAAGCTGCGCGCCATGCGTGAAGGCGTCGGCCGCGACGGCCACGCCCTGTTCGCGTTCATGCCGTATAAGATGTTCGCCCGCATGAGCGACGAGGACGCCAAGTCGGTGGTGGTCTACATCAATTCGCTCGCACCCATCCGCCAGAAGATGGAGCGGACAACGCTGGATTTCCCGGTGAACATCCTGAACAAGTTCACGCCGCGCCCGCTGGACCAGCCCGTGCCGGAGCCGGACCGTTCCAATCCGGTCGCCTATGGCTCCTACCTGGTGGCGATGGGCGGCTGCCGGGAGTGCCACAGCATGGCGGAACGCGGCGAAATCAAGAAGGGGATGGAATACGCCGGCGGCCGTGAATTCCACTTTGGCAAATACCTG
>CAYZIX010000158.1:0-11328 GCA_964478395.1 uncultured Candidatus Solibacter sp.
GCCAACGACAGCCATCCGCCCGAGAATAATGGCGGAATAGCGGTCCATGCGCGCGGGATGGCGCTTGCGCGGGCTGGGCAGGATGGCGGCCAGACGCGCGCCCTGGTCGCGCGTAATGCGTGCGGCCGGCACGTGGTAATAGGTTTGCGCGGCGGCGTCGGCGCCGTAGATGCCGGGGCCCCACTCGATCACGTTCAGGTAAAGCTCCAGAATGCGGCGCTTACCAAGGATCAGCTCGGCCGCGGGCACTAGCACGAACTCCAGCCCCTTACGAACAAAAGAGCCATGGGTTGTTAGAAACAGGTTCTTCACCAATTGTTGCGAGATGGTGGAGGCGCCACGTTCGCGCCGGCCGTCCAGGTCGTCCTCGACGGCGATGCGGATCTGCTCCCAGTCGAAGCCGTGGTGCCGGTAGAAATTGCCGTCTTCGGCGGAGATGACGGCGTGCTGGAAAGACAGTGAGATGTTGGCCAGCGGAACGAAGTGCTGGCGTTTCTTGTAGGGCTTGTCACCCAGCCAGCTTTCCACGCGGCGCTGCATCTGCAACGCGGTGGTGGGCGGATCGAGATAACGCACAACCGCCATCAGGGCGACAACGCCCAAGACTCCGGCCAGCACCACACGCAGCGCCAGCCTGCAGAAATGCCAAAAGAAAGAACCCCGCACGTTCGGCCTCAATTCGGCAACAGCACGATCTTGCCGACGCCGTCCGAGTAAGCTTCCAGTGTTTCGAAGGCCTGCTGTACGCGGTCGAGTTTCATGCGGTGCGTGATCATCGGTGCGAAGCGCGCGATGTGATCGCTGAGCAGCCGCAGCGCTAACTCGCTTTTGTGGCAGGAGCGGCGCACGGTGAAGAACTGCTGCTCCTTGCGGCGCAAAACGTGGAAAGCCAGCTCCGGCCGCACGGCGCTAGGCAGGCCGGTGATGACGATGCGCGCGCCCTGCGCGCCCATGCCAATGGCCTGGTTGATGGAATCGTCCTTGGCTGCGCAGTCGAAGGCCACGTCCACGCCGCGTCGCCCGGTGGCGGAAAGCACTTCGGCGGTGGGGTCGGCCGAATGCGGATCAATGGCTGCGGTGGCGCCCATGGCGAGCGCCATACGGCGGCGATGCTCCAGCGGCTCGACACAGAAAATGCGCGAAGCGCCAGCCAGCTTCAGCGCGCCGATGGTGGCCAGCCCGATAGGTCCGGCGCCGAGGACGGCGGCCGTTTCGCCCAGCCTCGGATCGCCGAAGCGGAACGAGTGCAGCGCGATGCCGAGCGGCTCAAACAGCGTGGCGTCGATCTGGTCGAGATTGACCGGCAGCGGCAGCAGGTTCTCCGGCGGCAGGTTGACGTGGTCGCGGAAGAAGCCGGGCTCGCCCGGGTTGCTCAAGAAGCGGACGGACTCGCAGAGGTTGTGGCGGCCGCTGAGACAAAATTCGCAGTGATAGCAGTAGAAGGGGGCTTCGAGCGCGGCGCGGTCGCCCGGCGCCCAGCCGGTGACGCCGGCGCCGACACGCGTCACGGTGCCGGTGGGCTCGTGGCCGAGCACCATGGGATAGCGCGCCTCGACGTCGCCAATGCGGCCTTCGGAGAAGTTGTGCAGGTCGCTGCCACAGACGCCTACCGCGTCGACACGCACCTGAATTTCGCCCGCGGCGGGCGGGACCGCTTCATAGGGATGGATCTCAAAGCGGTGGCGGGCCACCAGCTCGGCAACGGCCATGTAAGAAAGGTACCTCTACGTCCAGAGTAGCGGACTATTTCTTAAACAGGTTGTCAAAAGCGATGCGTGCGTCCGAGGCCGAACGCGGAGCCGCCTCGGGCCGTTCAGCGTTCATCTTCAGGCTGTTGGCAATCGGCGTGGCATCACGCGCAACGGTAACCCGGGCGCGGAAAAAAGTGCACTCGTTGGCCTGATCCTTGTAGGGAAGGCGCGCGGGAATGGCCTTCATGCATTGGAAGCGCGTCGATGGCTCGAAGTAGCTGCACTGCTTGCAGCAATGCAACGCGACGTTGCACTTGGGGCAGGTGCCCGAGAAATCCATACCCGGCGGCAGCGGCGTGGCGCAGTTGTAGCAGCGCGAGGCCGTCACCGTCTCCACCATGCGCGGCAGGCGCGGACCTGTGATGTCGATAGGTGGACGTGGCCCGCGCGGTTTCTGACGGTCGTCGCGATCGCGCGGCGGGCCGCCGGATTCACCTTCGCTATCCATGTAGCCGCGTTGCCTGTACTTCCGGTCGCCGTCCATGTGGATGCACTCCTTCGCCCTAATTCGTTCCGGTTCGTCAACAGGCGCGACAAGCCCGTGCCGCGATGGCATCAGTCCTGGAGGGTTTCCGCAGTACGACTCCCGGACGGGAAACAGGCAATTGCGTCTGGCGTGGGCCGGTTTCGATCCGGCCTGGGGGAACGTCTAGCGGCTCTCCCGGACCGGCCACTCACCCGGCACACCATATTCTTAGCACGGAACCGGCACGGAATCCAGCACTGTTGTCAGCTCTGGGCCCACTTCACCGGCGACAGGCACGGCCGCGTCAGCGGGTCGTCGCAATGATTCGGACTGATGCGCAGCGTATAGCCGAGCCGCCCAGTCTGATGCGGCACGTAGTCGCGGCCGAAGACAGTGTGGCTGCCCTGCTCGCCCAGGCTTGGCAAAGTAACGACGGAAGTGTCTTCCAGCTTGCCCTCGTGGCTGACGTGGCCCACCACGGCTTCCACGCGCACATCCGACGGCGTCAACCCGGCCAGATCGACGGCCGCGCGCAGGCGGATGGGCGTGCCCGTGAGCACTGAACGGCCCGGCCCTTCGCCGAGGTCGCTGATCTGCACGTCATGCCAGACGTGATCCACGCGCGCTGTCCAGGCGGCTTTTTCACGCGCGAACTGGTAGTCGTCGGCTCGCACCTTCAGGTGCGCCGCGTGCGCCGATTCGTACAGCCGCGTCGTGTACTCGTGGATCATGCGTTGGCAGTTGAACATCGGGCTGAGATTCATCAGCGACTGCTTGACGCGTTGCGTCCACGCCTGTGGTACGCCTTCCTCGCGGCCGCGGTAGTACATCGGCAGAATTTCGTTCTCAAGCAGCGAGTAAATCGACGACGCATGCACGTCGTCCAGCTCGGGCGAGTAGTTGTCGCGGTCGCCGATGGCCCAGCCGCCGCTCACTTCATAGGCTTCGTCAAACCAGCCGTCGAGAATCGATAGATTCAACGTGCCGTTCAAGGCGGCCTTCATGCCGCTGGTGCCGCAGGCCTCTTCGCCGCGGCGCGGATTGTTCAGCCACAGATCGACGCCCTGCACCAGCTCGCGGCCCAGTTCAATGTCATAGTCTTCGACGAAGACGATGTGCTTGGAAAACTCCGGGTCGCGGCTGAGCAGCACGATTTCGCGGATCAGTTGCTTGCCGGGGTTGTCCATCGGGTGCGCTTTGCCGGCCACAATCAGCTGCACCGGCATCTGCGGATGCGTGAGGATCTTCTTCAGGCGCTCCTTGTCACGGAAGATCAGCGTGGCGCGCTTGTATGTGGCAAAGCGCCGCGAAAAGCCGATGGTGAACACTTCCGGATCGAAAATCTCGGAAACGCGGCGCTGCTCAGCCGACGGAGCACGGCGTTCAATGGCGCGGCCCAACAGCCGTTCGCGCACGAAGTTCACCAACCGGCGCTTGCGCCGCCGGTGCACTTCCCACAGTTCACCGTTCGGAATGTCGGGGATCTGGCTCCAGATGGCCGGATCGGCGTAACGGTCGCGCCAGTCCGGCGCCAGGTAACCGTCGTAGAGCTGCGCCAGGTCGTAGTTGATCCACGTGGGAAGATGCACGCCGTTGGTAATCGGTGTGATCGGCACCTCGTGCACCGGCAGGTCGGGCCAGAGCTTGGTGAACATCTCCTGGCTCACTTCGGCGTGCAGGCGGCTGACGGCGTTGCGGTAGGCCGAGGCCTTCAACGCCAGCACGGCCATCGAGAACCGGTCGCCCTGCTGATCCGTCCCGCCCTGGCCGAGCGCCAGAAACTTGTCGAACGGCACGCCGTGGCGTTCACAATAGTCGTGCAAATACTGGTTCACCAGCCCGCGGTCGAACATGTCGATGCCTGCCGGCACCGGCGTGTGTGTCGTGAAGACATTGTTTGTGCGCGCCGCCTCCAGAGCCTCTTCCCAGCTCAACTTGTGGTCCTGCATCAGCAGGCGGATCCGCTCCAGCGCCAGAAACGCCGAGTGGCCTTCGTTCATGTGGAATACAGTCGGCTCCAGCCCGAGCGCCTTCAGCGCGCGCATGCCGCCCACGCCCAACACAATCTCCTGCTGGATGCGCGTTGTCGTGTCGCCGCCGTAGAGCTGGTCTGTGATGTCCCGGTAAGGGGAGTTCGCGTTCTCCGGAATGTTGGTGTCCAACAGCAGCAGGTCGACACGGCCGATCTTCATCCGCCACACCTTGACTTGGCAGGAGCCGTTCGGCATCACCAGTTCAATCCGTAACTCGTTGCCCGCCGCGTCCAGCGCCGGCTGCACCGGCCAGGCGTAGAAGTCGTTCACCGAGTACTTTTCCACCTGCCAGGCGTCAGGGCTGAGGTACTGCTGGAAATACCCCTTCTGGTAGAGCAAGCCTATACCCACCAGGTTCAGATGGGCGTCGCTGGCCGCTTTCATGTGGTCGCCGGAGAGGATGCCGAGGCCGCCGGAGTAAATGGTGAGCGACTCCATCAGGCCGTATTCCATCGAAAAGTAGGCGACCTTCATGGTGTCGCGTCCAGTTTCCGACGGCTCACCCATGTAGGCGTCATAGCGCCGGCACGCGGTCTGGTAGAGGGCGATGTAACGCGGATCGGAGGCGGCCTTTTCCAGCGTCTCCGGCGGGATCTGACCGAGCATGGCTACCGGATTGCGCTGACACTCACGCCACAGGCGGGGATCCAGGCGCCGGAAGACCGGCCGCGTCACATGATCCCAGCTCCACATCAGGTTGTGCGCCAACTCCCCCAGCCGGGATATCGCCGGCGGAAGCGCCGGACTGACAAGAAACTCTCGTACTGGCTGGACTTGATATGCCATAGTCTTTCTCCCAACGGTAACTTCCAAAGTAACAGAATCGTCCTGGGGAGGGGTTTCTCTATTAATTCCTAGCGTTAGCCGGCGGGAGATGGCTTAACCATATTTTTCAATCTTTTTGTCTCAAAATCCAACAGTCTGGCTATACAATGTTGTCATGAAGCTCAGCGCCCAGGAAGAGTACGGGTTGCGATGCCTGTTGTATATGGCCCGGCAGGGGGAGACGAAAAGCCACAGTATCCCTGAGATCAGCCGGGCTGAAGGGCTATCGGTCCCGAACGTCGCCAAGTTGATGAGAATATTGCGCTTAGGTGGCTTGGTGGCGAGTGTGAGAGGGCAAGCCGGCGGTTATACGTTGTCGAAGACGGCGGACCAGGTGTCGGTGGCCGAAATCTTATCGTTGCTTGGCGGCAATTTTTTCAATCCGCACTTTTGTGACCGTCATTCGGGCTTGGAGCGTACGTGCGCCCATAACGGCAACTGTTCGCTGCGGCTGCTGTGGGGCACTGTGCAGAAGTGCCTGGACGGTTTCCTGAGCAAGACGACGCTTCGCGATTTGCTGCGTGGCGAGGAAGACATGCGTGCCTTCCTGGCGGAGCGGGCCCAGGCGTCGGCGGCAGAGAATGCAGCCAGCATCAAGGGCTGCGATCCCGCTTAGTCCGGCCGCGGCGGCCTGCTATTGGGTAGACTGAAACCAGACGCGGTAGTGAGGCTTGGGCCGCCTTGTGGTCCGGCACAGACTCGCGCCAATTAACCCCAATGCCTGCAACGGTTGTCGTAATCACTAGCCGGGAGCCCCGCGCCGGTAAAACTCATTTTGCGTCCGGAATGGCCCGCTGGCTGACGCGCAGTGGGCTGACCGTAGCGCCCCTGCACGTCTCCAGCCAGAGCGGCGAACTCTATGTCTGCCCACCCGGCGGGACGGTGCCACGCGCCGCGGCGCTACTGGCCGAAGCCTGCGGTCTGGCTCCTGGTCCCGAGTATGCCGGTGGCTGGGACAAGCTGGAAGGTCTGCGTAGGGACCATGACGTGGTGGTGGTGGAGGCGCCGGAAGTTCCCGCCGGGCTTCAGGCGCTGGCGCTGCGGCTTACGCCGGAAGGCATTGCGGTGGACGGCTTCGGCTGCCTGCCGGTGTTCGGCCAGGACCTGACGCCGCCTTGTGATCCGGACGTGGCTGCGCTGCCGGACTGGCGTTTTGGGCTGGGACCGCGCGTCGGCATTGCGTCGCTGCCGCACATCGCGAATTTTGCCGATTTCCGGTTGTTTGGCGGATCTGAGTGGCTCACCTTGCCGGGCGTAGGCCGCTTTGGACTGCTATTCGTGCCAGCCACGGCGAACGAAGCGTACGATCTTGAATGGCTGGAAGAGACCGGGCTGGCGGAGTGGCTGAAGGAGCAGCGCGAGGCTGGAGCACGGCTGGTGTCCTGTTCCTGGCAGCCGTATGGCGCCGAACGGATGGAGGCCGGCGAGTTGGCCAACTATCGTGTGGCGTCGCGCCTGATCGGCCACCGGCTGAATGCGCCGCTGCCGGCTGAGGAGACTTTGGATGAGTTGGCCGACTGGTTCGCCACTTGGCCAGGCCTGGATCAGTGGGTGCGCGGTTCTTTAGGCGTGCCAGTAGTAGAGTAGAGACAGGGCCATGCCTCTGGCGGCACGGCCCGGCCGTCTCAAACCGTTTGAGCCCGCGCCTCTGCGCCGCGGGGAGTTTCCCCGGCCGGCGGAGCGGCGTGGCTTGTCGCGGAGGATCTGGATTGACCATTACCCACGGCGGAAATCTTTTCGCCATCGCCGACGAACGCGGATGGCAGTGGCAGGAGGTGCTCGACCTCAGCGCCAGTATTAATCCGCTTGGCCCATCTCCGGCCGTCCGGCCCGCCATTGAGGCGGCGCTGGATCGTATTGCTTACTACCCCGGCGAGGAGCCGGCTCGTTTAGAGCAGGCGCTGGCCGCGCACTGGAATGTGGAGCCCGGGCAGGTATTGGCCGGGGCCGGAGCTTCGGCTCTGATGCACTTTGTGGCGCGCGTCGGCTGGAACGGGCCGGCCGCGCTGGCCACGCCCGTCTGGAGCGAGTTCTACCGTGCCTTCCCGCATGCCCTGAAACTGGAGCTCACGCAGCCGGAGAGCTGGCCGCAGCGCGGGTTGCTGGTGCTCAGCCAGCCGGCCAATCCGACCGGCGAGGCCATTCCGGAAGAGACGCTGCGGCGCACGGTGGCGGGCCGCGAAGGGCCGGTGCTGATCGACGAGAGTTTTATCGACTTCACGCGGCTGGAATCCACCGTCACCTGGACTGCGCGTCATCCGAATCTGCTGGTGTTGCGCTCGCTGTCGAAGTTCCAGGCGCTGCCCGGACTACGTGTGGGCGCGCTGGTGGGTTCGCCGGAGTGGATGGCGCGGCTCCGGCGGCGCCGTGCTCCGTGGGACGTGGGTGTGCTGGCCGAGGCCGCCGCGCTGGCGGCGCTGGCCGACACCGGACACGCCGAACGCACGCGGGCGCTGGTGGAGGAGGAGCGCGGCTGGTTGCTGGAACAGCTTTCTCCGCTGCCTGGGCTGAACGTCCTGCCGGGTGAGGCCAACTTCCTGTTCGCGGGCGTTGAGCGGCCGGCGGCCGAAATCTGCGCCTGGTTCCTGGACCGTAAGATCATCCTGCGCAACTGCACAGGGCTGCCCGGCGTCGTGGGCGAAGCCATCCGCTTTGCTGTGCGCACGCGGCCTGAGAACGAGCGGCTGGTGGCCGCCGCGACGGAGTTGTTTTGCGAAGGCTGATCAGTCTGCTGGCTCTTTCGGCCGCTACGGTTGTGGCGGCGCCCCCATCACGGATTGTCTCGACGGCTCCTTCCATCACGGAGACTTTGTTCGCGCTTGGCCTGGGCAACCGCGTGGTGGGTGTGACGGATTTCTGCCGCAATCCTCCCGAGGCCCGCTCAAAGCCGCGCATCGGCACATTTCTCGAACCCGATTTTGAGCGCATTCTGGCCACCCGGCCGGACTTGGTGCTGGTGATCAAGAATCCCGTGCAGGTGTCCGGGCGGCTGCGCCAGCTGGGCATGCGGGCTGAAGACATCAACCAGGACTCCATTTCCGATGTGCTCAGCTCAATCGGCGCCATCGGCCGCTACACCGGAACCCAGGCCGCGGCCGCGCGTTTGCAGGCGCGGCTGCGCGGCGAACTGGACGCGGTGCGGCGGGCCGCGGCCAAGCGGCGTCCGGTGCGCGTGCTGTTTCTTGTCGGCCGCTCGCCGGGCACGCTGCAAGGCATGGTCGGTGCGGGCCCGGGTACTTTTATCGATGAGCTGATCCGGATGGCCGGCGGTGTGAACGTGTTGAAGGATTCGCCCATTCAGTATCCGCGTGTCTCGCTCGAACAGGTGCTCGCCTCCGATCCGGACTACATCCTCGACATGGGCGACTTTGCGCACCAGCTCGGCCGCCCGATGGAGCCCGAAGCGCGTGTGCGCGCGCTGTGGACGGCCTATCCGCGTTTGCGCGCCGTTGCACACGGCGGTGTGCGCCAGATCGGCAGCGACGCCTTCATCCTGCCCGGACCGCGCGTGGGAGAGGCGGCGCGGCTGATGTTTAAGCTGCTGGGGGGCTCGCTGTGAACGTTGCGTTCGAACTGGAGGGCGTCGGCTTAAGCTATGGCGAGTCGCGCGTGCTCCACGACGTTACGCTGCGTTTCGATCAGCCCTCGATGATCGCGCTGGCCGGGCCCAACGGCGCCGGCAAAAGCACGCTCATCAGCATCATGGCCGGGCTGCGGCGCGGCTTTGACGGCCTTTGCCGCCTGAATGGCCGCTCTGTCGGCGACTGGCCGCGCCGCGAGTTTGCGCGCCTGGTGGCCATCGTGCCGCAATCGCTGAAGATGGATTTTGCCTTCACCGCTGAACAGGTGGTGCTGATGGGCCGCACGCCTTACGCGGGTGGGCTGTTTGAGAGCGATGAGGATTGGGCGGCCGTGCGCCGCGCCATGCAGTTGACCGATACCGCGGCCTTCGCCTCGCGCGACTTCCGCTCATTGAGCGGTGGTGAGCGGCAGCGCGTCGTGGTGGCTTCGGCGCTGGCGCAGGAGCCGCGCGCTCTGCTGCTGGACGAACCGACGACGTTCCTCGACCTCCGTCATCAAATCGCGATTTACGAACTGCTGCGGCGCCTGGCGCGCGAGCAGGGTCTGCTGATCATCGCCGTGACGCACGACCTGAATCTCGCGGCCAGCTACTCGGACCGCGTTGTGCTGCTGCGTAAAGGCTCCGTCGTGGCTGATGCCGGCCCGTGCGATGCGCTGTCGAGCGCGCGCATCCGCGATGTATTTGGCGTCGAGTCGGAATGGCTTGCACGCGGCGGCGGAAAGTCGTGGATCGCGTATGGAGATTAAGCCGCTCACACGCGCCCGCGCCGTCCGCCTGCTGGTGGCGGCTGCGGTGTTGACGGCCATTGTGGCGCTGGTGACGCCGTTGATCGGCCCGGCGTCCATCAATCTTTGGAAGGCGTTCCACGGCGTCTGGCCCGACGCGCAGATGTTTTTCGGCGTACGTTGGCCGCGCACGCTGCTGGCGCTGCTGGCCGGCGGCGCGTTGGCCATTGCGGGCGTGCTGTTCCAGGCGTTGCTGCGCGATCCGCTGGCCACGCCATATACGCTCGGCGTTTCCAGCGGCGCGTCGCTGGGCGCGGTGGCGGCTATCTGCCTGGGATTGCACACCACGGCTGGGCTGCCCGCGCTGTGGGTGGCGGCGCTGGGCGGAGCCGCGGCCGTACTGGTGATTGTGCTGGCCGTGGCGGCCGAGGGCCGGCGCGTATCGTCATTTACGCTGCTGTTGGCCGGGGTTACGGTGAACAGCGTGGTGACGTCGCTGATCATGTTGCTGCACAATCTGGCCAGTGTCGGCCAGTCGTTCGCCATCGTGCACTGGCTGATGGGCAATATCGATCCGGTCGATGCCGGCACGTTGGCGGCGCTGGCCGCCGTGGTGCTGCCCGTTTCTTTCGTCGTGTGCGTGTTCGCGCGGCAGTGGAATCTGGTTTCGGTGGGTGAGGATTGGGCCGCCGCGCGCGGCGTTTCGCCGCAACGGTTGCTCATTGTGGGCTATGTTGCAGGCTCTGTGCTGACGGCAGCGGTTACGGCCGTTACCGGGCCCATCGGTTTTGTCGGTCTGGTGGTGCCACACGCCTTGCGGTTGAAGCTGGGCGCGGATCATCGCCTGCTGATGCCGGTGTCGTTTCTGGCAGGTGCGGCGTTTCTGGCGATTTGCGATACTGTGGCCCGGAGCATATTCACGGTGGAGATTCCCGTCAGCGTGGTCACTGCTCTGGCCGGGGGGCCTTGCTTTATCGCCATGCTGCGGGGCCGGAGAAAGAGCCTATGGCTTTAACAGTCGTCGGAGGCGGACGCCGCTGCGGCAAAAGCCGCTACGCTTTGGCCCTGGCTAGCGCTCACGGACCGCGCTTGGGCTTTGTCGCGACGTTGCGCCCGGATGATGAAGAGAGCGTGCAGAAGATCGCTCAGGCCCGCACGGAGCGCAGCGCCTCCTTCGCCACCCTGGAAGAGCCCATCGCGCTGGCTGATTGTCTCAGCGTGCTGATCGAGCGTTACGACTCGATTGTTGTCGACGACCTCACCACCTGGGTGTCGAACCTCGTCATGGCTGGCCGCCAGGATCCGGAGGTCGAAGCCGAGGCGGCACAGATCATTGAACTGGCTGCGCATGGCCCCGGCGAAATCGTGATTGTCACCAGCGACGTCGACTTCGGTTTCCCGGTGGACGAGGACGGCTCGCGCGCTTTCCGCCGCTTGGCCGGCCTGATCAACCGGCGCATGGCTGAGGCCGCGGACCGCCTGTATTGGATGGTGTTTGGCGCGCCCAACCGTATCCGATGATTTCACCTTCCGTTACAACCATTTTCCCGCTCATCTCGCCCTTGCTGGACACGCGTCTGGCTACGGCCATCGTGCGCCGCTGGCAGCACCTGCCCAAGCCGCCCGGCAGCCTGGGCCGGTTGGAAGATCTGGTCGTGCACTACGGCCTGATCAAACGCACGGACACGCCGGTGGCGGCGCGCCGCGGACTGATTGTCTTCGCCGCCGATCACGGCATTGCCGAACGTGGTGTGGTGCGCGAAGCGGCTGACGACACGCGCCGCCGCGTGCGCCAGTTCCTGCGTGGCGGCATGGCTGTGAACGCAGTGTGCCGCGCGGCGCAGATCGAGACCATGCTGGTGGACGCCGGCCTGCGTGGAGATGCCGAGCCCGGCGCTGTAGTGGTGAAAACAACAGGCGGAGCGGCCGATATCACGGTTGGACC
>CAYZIX010000159.1:0-11202 GCA_964478395.1 uncultured Candidatus Solibacter sp.
AGCCGGGGCTGGGATAGCGAATATTGCGCAACACGCGCGGTTTTGTCCCGACCTTTGGTGAAGTCCGTGACAAAGAAGGCGTGAGAAAAAGACGGCAGCACAGGACTAACCCGGTGTGCGGTGGTTTCTGACGTATCACACGTATGGGACGTACAAAGCCGACGGCGACAGACTGACCGAGTGGCGGCGCAGGCAGATGACGGCGGCGGCGCTTATGCTGAACGAGGATCAACGGTTCACGGTACTTGAAGCGATCCGGCACGTCTGCGCGGCACAGAACTGGGAACTGGTGGCGGCACACGTGCGGAGCACGCACGTCCATGTGGTGGCCGGAGGAAACGCAACGCCAGAGCAGATGATCCACCGCTTCAAGGTGGCAGCCAGCCAGATGCTGAGAGCAAAAGGACGGGTGGGCATCCAACAACGAATCTGGGCCGGGAGCGGTTATTGGCGGCGGCTCGAAACCGAGCGAGGGCTGGCCAATGCCGTGCACTACGTTTTGGATGAGCAGGGCGAGGCGATGGCTGTGTATGTGGCGGGGCGGTGACGGGACTTTGGCGATTATTTTTTGATGGCGGGTCAGTGAGTTAGGGCAAAAAGGCGCCGGAATTGTGAACGAGGGCGGCGATGATTGCTCACGATGAGCCGGGATCTCAAAGACGACGAGCGCTACGGCATTGAGACAGCCGTGATGCGCGGAGAAGATGAGCGGGCGTTCGACGAGCTGCTCAAAGCCTACCAGGGAATTTACATCCCGCGGAACGAAATGGAGTTGAACGCGGTGCACGAGCTGGCCGACCTGGAATGGCGGCTGCGGCGGGCCAGGGCGATTGAAACACGGTCGCTCGAACAGGAGATGGAATACCTGCAACCGCGGCTGGATGAGCTCGGCTGCGAGCGGAGCGCGCTGGATGACATGACGCGGGCGGCGGTGTCGCAGTGCGCGCGGTCCGGCTTGGCGGAACAGGTGTCGCAACAGGCTCTGCGGTTGTCGATGGCCCGGGAAAAGGCGCTCAGAATGCTCGATCCGGCGCGGAAGGTGTGGAAGTACCCCGACGGCGGTCCGCGCCAGGACGAGCCGAGACTCAAGCGGCCGGACGCGGACTAGAGACCATGCGCTTTGAGTGGCGGCGAACGGAGACGGCGCAGCGCCACAGGCAAAGACCGTCCACACCACCTGTGGCGGATTGGGCGCGTGAGCGGCTGGGGTTTGAACCGGATGAGGCGCAGGCGGAACTGCTCGGAGCCGACGGGCACCGGCTGGCGCTGTGCTGTTGCCGGCAATGGGGCAAGTCCACGGTGACCGCGCTCAAAGCGCTGCATCTGGCGGCTCACCGGCCGGGCTCGACGATTGTCGCCACGGCGCCGACACTGCGGCAGGCGGCGGAGTGGCTCAAGAAGGCGCGCACGTTCGCGCTGAAGCTGGGCGGGCGGCTGGGACGCGAGTCCGTCTACACACAATCGGTGGTGCTCGAAAACGGCTCGCGGATGCTGGCGCTACCGGCGGCGCCGGACCACGTGCGCGGCCCTTCGGCGGTGGACCTGCTGGTGGTGGACGAGGCGGCGTTTGTGCCGGATGAGCTGTACGAGGCGTTGCTGCCGACACTGGCAACGACGGATGGAGGGCTATGGCTGATGTCCACGCCCGGCCGGCAGGAGGGCCTTTTCTATTCGATCTGGCACGGCGAGGGCGAGGAATGGAAGCGGGTGCACGTGCCGGCGACGCGGTGCGCGCGGATTAGTGAACGGTTTCTGGCGGGCCAGCGCGAGACGCTAGGCGAGGAGAGGTTCCGCCGCGAATACCTGTGTGAGTTCACTAGCGACGACGGGCAGATATTGACGCGCGAACAGATTGAAGCGCTGTTCGATGACAGCGTGGAGGCATTAAACGGAGGACGAGCGTTATGGAAGCGATAGGGCCGGAACGGGCGCGGGTCTACATCGGGCTGGATCTGGGACGGCGGCGCGACCCGACGGCGGTGGTGGTGCTGGAGCGGCTGACGGTGAAGACAGGCGAGTTTGACGCGGTGAACTGGCGGTCGAAGTGGAAGGTGGAGTTCGTGCTGCGGCACGCGGAGCGGTTGGCACTGGGCACGCCGTATCTGGGCGTGGTGGAGCGCGTGACGAGGCTGGCGCGCGACTACCAGGCACCGGGCGTGGGCGAGCCGCTGAGGACAATTGTGGTAGATGCGAGCGGTGTGGGCGCGCCGGTGGTGGAGCTGCTGAAACGCGAGCCGTGCGGGGCGCGGATTGTTCCGATCACAATTACGGCGAGCGGGCAGGCGCACAGCGACACGATTTCAGGCGGCTACCTAGTGCCGCGGCGCGACCTGATTACGGCGCTGCGGCTGCTGGTGGAAAGCGGCAAGCTGAGGTTGGCCGGATCGATGCACGAGCGCGAGAACCTGACTAAAGAACTGGTGGCGATGCGCGACCGCTCCGGAGCGCGGCGCGACGATTTGGCGGTGGCGATGGGGCTGGCGGCGTGGTGGGCGCGGCGGGCCTAGCGGCGCGCGACCTGTTCCAGCACGGCCAGCGTTTTGACGGCTGTGTGGCGCCATGTGAATTGACGGGCGCGGTCGATGCCGCCGGAGGGCGCTTCTCCGCGCCAGAGGTGTTCGAGCGCATCGAGCATTTGACCGTCATCATCCGGATCGAACAGCAGAGCGCAGCCGCCAGCAATGGAGCGCAACGGCTCGATACTGGAACAGGCTACCGGCAGCCCGGCGGCCATGGCTTCCACCACCGGAATGCCGAAACCTTCGAAGCGCGACGGATAGATGAAGCCGCGCGCGCGGCGGTACAGCTCGTACAGCTCCTCGCGCTCCACCCAGCCCTTGAGTTCGACCGCACCGGTGATGCCCAACTCCGCAATCAGCGCCTCGACGCGCTGCGAGACAAAACCGCGCACACCGGTGAGCACCAGGCGCGCTTCCGCATGGCGGCGGCGCAGCGCGGCGAAGTTCTTCAGGAGCCGGTCGTGGTTCTTGTGCGGGTGCGTGGTGGAGGGATAGAAGATGTAGCCGCCGTCCTCGTGGCGCGGGGCGAGCGTGAAGAAGCGCGGCTCGACACCGAGATGAACCACCGTGGAAGAGCGGCCGTAGTAGCGCAGCAGGTCGTCGCGCGTGGCTTCGCTGGAGGTGATCATCGCCGTCGAACGCTTGACGGCCAGCCACATGAAGAACTCCCAGGCGGGCAGGTCCAGGCGGCGGAAGTATTCGGGATGGCGCTTGTACTGGAGGTCGTGAAAGACGGTGACCTGCGGGATGCCGGGCCAGCCGGGCGCGGTGAAGCCAGGGTTCAGGAGGATATCGATGCGCTCGCGCCGCAGGGCGCGGGGCAGCGCAAACTGCTCGTAGAGCAGGCGCCCGGGACGAAACGCGCCGCTCACCGGCAGAACGGCGGGGTGCGTACCGATGGGGCCGGTCTCGCGGTTGGTAAAAACAACAAACTCGTGTTCTGTTCCGAGCCCATCCAGCTCGCGCACGAGTTCGCGCAGGTAAATTTCGGTACCGCCGACCCCGCCCGGGATGATGTAGAGCGCGTTCAGCCCGATGCGCATGTTCCTATTGAGCTCCGGACAGCGCGCGTTCGGCCGACATCCGGCCCTGCAACGCCGCCTGGTCTTCCGGATTGATCTTGAGCGCCGCTTGATAGTCGGCCAGCGCGCGCGCGGCGTCGTTCATCAACAGATAAACATTGCCGCGGTAGACCAGCGTGGCCTCGTCGCCGGGCTGCAATTCGAGCGCCTGCTCCAGCGCCTTCAGGGCGCCGGGCAGATCCCCGCGTTTGGCCAGCACCATGCCCAGCGCGCTCCAGGCGGCGTGATTGCGTTCGAGCCGGGTGGCCGCACGCAGCTTCTCCACCGCGGCGCCCGAATCGCCCGCGCAGTCGAGCGCCTGCGACCAGTTCACCAGCAGCCGGTAGTCCGGCTTTTCAAGCTGCGCGACCGCGTTGAAGTGGGGCAGGGCCTCGGCGCAGCGCCCCTCCCGGAAGTAGGCGTCGGCCAATTGGAAGTGCGCCCGCGAATTGGAAGGATTGGCGTTCACTGCTGATTGCCACATCGCTTCGCTGCTGGCATACAGCGCGTTGTGCTGCCAGGTCCAGCCCGCCAGTACCACAGCCAGCCCAGCCAACAACAGCCGCACGGCGCGGCGGGATTCGATGCGCGCGACAAACTCGGCGGCGATGGCGGCGAGGCCGAGCGAGCCGAGATAGACGCGGCGCTCCACCATCGTGTCGGCGATGGGGAGGATGGATGAAGTCGGAGCCAGCAGCAACAGGAACATCAGCAGCCCGAGTGAGGCCACCGGGTAGCGCCGGCGCAGCGCCCACGCCGCGACGGCAAGCGCCAGGATGCCGGCCAGGCCCAGCCAGGCCAGCGCGTCGCCCGGCATGCGGGTGGCGGGGAAGGCGTGGTCGATGTTCTGCCCCACGGGCAGCAGCATCAGACGCAGATAGAGCCACACGACCTTGCCCTGTGTCAGCAGGTAATCGATTGGCGCGATACCCGCCGTTTTGCCGGCTGAACCCTCGCGCGCCACGATGTGATAAATGGTCCAGCCACCGGCCAGACCGCCCAGGAGCATAGGCGCATAGAGCATCCAGCGCTTCAATGGGGCTGCCCAATCGGGCTGTTCGCCAAACCAGACGTCAGTCAGAATTAGCACGGCAGCCATCGCCACGGCCGGCTCTTTGGCGGCTACGCCCAGCGCCAGCAGCAACAGCACACCGGCCGAACGCACGACGCCCAGCGCTCCGGGGCGCGAAATGGCCAGCAGAAGCGCCAGGTAACTGAAGAACGCGCACAGCACCTCGCTACGGCTGGCGATGTAGCTGACTGCCTCCGTCTGTAGCGGATGCAGCAGGAATAGCGCGCTACCGAGCGCCGCGCCCCAACTCGCCGCTGTGGCGGCGCGGCCGGCGCGCGTCAGCAACCGCCGCAGAATCAGGAACGCCAGCCACGCGTTCACGAGGTGGAGCAGCAGATTCTCAACGTGATAGGGGCCCGTGTTCAAGCCCCACAATGTGCGGTCGGCCACGAAACTCAGGTTGGTCACCGCGCGCACGCCGCGCTGCACGAAGCTGAACCAGGAGTCGGCGGCGTTCGAGCCGAGCATCGGCAGGCTCATGTCGTCAAATAGAAAAGGTCCGCCCAGCGCGGGTATGTAGGCCACCACGGCGGCGCAGGCCAGCACCAGTGCTACCCACCAGGGCGCGCCGGTTGCGGGGATGGCTGCCGCGGGTCGCGCAGCGGCTTCAACGGGTCGCTTATCTTTCTTCATCGATCTTGTGCAAACGGTATTCAAGAATCGCCACGCGCTGCGTGAGCGTAATGTTCATATCCTTCAATTCCGACACAACGCGGGAGTAGCGGTAGCTGACACCCAGGAAGACCATCAGGATGATCAGCACCAGCGCCAACGCCGCATCCTGCAAGCCCAACCAGAGAGCGAGGCGGTCCAGCAGTACATGGTTGAGCGAAAGAATGAACAGCGTTGCGCCGGCCGCCAGCCAGCTTACCGAGTGTTCCACGCGGATGTGTTCGCGCCGCAGCGCCCGGAACACCACCAATAGCAGGCCCAGGCTGAGTACGGCAAAGACGTCCAATAGTCTCCCCATGGGCTAACCTCCCGACGCCGGCCGGCGCGCGCGGCCGTCGAAGCGCAGTATGTTGACGAACACGCCCAGCAGGACGTGAATCACGTAATAGACCGATCGCAGCGCGGTGATCGAGCTGCGCCCGGCCAGACGCTGGCGCATCCGGCAGGGCACCTCTTCGAAGCGGAACTGGCGGCGCTGCAGCACGACCAAGGTCTCAATCTCGGGGTATTCGAGCGGGAAACTCCCGGCAAAGACGGCCAGCGCGCGCCCGTTCACCGCCACGAAGCCGGATGTCGGATCGGTCACGGTGCGGCCGAGGATGGGCCGCAGCACCAGGCGGAAAAAATGGATGCCCATACGGCGGACCCAACTGGTAGTCAGGCCGCCGGTGGAGGCGGCGCGAACACCGATGACCATCTCGCAGCCGCTGGAGTTCAGTCTTTCGAGAAGCCGCGCAATGTCGCGCGGGTCGTGCTGGCCATCGCCGTCGATGCGCACCACATTCCAATAGCCGAGCTCATAGGCCAGCTTGTAGCCAGCTTGCACGCAGCCGCCCAAGCCCAAGTGGCAGGGCAGTGCCAGTACGTGCGCGCCAGCCTGACGGGCGCGGTTGATGGTGCCGTCGCGGGAACAGTCGTCCACCACCAGAATGGGTAGATCTGGATAAAGGTCCCGCGCCTCGCGCACGACGGCGCCGATGGCGCCCTCTTCATTGAAGGCCGGAATCAAGAGAAGCGTGTCGGGCCTGGTCATTGCGCCGCTACCTGCCGCACCGGGATGGCGTGCTGCCTGAGCAGACGCTTGAATTCACCCGCTGTGCGGCGGCGGGTGCGGGCGATGATGTGGCGCTGATTCATCAGCCGGGGCAGGTCGTGGATCAATGCCAGATGCGCCTTCAAAACCATCCAGGGCAAACGCCAGGCCGCGCCGCCGTCCCGCCGGAAGTCGGCTGCCTTGCCGCGTCCATCCGCCATCAGCGCGGCATGCCAGAAATAGCGCGCCACGGCGAACAGCGGACTGGCGGCCAGCCAGCCGGCCGGCAGTGTACGCACGGCCAGCCGCAGCCGGTTGCGTTCGACGAGATAGGCCTTGGTGGCCGAGGCGCGGCCGGCGCTGGCCGAGTAATGGTGTTCCACCATGGCGCCCGGCACATAGCGGCAACTCCAGCCGGCCCATTGGCCGCGCAGCCCCAGATCGGTGTCCTCGCAATACAAGAAGAACTCCTCGTCGAACAACCCGATATCTTTGAGCATCGCGCCACGGTAGAGCGCCGCGCAGCCACTCGGAGCCAGCGCGTCGCCGGGCTCGGCCCAAGCGGCCGGATCCTCTCTGTGGCCGCGCTGCTTCGAACTGCCGTCACGCGCCATCACCAGCCCGGCTGAGTCCAGGCCCCCACCGCGCAGCACAATCCGCGACGCAGCCATGCCGGCGTCGGGCCGGTGTTCCAGCTCACCAACCAGCCTTTCGAGCCACGCCGGATGGGCCACCGCATCGTCGTTCAGCGTACCCAGATAGCTGGCCGGCGCCAGCCGGAAGCCCTGGTTGACGGCTGCGCCGAATCCGACATTGGCCTCGTTTTCAATGAGGCGGCAGACCGCAGGATCCACGCCCAGGCGGCGGGCCCGGCCGCACCCGCTGTTGTCGACAACGACGATTGTCAGAGAATCGTAGCGCTGCTCTCTGAGCGAGCGAAGCGTATCCAGCAGGCGGACATCGCCCGCCAGAGTGGGCACCACAACCGTCGCTGTCGGCCGCAAATCTATATATTACGCGAAAGCCGCGGCAATGGCCGGTTACAATCTTGGCGGCCGCTCTAAAGAAGGGGCAGACCGAGCAGGCGCGCGGCGTTGTCGTGGTAGAAGAGGCGCAGCGCCCGGTCTGGAAGGCCGATGCCGTAGATGCGCCAGCGGCCCTGGGGCGGGACGTCGGCCGGGGCGTAGTCGAAGTATTCGTCCAGGGTTTCGAGGAAGCGGAAATAGATCTGATAGAGCGCCGGAGTGAGGTCCTGCTGGGGGACGGAGGCGCCATTGGGGGTGGCGTCGGTGCCGAACATGATGCGGTCGGGGAATTCGTCGAAGAAGAGCCGGGCGCGGCGCGGCTGGCGGCCGAGTTCGCCGATGCGCGCGGCGGTCTCCACCAGCATGTTGGGGTAGCGGCGGAGCCAGCGGGTGACGTCGTCGAGATCCTCGGGATGGTTGGCGACGTGGAGGCAGACGAATTTCGTTTTCGGGTGGCGCTCAATGATGCGGTTGCGGGCGGCGAGCAGGTCGGGCTTGGAGGGAAAGTCCTTGCCGTAGAAAGACCAGTCGGGATGGTTGCCGAGCTCGTCCCAGCGCTCGTTGAAGCGGTCGACGGGGGTGAAGAAGGCGTCGGGATCGGCGATGTGAATGAAAACGGGGAGGTTCAGCTTGCCGGCGGCGTCCCACATGGGGTCAAAGCGGGGATCGTCGAGCTTGACGAGCGGACTGGAGGGGCCGTTTTCGCGCACGGTGAGGCCGAGGTTCTTGAGGATTTTGAGGCCGACGGCGCCGGCCTGTTTGGCGCGGGCGAGGTCCGCGGCCTGCCAGGCGGCGTAGCCGGGCTCGTGGACGCGGGTCCAGTCGGGCTGCACGCAGGAGTAGAAGCGGCCGGAGAACTTGCGGTCGAGGCTGGCGATGTTACGGGCGAGAGCATCGCCGTGGCCGCCGGTGAGGTTCAGCATCAACTGGAGGTTGAGCTGATCCATCCAGGAGACGATCTGGGGGAGGCTGGCCGGGTTCGGCGTGCCGGGGCGGACACGGAGGGCGCCGCCGACATGGGTGTGGACGTCGATGACGGGATATTTGGCGCGCGCGATCTTGTGTTCGGGGATGACAAGCATACTCTTGGGCTGGAAGTCCGCGAGTGCAAGCGGCTGGGGCCGCGGCTTCGGCGGCTGCTGGGCCGGGACGGCGGTGGCCAGTGGAAGGGCGGAGGATGCCTTGAGGATGGAGCGCCGGGTGGATGCGGGCATAGAAACTCTCACCGCTAAGCTAACACTGTTTGGAATGCAGGATGCGATGACGCGAGCCGGCGGCCGGTTACAATGGACGCACAGGGTGCAATTGACGACTTGATGAAACACGCAACAACGCTACTACTGTCTCTGGCGCTTGCCAGCGTAGCCGTCCTCGCGCAGGATCCACCCGAGGGCCGGTACCTTTTAAACCTCCACCAGTTGACCCATGGCGGCCAGAACGCCGAGGCCTATTGGTCGCCCGACGGGCAGCGGCTGATTTTCCAGTCGACGCGCAAGCCGTTTGAATGCGACCAGATTTATGTCATGAATGCCGACGGCAGCGGCCAGCGGCTGGTTTCGACCGGCAGAGGCCGAACCACCTGCGGGTATTTCCTGAAGGACAACCAGCACATTGTCTATGCCTCCACGCACGAGGCTGCGCCGGCGTGTCCGGCTCCACCGGACCGCAGCAAGGGCTACGTCTGGGGGATTTTTCCGGGCTATGACATCTATCTGGCCACCGACCAAGGCCAGATTGTCAAAAAACTGACAGACACACCCGGCTATGACGCCGAGGCAACGGTCAACTTCAAGACCGGCAATATCGTCTACACTTCGCTTGCTTCCGGTGACCTGGAGCTTTGGTCCATGCGGCCGGATGGGAGCGCGAAGCACCAGTTGACACACCGCGAGGGCTATGACGGCGGGCCGGTCTACTCGCGGGACGGCAAGCACATTGTCTGGCGCGCCACGGCCCCGGACAACGCGGCGGTGATGGCCCGTTACAGGGAGTTACTCAAGGACAATCTGACAGAGCCGATGCGCATGGAGTTGTTTATCTCCAGTAGCGACGGTTCCGGCGTGCGCCAGCTAACCAGTTTCGGCTGCGCCAGCTTCGCACCGACATTTACACCCGATGGACGCCGCATCTTATTCAGTTCCAACCGCCACAATTGTGACGGCCGGCGGTTCGAGCTCTACATGATCAATGTGGACGGCAGCGGACTGGAGCAGGTCACGCACTTCGGCGGTTTCACCAGTTTTCCGGAGTTCTCACCGGATGGCGCCAAGCTGGTCTTTGCCACGGACCACCAGTCCACCAGCCGTTATGAGTTTAATATCTGGACGGCCGACTGGAAGCAGTAGGGTGCTTATTCTGATACACTTTCGCAACGGAAGGCTATGAAACGCAGATCTGTTCTTTCGCTAGCGGCCGCTCCCGGTCTGATGCTGGCTTCGACGCAGGCTCAGAACGCCGGCCAGAAGGCGCGCGCCTGGCGCACCGCACCGCTCGGCTACTCGGACACGCCGGTGTTGCCTGGACAGAACTGGAAGGTCCATGACATTGCCCGGCCCCGCCCGGCACAAGTGACGCCCGGTCCACGGTTGGGCGATCCCCCTTCAGACGCCATCGTCCTGTTCAACGGGCGCGATTTGGGGCAGTGGTTCCAGTGGGGACGCGGTAACGACAAGCGCAAGCGGTTACCCGCCCGCTGGAAGGTGGAAAACGGGGTGGTGGAGTGCGTCGGCAAGTCCGGCGACCTGGTCTCGAAGGAAAAGTTTGGCGATGCGCAGTTCCACATCGAGTGGTCGGCGCCAGTTGTAATCGATGGCGATTCGCAGTGGCGGGGCAACTCTGGCGTTGTCCTGATGGGACATTATGAGATCCAGGTGCTCGACTCCTGGGACAATCCCACTTACGCCGACGGGCAGGCGGGAGCGATCTACGGCCAATGGCCGCCGCTGGTGAATCCGTGCCGCCGCCCAGGGGAGTGGAACACCTACGACATCCTTTTTGAAGCGCCGCGCTTTGAGGGCTCGCGTCTGGTGAAGCCCGCTTATGTGACGCTGATTTTCAACGGCGTGATGGTGCATCACCACAAGGAGATCATCGGCCAAATGGCGCACCGCATTGTGAAACCCTACGAACCGCATGCGCCTGAAGAGCCGCTGGTGCTTCAGGATCACGACACCAAGCCGCGATTCCGCAACATCTGGGCGCGCCGCATCAAGCCCTACGACTCAAAGTAGTAACGGCCCCTGTCAGAAGGGCAGGTCGTCGTCGGTGCCTGTGCGCCAGGCCTCCTCGGTAGAGGTTTCGGTCTGCGGCCCTTTGCGGGCGCGCATGAAATAGACCTCTGCCCACTTACGTTCCGGATTGGTACGTTTGAAGACCCGTATTTCGCGGTCCACCATCTCTTCCATGCGCTGGTTGAGATCCGACAGACGTTCCAGGTGCAAGTCCAGCCGATCCAGATCTTCCTTGACGAAGGACAGCGTCTTCTGTGTAATGACGCGCACCTTGGTCAGCGTGCGGCCGTCGAAATCCGAACCGTGGATGCGCAGCCGCCAGATCACCATCGGATTACCGGTGCTGGCGGTGCGGTTCAGGGTGACATCTTCAACCCGCGTGTCATAAATCCCATCCGGGACTTCTTCAAGCGCGGCTTCCTCGGCCGGAAGCCGTGTTTCGGCGCGGGCGAATTCTTCGTCGAAGCCGCTTAAATCAATTGCGTGATTCCACGATTGAGTACGTGTGCCCATGGCAGAAAGCCTTCCGCTCGTTAGTGCCTGCACGGCGGCTCTTCTCTCGCTAAAATCACTCAGCCCCAGTCGTGGCA
>CAYZIX010000160.1:0-11094 GCA_964478395.1 uncultured Candidatus Solibacter sp.
AAAATGGAACGTTAGCGAGAATGAAACGGGGTGCTGGATTACTCCAACAATCGGATGGGCCCCAGTATTCCTGAAACCTCCTGCCCCTCCAGCGTGAACGAGCTTGCGCTGTGGCCCTTGATATAGGGCCCCAGCGTGTTCAACACGAGTATCTCGATTTCATTCTCGCCATCGCGGATCAGACTGCCGATGTCGAAACGGTATGGGCTCCAGATGCGGACGCCCGCCGGACGGCCATTCACCCATAATTCGGCCGTGCCGCGCACGCGGCCCAGGTCGAGCCAGCGCGTCCCGGCCGGCAGGCGGAGTTTGCGCCGGTAGCGAATGCCTCCGGAGTAATTCACCAGGCCCTGCTTGCACCAGTCGCCGGGCGCTATCGTTCCCGGCTCCACTTCATAAGTCACCGGACCATCGAGCAGCGCCCCGGCCGTGCGCCCCACCGCCGGCTGGACACTCAGTTCGCACACGCGCTTCAGCGCTGCGGGCTCGGGTAGTTCTACTCTTTCGCCGGTGATGGGCAACTCGCGGCCGTTCACCGTCAGGCTGGCGTGGCCGGCCACTTTCAGCCGCATCGCGCGCGCTCCCGGCGGCAGCGTCCATCTCAGCGTCTCCGTGGCGCGAGCGCCCGGAAACGCGTCGGGCTCGACAGCCACCACGCTGCCGTCGGCCGGCTTTTCTTCCAGCCACGCCGCGCCGGGCAGCGGATGTTCGCGCCGCCACAAATAGTAGGTATCGGGCTGGTCGCGATGGAAGCCAAGCTCCACCGGTGCCGGCGCCGCATTGTCGCGCTGCGCCATCCAGGTTGCGTCGCTCATCAGCATCGACGCCGCGCCGCCGGGCAACTCCGCGCGGCCGTCTGCCAGCAAGCCAATGGGCCACACTTCGCCGTGGTCAATCGTCTCAATCACCACTTCGTTGACACCGGTTTTGAGCAGTTCCGTCACGTCACACGGCTGCACGTGGCAGCGCTCATTCACCCATCCCACCAGCCGGCCGTTCACCCGCAGGTTGCAAGGTGTGCCGGCGCTGGTGCCAAACTGTAGCCGCGCCAGCGCGGGTTTGGCCGGCAGCGTCCAGCGTCCGCTGACGCGCAACCGGCTGTCCTTCACCGGCGCGCCCGGCACACCAATCCATTCCGGACGCGTGAAGCGGTCCATCCGGTCGGCCAGCGCCCACCAGCCGCGCATGATGCGGTTCGCCCCACCCACCAGCCGGAACTCAACCACATGCCGGCCTGCCGGAAGCTCCACCTCGGCGTGACAGAAATCGCCATGCTCCGCGCGCGCCACCAGCCGGCCATCCAGCCACAGCCACTTGGCCGACGGAGCACTCACCACCAGGTGGCCGCGGCGCGCCTTTTCGATATTCAATGTCGTGCGGAACTGTACCGCATCGCCCTCGCGCATTGTGCCGAAATTCAGAAAGTCCTCGGGCACAAAGCCTCGAGACCCGAACGCTCGCGTGTGGACGGAGTCCTTATAAACGCCGCGTGACAGCGAATATGCGGCGGGCTGCCAACCGCGCACGCCCAGCGGATCGTTTCCATCTTCGATCCTGGCTCGCGGCGCCGGCAGCGCGGCCTCCGTCGTGGGGCCGGTCCACCAGCCGTATTGGCCAAACGTGGCGTGCGCTTCGCTCCACGCGCCGTTGCCTGTGCGGTGCTCGAAGTCCCACGTCTGTACGGGGATCTCCACGCCGTCCGGCTTGTTGAAGTCGCCGTAGCGGTTGTCGAGCGTTGGCGCGTAGATGGCTTCCCAGGCGCCGTCGATCCGCCCGGTCTCGCGCGGCTTTGGCGCCGGTTGCGCCTTAACCGCCTTGCCGCCCCACACCAGCAGCGCGGCGGGCTGGCCTTCTAGCGGCACGTCCACCGTGACGCCCTCGGCGTCGATGCGAGCCTCCAGTTGCCGCCGCTCGCCGCTCAGCGGATCCCACATCTCCGGTGCTGACCTCAGGCCGCGCACGCGCACGCGCCGCACTGCGGGGCTGGGATCGTTGACGAAATGCCAGCCGCGGTCGCCCGAATCGCCGAAATAGATGTGGTCCAGGCGCACGCCCGGTACAAACAGCACCGTGCGCTCACCCGCGCGCCGCAGTAGCGTCGGTACATCGGTTTCCACCCGGCGCGGAATGCGGCTTAGCACTCCCGGCAGTTCATCGGCCCGCTGCACGTGAAGCGCGCGCCCGCCGCGGATCAGCCGGGCCAATTCATCAATCGGTTTGCCATCGGCCATTCGCCCGGCGGCGAACTCGGGCAACGGACCCACGGCCACCACCAGCCCGCCGGACTCGATGAACCGGACCAGCGCCGCCGCCGTCGCGCTTTCCAGTACCGTGCAGCCGGGCAGCACCACGGCGCGGTAGCTTTCCTCTGCAATCGTCAGCGTGCCTTTTTCGATTCGCGCGCGCGTCATCGCTTCGTCGTCCACCACGTCGAAATCGCGGTGGTCGCGGTCCAGCACGCCTGGCTGCCAGTAGTGGTTCTCCTTCGGCGACCCGACCGAGACCACCACCTGCCGGTAGATGGCCTGGGCCGTAGCGGCATGATCGAGCCCCGCCTGCGCTGCCGCGCCCGGGTACAGCACCGCGATGTCGGCCACGTGCCGGCCTTCGCTCAGAATGGCGGCCAACCGCCGCACGGCTCGCTCAAACACCGGATAGTGCCGCCAGTAAGGCTGTCGCCAGCAGGTGGACGGCGGCGCCCACTCCCACCAGCCGCCGCGGGTGGAGTAGTAGATGGCGTGCGGGTTGTAGAGCGTGGCTCCGGCCTGCAGGCGCGGCGCCAGCCATTCGAAGGTGTCCTCCAGCGTGCCGCCCCAGCCCGTACTGTGAAACGCTTCCAGCCAGACGTACGGCCGGCCGTGCAGGTGGGCCAGTGAGCTGTGGACCTTTGAATCGCCGCCGTGTTCGGAGCCTGGGGCGCTGAACCACCGCATCGTGCGCGGATAGTCGGCGTAATAGGCCACGCCGTCGGCCGGGTCGCCGGAGCGAATCGACTGATCGAATCCGCAGATGAAGCCGTGCCGCGCGTGCCACTCAGAAAGAGGTTTGAAGAACGCCTCCTCGGCCAGCCGGGCGCGTATCCGTTGGTAATCCGTGCGCACGCCGATCGACTCGGCGTCGGTGCCCTCCCACAGCGCCGCCAGGTGCGGCGTAATCGGGTAGCCGCACTCGCGTTCGAAGCGCACCTCAAAACCGTTGGTCCAGGTGGGCAGCATCGGCAGTTCGTCTTCGAACGTGCCGGCCATCACGTCGCGGAAGTAATCGCCCGCGTGGCGCTCATACTCTCCATGAATGCTGTCGATCAGCGCATGCGCGGCCTGCGGGTTCAGCATGTCCAGCGCGCCGTACGTCGTATAGTGCAGCCGCAGGCGGTGGCGCCCGGCGCCCCGCCACACCAGCGTGCGTCCGGCTAGCGGTAGTGCCACCGCTTGGGCCGTTGGCCGCCCCTCGCCGTCAATTGGTGTTGCCGACGCGCCCAGCGGCTCGCCCTCGGCCGGGCAGGTGATCTCGGCCGGGCCGTCCGTGATGCGTTCGGCATATTTCAACCAGCGGCCCCGGTAGCGCGGCTCGGCGCGCAGCAGATTGCCTTGGAGGTTGGCGCTCGAAAACCCAATCTGGTCGTAGAACCAGACCCTCATGCCCAGTTCGCGCGCGTCCTGGCAAACCCCGCGGAACAATTGCCACCATTCGTCGCTGAAAAACGGCGGCGCATCTGGAAAGGTGTGAACAAATGGCGCGGCGGGCGCCAGGTGGATCACGCAGACGTTCCGCAAGCCGCCTTCGGCCATGCGCTCCATCTCCCAGCGCAGCCGGCCGCGCTCCAGCTTGTCGCCGCTCCACCACCAGGTGGGAACGGGAGAAAACCGTGCGGGTGGGTTTTCAAACAGGGACTCCAGCGTTGTCTGCGCCACGGCGTGACCGGGCATTAGCATGGGCGCGAGCGCAGTGCCCGCAAACTGGCGGCGTGTCAGGGGGAAGAAGGTCTTACTCATCGGGGGAACTTCCATCTTATGGCGTCACGCGCCGCCACCGGGTGCGCCGCCGCCGCCGTGGCCCTGGCGGGTCCGCCAAACACCGTGAAGCCGCTCGTGTCTTCGCCACTCTCGCCGCTGGTTTTCTGCCTTGTCGTGGTACTTCTGGATAGAAGTTCAACTCGGGAGGCGCTCATGGCTTGCGATCCGGATCTGCTGCGCAAGGTGCCGCTGTTTTCGTTGCTCGACGATGAGGAGCGGGCCGTCCTGGCCGGGCATGTCGAGGTGCGGGACTTTGACGCTCTTGAAAAGATTTACCGGCAGGGCGATTCCGGTAGTTGCGGCTACGTCGTAGTCGACGGACTTGTCCGCGTCTCAGCAATCGATGACGACCAGCAGGAGGTAACGCTTCAGGAGCCGTCGGCCGGCGGATTCTTCGGTTTCGCCTCGCTGCTTGAGGGCTCTCCCCACCAGACCAGCGCCGTCGCGCTGGAGCCCACCACCTGCCTTGAGATCGATCGTGAAGACCTGCGCAATCTGGTCACCAAAAAGCCCGACGCGGGGATAGACATGCTGGTTGTCTTAGGCGCTCATTTCCACGCCGCCCAGCGCCTTGTGCAATCACGCACGCTCCGCAACCCGAATGAGGTCATCGAAGCCCGCGCCACGTTCGGGGAACGCATCGCCGATGCCGTGGCCCGCTTCGGCGGCTCCTGGAGCTTCATCATTTGCTTCGGTTTGGGGATGGTGGTCTACACCGCATGCAACGTGACGCTGCGCGCCAAGGCCTGGGATCCCTATCCGTTCATCCTGTTGAATCTCTTTCTGTCGATGCTCGCCGCTCTCCAGGCGCCCGTCATCATGATGAGCCAGAACCGGCAGGACGCGAAGGACCGCTTGCGCGGTGAGCTCGATTTCCAGGTCAACCGCCGCTCTGAGCAGGAGATCCGCGAATTGGGCGCGAAATTGCGGGAACTGAGCGACAAAATAGACGACATCCGCCGCCGTTTACGGTAAACCGGCTTCGTGCCTGCCCCCCCGCCGCGAGCATGAACGAGCGCTCACCGCACTGCGGGCCGCTCAATGCCATGACGCCGTACGTGTTTGGCGCGTCAACGAGCAGCGACCGTGAGGGAGCTGAAGCGCACGTTCTGAACGAAGTCGGCGTGATCCGTGTCGCGGCCTCCAATGGCGCCGGGCTTCTGTCCCCATGGATGCGGTACGCTTCCACCAGAGGTCAGACGGGCTACTCATGTCCACACTTCCGCTGTTTCCTGAGCCGCCATCGTTTCGTGAACGTCTGGCCGCGCGCCTCAAGGAACTGGCCGCGCGCGGCATCCTCATCGGCACCAGCAGTTGGAAATACCCGGGCTGGATGGGCCAGATCTACACCGAAGATCGTTACAGGACGCGCGGGCGCTTCTCGCAGAAGCGTTTTGAGGAGACGTGTTTGGCCGAATACGCCGAAACATTTCCCATCGTTTGCGGCGATTTCGCGTTTTATCAATTTCCTTCCGGCGCTTACTGGCAGCGCCTGTTCGCGCTCACCCCGCCCCAGTTCCGCTTCGCCTTCAAAGTGCCTGAAGAGATCACGGTGAAGCGCTGGCCGAAGCACGCGCGCTATGGCAGCCGCGCGGGGCTCGACAACCCGTCGTTTCTGGACGCGACGATGTTCGAGCGTCTGTTTCTCGACCCGCTGGCCGCCTACGGCGAACGCCTCGCGCTGCTGATCTTCGAGTTCGGCACGTTCGCGAAGAGCGACTTCGAAAGCGTGGAGCAGTTCGCCGAAGTGCTCCATGCCTTTCTCGCCTGCCTGCCCGCGCGCTGCCGTTACGCCGTGGAGATCCGCAACCGCGAGTATCTGGATCCGGCTTACTTCGATTGCCTGCGCCAGCGCGGCGTGGCGCATGTCTTCAACGCCTGGACACGCATGCCGGAGCTGGATCGCCAGATGAAAATCGACGACGCTTACACGGCCGATTTCACCGTCACGCGAGCTCTGCTCGCTGCCGGGCGTACGTATGAACAGGCGGTGGAGCTCTTCTCGCCCTACACGGAAGTGAAGCAGCCCAACCCCGCGGTGCGCACTGCGCTGAAGTGGCAGATGGAGCGTGCCGCGTCGCAGGCGCGGTCAGCCTACGTCTTCGTGAACAACCGGATGGAAGGCAATGCCCCGGCGACCATTCAGAGCGTGGTGGATCATGGCTGAGCTGCCGGCATAACGCATCCATCAGACACGCGACAGGCATGACAAGACGTGATCAGCGCCACCGGGCAGCCGTGCTGCCATGTCGGCGAAAGAGCGAACTCTCCTGCACGAACTCCCCCGAACTCCTCAGCCTGATACGGCCAGTTACTTCACGATAATGCTCTCGAAATCGCCTAGGTTCTGCAGCGCCGCAAGTGGAACGTAGGTCCGAACGCCTGCAACCAGTCGAGCACATATTCGTCCGCGCAAACGCCCCTCGGCAATCCAAACTTCTTCAGTCTCAGCATCAGTGTTAGAAGATGTCGATTTAGGAACCTTTTCCGCGTTGACCAGTTTGCTCCTCTCAACGATCCGATTGCCATTGCGGGCTCAACGGCCCCTTCGAATCGCAAACCCGTTTCCCGGAATGATGAATGGGATGCCCCCTTTATATCGCCCAAGCCAGAACGAAGCGTCTACGAAGTCACAGGTTCATCTGCGCGTGCGCGGGGACGTAGTCACGGCGGTCGGAACGGAATTTTCGTCAAGGAATGAACGAGATCGCACGAACGGGGCAGTAGCCGGGAAAAGGCGCCAGCGAGAAAAGAGGCTGGAAGGAGTGCTGACGCCACGATGCTCAATGCCGGAAGAAACGACGCCCCGTACGGAATGAACCAGGGCGAACGGCTGGTGGGGCGCAGCCTGGAAAATTCCGGAATTTCCAGGATCCCCTGCTGGCGCTTGATTCTAAGTCGTTTACCCCCGGTTTTACACCTGCGAACGAACCTGGGCTGAACCCGCAACCCGCTGATTTCATTCACTCGCCTCCCAGGTTTGAATCATCGGAATCGCCTGAAAGTGCTCTCAATTCGGTCGAAAATGACAAACTGGTTCACTCATTCCGGGCCTGTCCCGTTGCTCCCGCCCATCATCTATCCGGATCCGGTCGAGCTGCGCGGCCCGTGGAGCCAGGGCTCAGAGGCGGATCACATTTCCAGCCGCTGGCGCGCGACAATCGTCGGTAGGTACGTGATGCGCGGCAAGTGGATTCTCATCGGCGGAGCTGTAGCGTTTGTGGTGATTGATGTGGCCGGGTTTGTCTATTACAAGCGGCATGCAGTGGCGCCGAAACCGGTGCAGACGCAGACCCCGCAATTGCCGCGCGGCGCTGAAATCACGTTGAGCGTGCGGTTGCGGGCGCTGAATGTGGTCCACGTTGATACTCCGATGGACGGCACTATCGAAGAGATCTCCGTGCAGGTGGGTGACGAAGTTTCTGAAGGCCAGATTTTAGGCCGCATCACGAACACGACGCTGGTGGAGAACGAAAAAGAGGCGCAGTCCGAACTCGACCGCGCTGAGTCCCGGCTGACAACGCTCCAGGGCGAAATGACCGCTGCCCGGTTGGAGGAATCTCGTTTGTCGGCCGACATTGTGCGGGCTCGCCTGGAGGCGCAACACGCCTCGCAGGTCTATGAGCGCCAGAGCACGTTACATCGCGAAGGCGCCACGCCGCGGTTGGTGTTTGAGAAGTCCGAGCGTGAACAGAAGGCTGCACAGACAGAGTTTCAACGTGTGCAATCGCTCGCTTCGGTCAACAGCGAGCGCACGGCCGGGCTGCGGCGCGAGATTGAGCAGGCCACCAAAGTAGTGGCCGAGAAGCAACAGGCGCACGAAAACGCTCAGGCCGAATTGGCTGCGGCGCACCTGGTCGCGCCGGTTTCCGGACTGGTCACCGGGATTGCCAAGAACGTGGGTGACCAAGTCCAGCGCAACACGGGTGCGCTTTTTGATATCGCCACGGATCTGACACAACTGGCCGCCGATGCCGACGCACCGCAGGCCTATACGTCGCGGCTGGCGGCCGGGCAGGACGCGCTGCTCGTCATGGCCGAACTGCCCGGCAGCGGGCTGCCTGTTGTCTTGAAGACAGTGGAGCCGGGGCGCGTGGTGGTGGAGTTTGAAACGCCCACTCCTCTGGTGCGGTCTGGGATGACGGGTGTACTCAGATTGCGCCTGGACGGCGGCGCCAAGGCCGCGCCGGCGCCGGGTCCGGTAAAATAGAAATTTCGTAGTTCAGGAGCCATTTATCATGGAATTTCTTTCCGCCAGCCTGCTGGAGCTGATCACACAGACATCGACCAACCTGCCGCCCGACGTGCGCGCGGCCATGGGCGCGGCGCTCGAGCGCGAGAGGCCGGGCACTCAGTCGCATCAGGCGCTGTCCATCATGGCCTCGAATACCGACATGGCCTATGAGGACGAAGGCCCCATCTGCCAGGACACGGGCCTGCCCACCTTCATCGTGCACACGCCGGTGGGCGTGAACCAGTTGGTGATTGCCAAGGCCATCCGCGAGGCGGTGGCGGAGGCGACACGCCGCGGCAAGCTGCGTCCGAACTCGGTGGATTCAATCACGGGCAAGAACTCGGGCAATAATCTGGGCCCGGAGACGCCGGTGATCCACTTCGAACAGCACGAGAGCGACGACATTGAAGTGAAGCTCGTGCTCAAGGGCGGTGGCTGCGAAAACAAGAACATTCAGTATTCCCTGCCGTGCGAACTGGAGCACCTGGGCCGCGCCGGGCGCGACTTGGCGGGTGTCAAGAAGTGTCTCCTGCACGCCGTGTGGCAGGCGCAGGGCCAGGGCTGCGCGCCGGGCGTGTTGGGCGTCTGCATCGGCTCGGATCGTGGCAACGGCTACGTCCAGGCCAAAATGCAGTTGTTCCGCACGCTGGACGACACCAATCCGGTGCCGGAGTTGGCGCAGCTCGAAAGCGAAATCATGGAGGAGGCTAACAAGCTCGGCATCGGCGCCATGGGCTTGGGTGGCGGCGTGGCGCTGATCGGCTGCAAGATCGCGGCCGTCAACCGCATTCCCGCGTCCTTCTTTGTGTCGGTGGCCTACGATTGCTGGGCCTATCGCCGTTTGGGCGTGACGCTGGACGCGAAGACCGGCGCCATCACCAAGTGGCTGTATCGCGACCCGTCGCGGCAGGTGGAGAAGCTCGCCAAGGAAAGCGGTTTCCCGCTCACCGGCCGCGAAGTGATCCTGGAGCCGCCACTGACCAGCGAGCAGATGCGCGCTCTCAAAGTCGGTGACGTGGTGCTGATCCGCGGCGAAATCTACACGGGCCGCGATGCCGTGCACTCCTACCTGATGAAGCATGAGCCGCCAGTGGATCTGCACGGCGCGGTGATTTACCATTGCGGGCCGGTGATGTTGAAGGAAGGCGACGAATGGTTTGTGAAGGCCGCCGGCCCGACGACATCGTCGCGCGAGGAGCCCTTCCAGGCCGAGGTGCTGCGGCGCTACGGCATCAAGGCCGTCATCGGCAAGGGCGGCATGGGTCCGAAGACGCTGGCCGGATTGAAGGAATGCGGTGCGGTGTACCTGCACGGCGTGGGTGGCGCGGCGCAGTTCTACGCCCGCACGGTGAAGAAGGTTCTGGATGTGAACCTCTTCGACTTCGGCATTCCGGAGGCGATGTGGCACCTGCGCGTGCACGACTTCATGGCGATTGTCACCATGGACGCGCACGGCAACTCGCTGCACGCCAAGGTGCTCGAAGAGACCGGTGAGGCGGTGGAAAAGACCCAGAAGTAGGGCTGGAACTTTGGACGGGCGCCGCGTTGGGAGCGGCGCCCGTTCTGTGTCTAGATCTGGAAGTCCGGCACGTAAACGCCCGAAGGTGTTTTTTCGATCACGCGCACGTTGGCGGCTTCCTGGATCACCAGCGAATTGGGCGGAACAGAGTGCGTGAGGAAGACGCTGGCGCCGATGGTGGAGAAGGCTCCGACGATGGTGTCTCCGCCAATGATGGTGGAGCCGGCGTAGATGGTGACGTGGTCCTCAATGGTGGGATGGCGGCGCTGACCGCGTAAGGCCTGCCCGGCGGCGAGCGATTTGGCCACTAAACCGACGCCCTGGTACATCTTCACGTGATTGCCGATGACCGACGTTTCGCCGATCACGGTGCCGGTGCCGTGATCGATGAAGAAGTGTGAGCCGATGCGTGCGCCCGGATGCAGGTCCATGCCCGTGCGGGCGTGGGCCCACTCAGTCATGATGCGCGGGATCAGCGGCACTTCGGCCAGATACAACTCGTGGGCCATGCGTTGCACGGCCACCGCCTCAATGAAAGGATAGGCGACAATCACCTCTTCCTTGCTGAGCGCGGCCGGGTCGCCGTTGAAGGCCGCCTCAACGTCGGTCTGCAACATCTCACGCAGTTGCGGCAGGCTGGACAGGAACTTACAGGCCAGTGTGTTGGCGGCGTCGGTCAGATCGGCGCCGCCGAGTTCCTCGGGTGGATGGTATTCGAGGCTTTTGTGAATCTCCAGGCGCAAGCGCGTGGCGACGCTATCCAGCAGCACCAGTGTTTCGGCCTCAACCAGCGACGAATGCGTCAGCCGTTCGTCGAAGAAGCCGGGAAATAACAGGCGCAGCAGGTCCACCGTGATTTCGGCGATGGCGTTCTTCGACGGCAGATTTTTGCCATCGACGTGATTGATGCCACCCAGGCACGCGTAGGAGGCCGTGAGACTTCTGGCCAGATCGGTCAGTGACGTTGGCACGCAAGTCAGTATCGGACAGCGCGTGGTGGAATGCAAATCGGCGGTCCGGGCCACAGGGCGACGCGGGCGGACTCCGGGCGTGGGCGTGGGAAGCGGCCTTGCGAGGGCCCTGAAACGCGCCGGATTGGAGCTGTGGTTCGTCATAAGAGGGTTAGGCGGCGGGGCGCTGGGGCCCATGGTCGAAGGGTTGCTCGGGTTCTTTTGATGACGGGGGAACGGGGGTTATCCGCGTGAAGTCAATGGGTTGCGGGGCAGCCTCGGGCTGACGCCCGAGGTCAAAAAGAGCGGCGCGCGGGTCGTTTTGAGCGGCGGCACGCTCGGCGGCGCGGGCGAGTTCGGGGTCGATGGGGTAGGGCT
>CAYZIX010000161.1:0-11061 GCA_964478395.1 uncultured Candidatus Solibacter sp.
GCCGCCGCTCCGTTGCTGGGTTGGTTGGCGGCGTCACCGGCCGATCTGCGCCTGCGCGCCCTGGCGGCCTCATTCTTGTTCGCGCCCCCGGCCGCGCTGCTGGGCGCGGTGAGCCCGCTGGCGGCGCGAATCCGCATTCAGACCGTCAACTCCTGCGGCGCGCAGGTGGGCCGGCTGTACGCCGTCTCCACGCTGGGCTCGCTGGCCGGCACGCTGGCGACGGGCTTTTTCCTGCTGGCTTGGATCGGCTCCGCGCGCTTGTTACTACTTCAGGCGTTGTTACTGCTGTCCGCCTCCTTTCTGGCCGAGCCCCGCGCTCTGCTACCGGCGCGCGGGGCGGCGCTGGTGGCCCTGGCGCTATCGGCCCTGCTGGCTCCCGCGCCCACCCTGGCGCTTCCCAACGCTCAACTGGTGGCCGACGTCGATTCGCCCTACCAGCGGCTGCTGGTTTTCGATCTGCCCTTGGCCGGCCGTGCTCCGGCGCGCGTGCTGGCCATGGGCGCCGAGGAGTATCATTCGGCGCAACTGCTGGACCAGCCGGCCGCTTTGCCACTGGACTACACGCGTTTCTTCCGGCTGGCCCCGGCGCTGCTCGCCCGGCTGGACCGCGCGCTGACCATCGGGGCCGGCGCCTATTCGCAGCCCCGCGACCTGCTGCGCCAGCGCCCCACCGCGCGGGTCGACGTCGTGGAGCTGGACCCCGCCGTCACGGAGTTGGCTGCGTCTCATTTCGGGCTTCAGCCCGACGCGCGCCTGCGCATCTTCCACGAGGACGGCCGCACGTTTCTGAACCGTGGCGGCGGCGCTGTCTACGACGCCATCTTCCTGGACGTCTTCCGCGGCCGCACCGTGCCGTTTCACCTGATTACGGAAGAGGCGGTGCGCCGGATGGAGGCGCGGCTGGCTCCGCACGGCATCCTGTCGATCAATCTGGTGGCCACGCTGGAAGGGCCGGGCAGCCGCCTGTTTCGCGCGCTGCACCGGACGCTTTCCGGGGCCTTCCCACAGGTGCTCACCTTCGCCGTCGGCGATCCCGCCGCCACGCTGCGCCCACAAAATGTCGTGATGCTAGCGCTACGCGACGCGGCCCCGGCGCAGGCGCCCGCCACGCATTCGAAACTCTGGTCGCATCGCTACACGAAGAGCGTTCCCCATACCGAGCCGCCATTCAGCGACGATTTCGCCCCCGTGGATCAATATGCGCTGCTAATTCCGCTGAAATAGCGCTGTTTCCGCCTGTTATCATCGGGACTGATGTCCGCCGCCGCGCCGGTCCCGGTTTCCGATCTGGAAGTACGTGCCGAGCTGGAGCGCGTCATCTCCTCCCGCACCTTCGCCCGCAGCCAGCGCCAGCGCCGCTTCATCGCCTACATTGTCGGCGCCACGCTGACCGGCCGCACCGACTTGCTGCGCGAGCAGACGCTGGGCATGGATATTTTTGAGCGCGGCCCGGATTTCGACCCGCGCGCCGACAACATTGTCCGCGTGGAAGCGCGCCGCCTGCGCCAGCGCCTGGAAGAGTACTACTCCCAGGAAGGCGCCGCCAACCCCATCGTCATCCAACTGCCCGTCGGCGGCTACGTCCCCACGTTCGAGCCCCGCCCGGCGGCCGGGCCGGCTGGCGCGCGCCGTCCCCGTCGGCGGTTGCTGCCGGTGCTGGCCGTGTTGGGCGTCGTGCTGGTGGCGGCCGGCTTGGCGTTTCTCTTTCGCCCCGCCACGCCATCACTGGCGGTGCTGCCATTTGCCGTTTTCGACAAAGCCGAGTCCGCACAAATGGCGGCCGCCTCGCTTTCCGAGGATCTCACCCAGGCCTGCTCCGAGCTGCCGAACCTCCGCGTGGTGGCCCGCACGTCGGCCTTGCGCTTTAAGGACACGGCCGCCGAGCCGGCCGAAATTGGCCGCCGGCTGGGCGTGCGCTATCTGCTGGAGGGCAGCCTGGACGCCAAGCCCGGGCTCTATCATGTGTCGGCCCGGCTGATCGACGTCCGGACGGGCTTTCAAGTCTGGTCCGGCGCGCAGGACATGCCGCAATCGGCGCTGCGCAGTTCCGCGCTGTCGCTGGCGGGCGCGGTGGCGGCGGCGTTGCGGCTGAATCCGCCGCCTTCTCATCCGGCCGACTCCACTTCGGCCGTGGCTCGTGAACTCTTTCTGCGCGCCCGTTATCTCGCCTCCCAGCCCAACGGTCAGGCCCGTCTGGAAGCCGTCCAGCTTTACCGCAACACCGTGGCGGCCGACCCTCGGTTCGCCATCGCCTGGGCCGAGCTGGCGCGCACGCTCAGTCTGGCGCTTTTCCACGATCCGGCCATGGGCGGCCAAACCGCTTCCGAAATTCGTTCCGCCGCCGCACGTGCATTGCAACTGGACCCCAATCTGGCCGACGCCCACTTCGCCCTGGCCCGGCTGGCTTGGTGCTACGACGGCAATTGGGCCGAGGCCGAGCCCGCCTTCCTGCGCACGCTGGCGCTCAACCCGAACTACGCCTCCGCCCACCAGGCCTTCGCGCTGGCGTTGGCGGCCCAGGGACGCTCGTCCGACGCGCTGGCGCATTCGCGCCGCGCCATTGAGCTGAACCCGCTCTCCTTTGTCGCCTCGAACGATTATGGCGTGGTGCTGTACTGCTCCCATCAGTTCAGCCAGGCAGTGGCGCACGCCAATCGTGCGCTGGAGCTGAATCCCGCGTCCACCGCCCCACGCTACCTGAGGGGCGTGGCGCTGACCGCCATGAACCAGCCGCTGAAGGCTATCCCGGACCTGGAGGCTGCGGCCCAGGCCAATCAGCGCCCGCCCATTGCGCTGGCGCGGCTCGCCCTGGCTTACCAAAAGGCCGGCCGGGCCAGCTCCGTGCAGGCGTTGTACGGAGAGATCACCACCAACGCCGGCGCACCGTTCACTGCACGCGCCTGGGCCGAGCTGGCCGTTCATCAGAATCAGGCGGCGCTCAATCACCTGATCCGCGCCGTTAAGGCTCACGAACCGGACACGCTGTTCCGCCAGGTGGACCCGGCCTGGGAGCCCCTGCGTACGCTGCCGCGCTTCCCCTAGCAACCAACGAGCGGCCGTAAAGGAATCCCCTGGCCCTGCGCGTCCGCCACTTTTGACCCCTGGCGTGAGCCAGGGGCTCTCCCGCAACTTCAACTGAGCTGAAACGCGTGTCCTCATCTTGAAAATGCTCCAAGGCCCCAGCCGCTTGACAGACCGGCGCCGGGTATCGAAAATTGATAACAGGGTAGAGATTCCTCTGCCGCCACGTTGCGCCAGACAGTTGAGTTTGATTTTCGGCGACATGACGGCTTCCAAGCGACATCTAGGACTGAGTGCCGCAATCCTGGCCGGCTGCCTGCTGGCGGCGTTCCCGTTCACGGAGCGGGCCGCGGAGAATCCTGCCTGGCGGCTGAGCCGCACACGCACGGTCCGGGCGGTGCGCGGCGATTGCGACGCCGATCATTGCGACGCCGGTCTGCACGCCTGGGAACTGAATATAGAGCCCCTGGCGGCGTCCGCCCGCCAAGGCACGGGCCATGCACCCTCGCCGGCCATCCTGCCCGATGGCGCCGCCCCGCTTCCCCGGCTGGCGGACGTCATACTGGCGTACGTTCCTTCCTCTCCCGCCCCCCAAAGGCAACATGGCGGGACTCACCGGGGCCGGGGTCCACCGGCATCCGAATCCAACGGCTGATTGACGCATGAAGACACGGCGCCGCCTGTAATCAGTAGCGGGCTACGCGTGTATCTAGATCTTTGAAGTGGGAGACAAGCTATGGATTGGATGACTAAGGGACTGGATGTCTTTCAGCGGGAAGTGTTTCCCGCCAAAACCGGAACTTATAGCAAACTGGCGCATGGCCAGGAGCCGCGCGCGCTGCTGCTGACCTGCGCCGACTCGCGTATTGTGCCGGACCTGATGTTTCAGACCGAGCCCGGCGACCTGTTCATTGCCCGCAACGCGGGCAACATCATTCCGCCCGCCGGCGTGGACCAGGGCGGCGTGAGCGCCAGCATCGAATACGGCGTGGTGGCGCTGGGCATCCGCGACGTGGTGGTGTGCGGCCACTCCGATTGCGGCGCGATGCGCGCCCTGCTGAAGCCCGAGTCGCTGGACCACCTGCCGCAGGTGCGGCACTGGCTGCGGCACGCCGAGGCGGCGCGCTCCATCGTGGAGCATGAGCCCGACACGGGCGACGTCAAGGCGCGCGTCCGGCGCGTGACGGAGGAGAACGTGCTGGCTCAGATCATGCATCTGAGAACCTATCCGTTCATCGCTCGACTGGCGGCGCGCGGCGAAATCCGGCTGCATGGCTGGTATTACGAGATCGAGACCGGCACCGTGTTTGCCCACGACGCCTCCAGCGGGCGCTTCACGGAGTTGCGGCACGCCGAGCCCGTGGCCGTGGGGGTGGAGGCCTAACATGAATCTCTCCAAACTTTGGTCCGGGGGCTGGAAGATGGGCGGCTATGCCCACGACCTGCTGGCCTCGATGGTGGTGTTTCTGGTGGCTCTGCCGCTGTGCCTGGGCATTGCGGTGGCGTCGGGCGTACCTCCGGCGCTGGGCCTGATCACCGGCATCGTGGGCGGCATTGTCGTGGGCGCGCTGGCCGGATCGCCGCTACAGGTGAGCGGCCCGGCCGCGGGTTTGACAGTGATTGTGTTCGAACTGGTGCGGCGGCACGGCCTGGAAATGCTGGGGCCGGTGCTGATGGTGGCGGCACTCATTCAGATTGCGGCCGGCGCACTGCGCATCGGCCAATGGTTTCGGGCCATCTCGCCGGCGGTGATCTACGGCATGTTGGCCGGCATCGGCGTGCTGATTCTGGGCTCGCAGTTCCACGTCATGCTGGACGGCAAGCCACGCTCCAACGGGCTACAGAACCTGCTGGAGATTCCCACCGCGTTTTACCACAACGTTCTGTCTGGAGCCGAGGGGACGCGCCATCTGGCAGCGATGCTCGGCATCGGGACTATCGTCGTGCTGGTGTTGTGGGGCCGTTACCGGCCGGAAGCGCTGCGTCTGGTGCCCGCGCCGCTGATCGCCGTGGGCGCGGCCACCATCGTGGCCAACCTGCTGCAACTGCCGGTGGCTTATGTGGACGTGCCCAACCGCCTGGCCGACGCCGCCATTCTGCCCACGTGGGAGCGGCTGGCAAAGCTGGCCTCGCCGGAGATGCTGGTGGCGGGCCTGACGCTGGCCTTTGTGGCCAGCGCCGAAACGCTGCTTTCCGCCGCGGCGGTGGACCGCATGCACACCGGTCCGCGCACCAACTACGACAAGGAACTGCTGGCGCAGGGCGTTGGCAATCTGTTGTGCGGTGCCGTGGGAGCGCTGCCGATGACCGGCGTGATTGTGCGTAGCGGCGCCAACGTGCAGGCGGGCGCCAAGACGCGCCTGTCGGCCCTGCTACACGGCGTGTGGTTGCTGGCCTTCATCGGCAGCGTGCCAGCCGTGCTCGAAAAGATCCCCACCTCCGCCCTGGCCGCCATTCTGGTGCACACCGGCTTCAAGCTGGTAAGCCTGGAAAAGATCAGGAATCTGGCTCAGTACGGGCGCCTGCCGCTGGCAATCTACTTTGTGACGCTGGCCACCATCGTCTCTGTCGACCTGCTGACCGGCGTTCTGACCGGCATTGGCCTGTCGCTGGTGAAGCTGCTGTACAAGATGACCCATCTGGACATTCAGCTCGACCTGGACGACGCCCGCCAGCGCGCGGATCTGCGTCTGGCCGGCGCGGCCACCTTCCTGCGGCTGCCCAAACTGGCCGACGTGGTGGAACAGGTGCCCAGCGGCTACGAGTTGCACGTGCACGTGGAGCGTCTGAATCAGATCGACCACGCCTGCATGGACCTGCTGGCCAGTTGGACCAAGCAGTGCGCGGCCAAGGGCTGCGAGCTACGCATCGAGTGGGACGAGGTGTCGCTGCGCTACCGCGGAGTGGCGGCGCAGGCGGGCTAGCCAATGCGAGGCGCGCCGTGGGTTACGGCTGTTTCTCGCGGCGCGCCTTGGCCCAGCCTTCGCGGTTCACCTGTTGGGCGCGGCCAATGGCCAGCGCATCGGCCGGCACCGGCTTGGTGACAATGCTGGCGGCGGCAACGTAGGCGCCCGCGCCCACTTCGGCCGGCGCCACCAGCGTCGAATTGCTGCCAATAAAAGCCCCATCCGCAATGTGCGTGGGGTGCTTCTTCTTGCCGTCGTAGTTGCACGTGATGGTGCCCGCGCCTATGTTGACGCGCGCGCCGATGGTCGCATCGCCCAGGTAGGCCAGGTGCATCGCCTTGGAGCCCGCGCCCAGGCGCGTTTTCTTCAGCTCGACGAAATTGCCGACGTGCGCCTCGTCCTCCACCACCGCGCCCATGCGCAACCGCGCATAGGGGCCCACCTCGGCGGCGCGGCCCAGCGTGGTGGCCTCGACGGAGCTGAACGGAAAAACGCGCGCGCCATCCGCCATCTGCGCGTCGCGCAAAATGGAGCAGGCGCCGATGCGGCATTCCGCGCCGACGCGCGTCGCGCCCAGCAGTTGCGCGAAGGGCTCAATCACCGTGTCCGCGCCCACTTCGACATCCAGATCCACCGTAACCGTCTCAGGCTTTTGAATGGTGACGCCCGCCAGCATCAGCTCGCGCACCTTGCGCGCGCGGAAGATGTGATCCGCTTCAGCCAGCTCCACACGCGTGTTGATGCCGAGAATCTCGCTCGCGTCTTCCACCACTAGCGGCACCGTGCTCTGGCCGGCGGCGCGCAGCAGCTCCACCACATCGGTGAGGTAGTATTCGCCCGAGGCGGGGTTGGGCGTGACACTCGCAAGCGCGGGCCACAGCGCAGCGGCTTCGAAACAATAGATGCCCGAGTTGATTTCCGTGATGCGCTTCTGTTCTTCCGTCGCGGCCTTCTGCTCCACGATGGCGAGCACGTTGCCGGCGGCATCGCGCACAATGCGGCCGTAGCCGGTCGGATCGGCCAGATTCGTGGTGATTACCGTTGCCGCGCGCGGTGAACGGGCGTGCTCCTCCACCAGACGCGTAAGCGTAGCCGGCGCGAGCAGCGGGCAATCGCCATAAAGCACCACCACCCGTGAAGCCGCGCCGGCGGCCTCGCGCGCCACCTTCAACGCATGGCCGGTGCCGAGCGGCTTGCCCTGATCGGCAAAAGCCACGCCTTGCGAAGCCAGCTCCGCCTGCACGCTTTCGGCCTGGTGGCCGACAACCACGGCGATGCGCTCCGGCGGCGCAATGGAACGCGCCGCGCGCACGACGTGCCCCACCAGCGAAGCTCCACCGGCGCGATGCAGCACCTTGGCGAGCTTCGACTTCATACGCGTGCCGAGGCCGGCCGCGAGGATCACGACACTCAACTGGGAATCCATTGATTACTATTTTGACGCTGTGCGCTCAAGAATGCGGCGGCGGCCTTTTTTGGCCAGCTCCACCGTGGCGGATGCGATGCGCACCGAATCGTGCCGCACCTTGACCCCATCGGCCAGCAGCGGCAACGCCACCACGTCCACGCCCATCGCGCGCACCTCGTCCAGGTTATTGGCCACCTGCATGGCGCGCTGGCGCGCGTACCGCACAAGCCGGTCCACCTCAATGGGGGTGGTGTTCACCACGGCGTAGTCGATCAGGTGGCCGCGAGCGTGGCGTTGGATGGCTGCAATGTGATCGGCCGCATTCATGCCGGTGGTTTCACCGGGCTGCCACATCAGGTTCACGAAACAGGCTTTCAACGCGTGCGAGCGGCGTATGGCCCCGGCGATCCCGTCCACCAGCAGATTGGGGATCACGCTGGTGAAAAGGCTGCCCGGGCCCAGCGTGATGAGATCGGCCCGCTCAATGGCGTCGAGCGCGGCGCGCAGCGGGCGGACCTTGGCGGGGCACAGCTCAATCCGTTCAATCGGCGCATCGGTATGGCTGATGCGCGTTTCGCCATCCACCACCCGGCCGCCGGCTAAATGGGCGCGTAGCGTGACATTGGCCTTCGTGGCCGGATAGATGCGGCCGGCGATGGCCAGCACCTCCGAGCTGAGCTGCACGGCCTTGGCGAAGTCGCCGGTGATCTGCGTGAGGCCGGCCAGAAAAAGATTGCCGAAGTTGTGTCCCTTCAGACCATGGCCGGCGGTAAAGCGGTATGAGAACAGGCGCGTCATCAGCGCCTCGTCTTCCGACAACGCCACCATGCAGTTGCGTATGTCGCCCGGCGGCAGGATGTCGAAGTCGCGCCGCAGGCGGCCGGAGCTGCCGCCGTCGTCGGAGACCGTGACGACGGCAGTGATATCGACGGGCGGATGCAGCATGGCGTCGCCCAACTGCGGCGCATAGCGCTTCAGCCCCTTGAGCAGCGTGGATAACCCGGTGCCGCCACCAATGGCAACGACGCGTAGCGGTTGCCCCGCCCAATCGGCATAGTTGAGCCTGGTGCGCCGGCCGGGCATGGTGGATTGTGTGGTGCGGGGCACGTCTATCAGACGTCAGAGAGAGGGCGCAGGCTCCCCGGCGATGATCTCCTTGATTTCGGCATACTGCAGCAACGGAGCGAAATCAGCATCGCGGCGCGCCACCGAACGCAACGCCGGATCGGCGTCCACGGCGCGGCGCAGCACCTGTGCCGCATCACCAATGGAACCGAGCAGACCGTGCGAGAGCGCCAGCGCATATAGATAATGCGGTAGCGGATCAGCGGCAACGGCCGTTTCCAGGTGTTGGCGGGCATCGGCGTAGCGGCGCGCGTTGAGCAGCGTGACGGCATAGTTGTAATGCTCTTCACTGCTGTGCAGATCCACAGCGCCGGCGCTCAGCCGCTGGCGGCACATGCGCGCATACATCTTGGCCGATTCGTTGACCGACAGTTGTGAGCCATGCGAGGCCCGGTCAAACTGTTCGACGGCCTGGGCATAATCGCCGGAGGAGAACGACTTCATCGCGGCGGAGAACAGCGCGGTGTGAGAACGCACGTCGAGCTCCGCGGCCGAACCCGGCAACGCGGAGGCGGGCGTGGCTTCCGTGGTTTTAGTCGTTTTTTTCATGCAGACACAGATCGGGGCGCGGACATCCGCGCCGTATCATAACTTACCTAGCAGATCTGTGACGGTGGACGCAAGCGGCGGCGCGCGGCGGTGGTGGCGGATGGCCGTTCGATGGGATAGATTCGGAGTTGCGATTTCCCGGAACGGAGAATATTCATGCACACTTCCAGCAGACGCGAGCTTCTTGCCGGCGCCTCTTTGGGACTGAGCGCGGCAACGGCGTTTGGCTCCCAGGCCAATTCGGCTGTGAGTTTCGGCGTAATTGGCACGGGCGGACGCGGCCAATACGTGGGCAAGCAGATGGCCAGTGACGGACGGGCCCGCATCGCCGCGATCTGCGACCTTTTCGACGACCGCCTGGAACAGGCACGCAAGAATATTCCTGGCGCCGACGCTGCCAAGACGTATAAGGACTACCGGCAGGTGCTCGACGACAAGAGCATCGACGCCGTGCTGATTGCGACGCCCGTCTACATGCATCCGGAGATGTTCGAGGCGGCCGTGGCCTCGGGCAAGCACGTCTACTGTGAAAAACCGGCCGGTATGGACGTGGCCGGCGCGCAGCGCGTAATGAAGGCCGGCGGGAAGGCCGGCCCCGCACAGGTGATTCAGTTCGGCTTCCAACAGAGATTCAGCCCGGAATATCTGGCGGCGCGCGCGCTGGTGGAGGCGGGCGAGCTGGGCGAGCCGCGCATGATGTTCAGCTATTGGGTGCTGGGCGGATCGCCGCGCCTCACCCCGCCGGCCAACATCCCTTATCCGAATGAGACCGAGGCCAACCGCAAGATCCGCACGTGGTTGAGCTGGCGCGAGCTTTCGGGCGGCAATATTGTCGAATGCGACTGCCACGGACTGGATGTGCTGAACTGGTTTGCCAGCGCCCATCCGCTGACGGCCTTCGGGCGCGAGGAGCGGCGCTATCCGCTCTACTATGGCAACACCACGTCGGATGCCTATACGGTGATTTTTGGCTATCCGAACGGCGTCACCGGCACATTGATCAGCGCCGCCAAGTGCGCCGGCTTCCGCGACGTGCGCGAGCAGTTCTTCGGCCCGAAGGGAATGGTGGAAACGGCGCGCACCTATTACAAGCTGCACGGGCCGATTGCGGCGGCGAGGCTGAAAAACGACGATCAACTGGAAGACACCAGCATGATCCGCCGCGTGGCGTCGAAACGCGAAATCACCATCGACTCGGCACAGGCGTTCTTCACCGCGATTACAGAACACCAGCCGCGCAACATGGCGCAGATTGCGGGCACCAGTACGTTGACCTCGATCCTGGGCCGCATGGCGCTGGCGGAAAAACGTGAAGTGACCTGGGACGAGATGCTCAAGCGGGGCTAGGGCCAGTTGCGTCATTCGGCCAGCCACCCCGCCAGCCCGCGCGTGGCCTGCCACACGGCCAGCGCCAGCGCCATCACGCGGTCGTCGTGCGTGCTTGCCGCCGGTTCGGTGGCGCGCAGCAGTTCGTCAAGCAGCTCCGCCTGCCCGTGCACATCGCGCGGCACCACCAGCAGCGGGCGCTCCATCTGAATGCGCAGGTTCGACAGCAGGTCGCGCCGTGGCACCAGTTCGCCGCCGTGCGGGTCGTCGTGCGCGCGCCCGCCGGAGGTGATCGAAACCGGATGCAGCCTCGCCGGCAGCCGTTCGGCCTGAAACAGCTCGACAATCGGGTCGCCCACACCGGTGGCGTCCATGACCAGCGTCTGATGCGGGCGCAGCAGGTGGCCGGCGCGCAACTCATAGCCCTCCAACGTGCGCGGCTCCCGCAGAAGGCGCGCGACGCGCCCGACCAGACGCGTATACGGAGTGCCGAGCTGGAAGACTTCAACATGGCGGACCACCAGAACCAGCTCCAGCACCGGCTCCCAGGTGGCCGGATTGCGCGCGCCCGTCGGCTCGTGCAGCCGTTCCACCACCGCCAGCGCCGCCGGGTCCTGCCGCCGCCCCAGGTCGAGCCCAAAGTAGAGATGCGGTTCAAGGCGCGTCACAGGCCCTCCGGGAACAGCTTGCGGCCGCCGTTCCAGCCGTGGAATTTGTCGGTCAGGC
>CAYZIX010000162.1:0-11053 GCA_964478395.1 uncultured Candidatus Solibacter sp.
CGGCCTACTTGCAGAGCCTCGGCGTCGCTGAAGCCAACATCGTCTGGTCGGATTTCACTTCCGATCAGATGTACCGCGCCTCGGCCGGGCGTGGCGCCATTGACCCGTGTTTCCCGTCGAAGATCGTCATCGCGCACATCCACAACCTGCTGTACCGCCATCACGCGCGCAAACCGTTGGACGCGATCTTCGTGCCGATGTTCGACGCGCTTGAATCGGATCTGGAAAAGACGCTGGGCTCGAACGCCTGCCCCACCGTGATTGCCACGCCGCTGTCTGCCGCCGCTGCCTTCAGGGTGGGGCGGGATGAGTTTGCCGGGCGCGGCATCCGCTATCTGCGTCCGCTCGTGGATCTGCACGACCGGCCGTTGCTGAGCCGGCAGATGTTCGAGTGCTGGGATCCCCTGCTCGGACTCTCCGCCGCCGAGCACGAGCGCGCGCTCGATGAGGCGTTCCGCTGCAAACGCGAATGGCTGGACGATATGCGCTACCGCGCGCTTTCGGTGATCGAGCAACTGGAGGCCGAAGAACGCCTCGGCATTGTCCTGTTGGGGCGGCCCTATCACCACGACCCTGGCCTGAACCACGGCATTCTCGACGAGTTTCAGAAACGCGGCTACCCGGTTTTGTCGCAGGCCATCCTGCCGGTGGAGCCCGATGTGCTGGATCGTGTCTTTGGCGCCGGCCATCGTCTGGACATCAACGACGTGTGGCAGCACGCCTATTCGGCCAGCACCACGCAAAAGGTCTGGGCGGCCAAATTTGTCGCCCGCCATCCCAATCTGATCGGGATTGAATTATCGAATTTTCGCTGTGGTCACGACGCCCCGGCTTATCACCTGATCGAACAGATACTCGAATCAGCCGGCCGGCCGTATTTCGGCTTCAAGGACCTCGATGAGAACCGGCCCGCGGCGTCCATCCGCCTGCGGATTGAAACCATCGACCACTACCTTCGGCGGCATCGCGCCGAACTCGTTCACCCGCCGGTCCCGCAGCCTCTTTTCCATCATCAAGGAGACCAAGTGTATGTCCACTCAAAACCTGGAGCCCTCCAGGTCCTCGACGGCCGGCTTTCGCGCCGGTGCGCGAATGAATGCGGAGTTGATGAGCGGCCAGCGGCCGGCGCCGCTCGCCCCGCTCGCCACGCCCGCGACGCTTCCTGAGCCGGTTTACCCGCGATATCCGGAAAAATGCGGCGACGTTCAGCCGGATCCGAAGTATTTGCCCAAGCCCGGCGAAAGCCCCTACCGCATGCGTGCGAGCGGCCCTGTCATCCGACGCGCCATGCGTGGCTGGCTTTATCCATATGTGCGCTCGCTCGTCATGCCCGGCGATTTTCATCCGATCATTGCTTACCTGTTCACTGAATATAAGTGCAATCTGGAGTGCCATTATTGCTGGGCTTTCAACAACACCGTGAAGGGCATGACGGAGGACACGGCTCGGCGTGCCATCGACTGGCTGCACGACACCGGTTGCCGCGTGCTGGCGCTGATGGGCGGCGAGGTGCTGCTGCGGCCGCAGTTCGTTCACAAGGTGGTTTATTACGCGGCCCGGAAGGGCTTCTTCGTTTATGTGCCCACCAATGGCCGCCTGATGCGTCCCGACGTGATCGATCGTCTCGGCGATGCCGGCGTGGCCACCATCAACCTGGCCGTGGATTCGGTGCCGGACCGCAAGGAACTGCCGAAGGCTTTGACGCCCATCCGCCCGTACTTCGATTATCTGATCAGCAAGCAGTACCTCTACGACTTCAGCACGTTCTTCAACATCAACATCACGCGCATCAATCTCGACGATGTCCGTGAACTGACCGAGATCGCCCACTCGGTTGGTATTGCCACCGACTATCACATCAACGAGTCGCCCATGCTCGAACACGGCGACTTCAAGCACGCCGCCGGTAACAGCACGTTCATTCACGAAGAAGACTGGCCGCGGATCGATGAAGTCGTTGACTGGCTGATTGAGAAAAACCGCGCGGGCTACAAGATGGTGAACTCGGTCCGGCGCTTGGAGGACATGCGGGCTTTTATGCGTGGCAAAGTTCAATGCTGGGACTGCCGGGCTGGGCAGAATTCAGTTATCGTTCGCACCGACGGCACGCTTGCGCCGTGTTTCCCCACTCACGATGCCACGCAGAATTGGGGTACCGTCGGCGATCCGCGCTTCAGCCCCTGCCAATTGAGCAGCATGAAGACCGAATGCCAGCGCCACTGCTTTTCCACTTTGAACCACACGTTGGCCTATTGCTACAACGTCCGGCGAGTTGTGAAGTGGACTCTCAAACAGGCGGCTCGCGGATTCCAGGGCACTACCGGCACGTTTGACGACTGAGCCCGCTACTCCTCCCAGCGGAACCGCCGCACGGCGGCCACGGCGAAAGCCAGCGAGAAAAGCAGCATCACGCCCACCGGCGCCAGCGCGGCCTGGAAGCCGAGTCCGCGCCATGTCATGGCGTCGAAGCCGTCCATGGCCCAACGTGTCGGTACAACCAGCGCCACTTGCTGCATCCACGCGGGGAAGACAAAGGTGGGTACCCAGGCGCCACCCAGCATCACCATCAGCAGCGTCGCGACAGTGGAGAGTCCACGCGCGGCCTCGGGCGTGCGGCCCAGGCTGGCAATCAGCAGTCCGAAGGATGCGGTGAGCAGTGAAAAAGCGACGCTCACCAGCAGGAATCCGGTGAAACTGCCTTCAATCTTCACGCCGAACACGATACGGGCGAAGGCGAACAGCACCATCAGCACCAGCATCGAAATGATGGCCGTGCTCAAGGCCCGGGAGCCCAGCAGTGTCGCGCGCGTGAGCGGCGCGGCTCTCAGCCGTTGCCACATGCCGCGTGTCCGTTCCACCAGCAGATCAACTCCCGCGCCGATGCCCAGGAAGAGGATGAACTGAATTCCCATGCCGCCAAACGAGTGTGCATAGCCGTTATAGGCCACGCCGTTGCGCGCCGTGATGGCCTGCGCGGCGGTGTTGAACGGAATGCTCAGCGTGGGCGTCTGCTTTGATTTTGATGTCGCGGCGGTGCGGGTCCATTTCTGCACGCTGTGCAGCAGGGAAAGCAGTTCGCCCCGGTTCTCAATCTCTGAGTCCTTCTTCTTTTCGACCTCCGTAATCGTGCTGGCAAGCGTCTGCTGGCCGCTCACTCCGTTGAACATCTCTTTGCTGACGGCCTGCATGGCGCAGCCTGTGAGGATGCCGCGGACCATCGCCAACTCGCTGACCCGCGACGGATCGTAGAGGAACTCGACGTTGGGCTTGTCCGTACCGCGAAAGAAGGCATTGCCGGCATTCGCGCCGAAGTTTTTGGGGACGATCACCGCAACCGGGACCTTGCCCTGGCGGACCTGCTCGCGCGCGGCGGTGGCGTCCATGGCGCGGACGTCCAGGCCTTCATCGGCTGTCAGGCGGGCCACCAGGTCGCGTGAGATGGCGCTCTGGTCCTGGTCGGCCACCAGTGTGACAATGCGGCTGGCCTGCTTGGTGGACCTGCCGGTGCCGCCAAAGATGTAGCCGAAGAAAGAGGCGATGGCGATCGGGGCCACAAAGGTCATGATCACTGTGCGGCGGCTGGTAAAGAACAGGAAGAGGTCTTTCCGCACCAGGGCGGCAAGGGCAGAGGTATTCAATCTCGCAAGCTCCTTCCTGTGAGGGTGAGAAAGACGGTCTCCAGGTTGTGCGGGCCTTCCGGTAGCTGCGCGTAGAGTTCTTCAATCCTTGCGTCGGCCGCCAGCCGGCCGTGGTCGATAATCAGAATCCGCGGACACAACCTCTCGGCCTCTTCCATGTAGTGCGTCGTGTAGACCAGCGTCTTGCCGCGCGCCTGTAGCGCCTCCAGGTTGTCGAAGATGGCGTTACGGCTTTGTGGATCCACGCCCACCGTGGGCTCGTCCAGCAGCAGCAGTTCCGGATCATGGAGCAGCGCGGCTGCCAGGTTGAGGCGCCGTTTCATGCCTCCGCTGAAAGTCTTCACCCGGTGGCTGGCGCGCGCCGGCAGCCCGGCAAAGTCCAGCGCTTCGCTGGCTGCGCGCTTCGCCGCTGCGCCGCGAATGCCGTACAGAGCCGCGAACAGAATCAGGTTGGCCTCGGCGCTGAGATCTTCATAGAGCGCCAGATCCTGCGGCACTAGGCCGATGCGGCGCTTAGATGGGCTGGCGTCACCTCCAACCGGCTCCCCGCACACCAGCACGCGGCCTGCGTCGGCATGAAGCAAGCCGGCGATGATCGAAATGGTGGTGGTTTTGCCGGCGCCATTGGGCCCCAGCAGGGCAATGGTTTCACCGGCGGCGACGTCAAAGCTGATGCCGCTGACGGCGATGTTCGTCCCGTAGTGTTTTTCAATCGCTTGAACGGACAATGCCAGGTTTGTGGGCAGTGGGTCCTCCTTGGCAGGGTCTCGTGGCTGCCTCAACTCATTTACGGCAATCGCACCGCGTAAGTTCCACGCTTCGGCTGAGGTTGTCCGGTGCCGCGCCTTCGCGGATTATTTGGGCTTGGCCTTCAGTCACTTGGCGCTGTTTCGCCGGACTGTATCCGGTTCGGACGCTATTCCTGTTTCTGAAGGGCGGACTTTTGTCCTGCCTGGTGAAAGGATCGGCGCCGAAAAATGCGGATTTTCAGATCTACCCACTACCAACACAAAATAAACGGGTTAGCTCAAACTTTGCCCCGGGAACAAACCTGAAACAACCTGGAGCGTGTTGATTCGAAAAGACCTTTCCCCAGGTTTGATTCGTCAAATCAGGTCGAAAATGGCCCCAAACAGGCCGGAAGTGCCCTAAATCCCGGTCACCCACGGTGTCCTGCCGCCGGCCGCCTCCAACTGCTGCGCCAGTTGCTTGCGCATCCGCTTGATGCGCCCGTTGTGGCGCGACTCGCCGGCCAGGTTGATCACCTCATACGGGTCGTCCTCAAGGTTATAGAGCTGCGTGCTGTCGTCGTTGCCTACCTGGTAGACGATCAGCTTGAAGTCGTTCGTGCGCAGTGCGCGCTGCACGTTCAGGTAGGCCGCCCAGGTGGAGCTGCGCTCCAGTTTGCCGCCACGCGCCGCGGCCACCAGACTGCGCCCGCCGCTTGCGGTATACATCGCGTGGTCGGCCAGTTCGGCGATGGTCGGCGCAATGTCCATCAGGTTACACAGCGAGTTGTTGCGCTTGTCTTTCGGGAATGTCGGGCCGCACAGCACCAATGGAACGCGCAGGCTGCACTCGTAGAGGTTTTGCTTGCCCATCAAGCCGTGCTGGCCCAGGGCCAGACCGTTGTCGCCGGCAAAGACGATGTAGGTGTTGTCGGCGTCGGGGCTGGCGTCCAAAGCGTCGATGATACGGCCGATCTGGAAGTCGGCTTCCGAGATCATTGCGTAGTAATCGGCGATGTGGCGGCGGATCTCGTTGGGTTCGCGCGGCGTGGCGGCCAGCAGTTCGTCGCGCACCTGCATATCGCCATTGTCGAACGGGTGGCGCGGCACAAAGTTGGGCGGCAGCACCATGCGCTCCGGCTTGTAGAGGTCGGCGAAGCGTTGCGGCGCGGTGCGTGGATCGTGTGGCGAGGTGAAAGCTACCGACAGGACGTAGGGCTTCGCGCGGTCGTGGCCTTTCAGGAAGTTCACGGCTGCGTCCGCGAAAATCTCGCTGGAGAATTTCTCGCCCACATGCGCCTTGGCGTCCGGGTACTGTCCGTCGGCCGCATACTCGTGCAGCTTGACCTTGTTGTGATCCGTCATGCCGCCGAAGAAAATGTCGGCGCCTGCGCTGAACGAGCGCTGGAACAGCTTCGGCCCCAGGTGCCATTTGCCCGTATGGAACGTCTGGTAGCCCGCGCCGCGCAGATGTTCGGGGAAGGTCACTATCGCCGGATCCGGGCGGTCCTGACGGTCGACGATGGTCTTGTGAACCTGGAAGACGTTGCGCCCGGTCAGTATCTGGGCGCGCGACGGTTGGCAGATGGCGCCGGTCAGTCCGCCTTGCGTGCACGTATTGGTGAAGCTGACGCCACGCGCCACCAGACGGTCCATATTGGGCGTCTGGATGCCGCTGTTGCCCAGCGCGCGGATGGTGTCATAGCGCTGATCGTCGGTGAGCAGCAGGATGAAGTTCGGTGGCTTGGACTCGCTTTGCAGAAAAGGCGCGGCGGCCAGCGAATGAAGAAACCGGCGGCGGGTGGTGGACATTCGCGTTCTCAGAGTTTCACTTTATCAGCTCGTGGCGGCCATCTTGCGGGCCACCAGCAGTGCGAGTTCGAGCGACTGCTCATAATTGAGCCGCGGATCGACCTCGCTCTCATAAGCCTGTCCGAGGTCGCCTTCGCTCAGGCCGCGCGCGCCGCCGGTGCATTCGGTGACGTTTTCACCGGTCAGCTCGATGTGAATGCCGCCTAGCAGTGAGCCCTCGGCGGCGTGGATGTCAAAGCTCTGGCTGAGCTCGTTTTCGATGTCGTCGAAGCTCCGCGTCTTGAGGCCGGATGCGGTGGCGTGCGTGTTGCCGTGCATCGGATCACTCAACCACAGCACGCTGCGGCCGGAGCGGCGGATGGCTCGGATCAGCGGCGGCAGCCCGTCGGCAATGCGGTCGGCGCCGAAGCGATGGATCAGCACCAGCCGGCCCGGCTCGTTGGCCGGATCCAGCCGCTCGGCCAACCGCACCAGTTCATCGGGCTGGGTCGGCAAACCGACCTTCACGCCCACCGGATTGGAGATGCCGCGCATGTATTCGACGTGCGCGCCGTCCAGCATGGCCGTGCGGATGCCGATCCACGGGAAATGAGTGGACAGGTTAAACCAGCCGGGCCGGTGCGGCACGCGGCGCGTCTGCGCCTGTTCGTAGCCGAGGTGCAGTGCCTCGTGCGACGTGTAGAAATCGATCCGCTCGCTGCCGCCAGCCGGCGTGCCCAGGATGTTTTCCATGAAGCACAGGCTGTCGGTGATGGACCGCAGCAGGCGGCGGTATTCGTTGGCCTGGGGCGAGTGGCCGGTCCAGCTCAAGTTCCAATACTCGGGGTGGTGCAGGTCGGCAAAGCCGCCTTTCACCAGCGCGCGGATGAAGTTCAGCGTCAGCGCGGCGTGCTGGTAACCCTTCACCAGCAACGAAGGGTCCGGCGTGCGCGCGGCCTCGTTCGGCTCGTTGCGGTTGATCAGGTCGCCACGGTAGGAGGCCAGCTTCACGCCGTCCACCATCTCGTAGTCGGACGAGCGCGGCTTGGCGTACTGGCCTGCGAAACGGCCGACGCGCACCACCGGCTTGCGCGCGGCCTGCACCAGCACAAGGCTCATCTGGATGAGGATCTTGAGCTGGTTGGTGATACGCGGGGAGGAGCAATCGGCGAAGCGTTCGGCGCAGTCGCCGGCCTGCAACACAAAGGCGCGGCCAGACGAAGCGGCGGCGAACTGCTCGCGCAGTGCGGCAATCTCCCAACTGGTTACCAGTGGGGGGAGCCCGCCCAGTTCATCGAGCGCTTGGCGTAGCGCGACGGGGTCGGGGTAGGTAGGCTGTTGGAGAGCCGGAAAGCGCTGCCAGGAGTCCGGCGTCCAGTCCTGTGTCATGAATAACTCAGGGTAACACCGTACAGTGGAAGTGTGCCTCGGCTGCCGGTGGACAGCGTTCTGGATGAGATTCGCGCGCGGCTGCGCGGCGCGCACGCTTTAGTAGTGGAAGCTCCGCCCGGCGCGGGCAAGACCACGCGCGTGCCTGCGGCGCTGCTCAATGAGCTCCAAGGCGAGATTCTGGTGCTGGAGCCGCGCCGTCTGGCGGCCCGTCTGGCGGCCAGGCGCGTGTCGGAGGAGCTTGGCGAGCGGCTGGGCGAGACAGTCGGCTACCAAGTGCGCTTCGACAGCGCCGGCGGCCCGCGCACGCGTCTGCGCTTCCTCACCGAAGGCGTGCTGACGCGCCGTCTGCTGGCCGATGCGCGGCTGGACGGCGTCGCGTGCGTCGTGCTGGATGAATTCCACGAGCGCCATCTGGAAGGCGATCTGGCGCTGGCATTGTTGAAGCGCATGCAGGCCGCGTCGCGGCCCGATTTGAGCATTGTGGTGATGTCCGCGACGCTCGACGCCGCAGCCATTGCCGCGCACCTGGGCAATTGCCCGGTGGTGCACAGCGAAGGCCGTTTGTTCCCGTTGGAGATTGAGCACACGCCGCACAGCGCGGCGTCGCTGGAAGAATTGACCGGCGAAGCAGTGGAGCGGATCGTCAAAACACAAACGGACGGCGATGTTTTGGTGTTTCTGCCCGGCGCCGCCGAAATCCGGCGCGTGCAAAGGCGGCTGTCGGGCTTCGCCGAACGGAACGGCATCGACCTGCTGCCGCTGTACGGCGATCTGCCGCCAGAGGAGCAGGACCGCGCCGTCGCGCCATCCGCGCGCCGCAAGGTGATATTGTCCACCAACGTCGCCGAGAGCTCCATCACCATTGAGGGTGTACGCGCCGTGGTGGACTCCGGCTTGGCGCGTGAAGCGTCGGACTCGCCATGGTCCGGCCTGCCCCGGCTGGAGATTCGCAAGGTGTCGCGCGCCTCGGCCACGCAGCGCGCCGGACGCGCCGGGCGCACCGGGCCGGGACGCGTGGTGCGGCTCTATTCACAGGAAGATTTCCTGATGCGGCCGGAGCACGCCGCGGCTGAGATTACGCGCCGCGAACTGGCGCAGTTGTGTCTGGACCTGCACGTGGCCGGGTTGCGCGATGCGCACGAACTCGACTGGCTGGACGCGCCGCCGGAGCCCGCGCTGGCCTCGGCCGAAGAGTTGCTGCGCCGGTTGGGCGCGCTCAATAGGGATGGCCGCGTGACGGAGTTGGGGCGGGCGATCAGCCAACTGCCGCTGCACCCGCGCCTCGGCGCGCTGTCCGTGCAGGGTGGCGCGGCTGGTTGCGCGGCTGCGGCGAAGCTGGCCGCGGGCGGGCGTGGGCCGGCTGAACGGATCGAAAGGCAACTCCGTCCAATGGTCGGACGCCGCGCGCACATGAGCATTGAGGAGGCCTATCTGCGCGCCTTCCCGGACCGTGTGGCGCGCCGGCGCAAGGGGCTGGAGTTGCTGGTGTCGAACGGCGCGGCGGCGGTGCTCGATAGCGATGCGGGCATGGAGACGGCCACGTTTTTTGTCTGTGTCGAGATTGAAGACCGGCCGGAGAAGCGGCTCCCGTTGGTGCGTGCAGCCGAGCCGATTGAGCCCGAACTGCTGTTGGAGGTGTTCCCGGAGCGCGTCGCGGCGCGCGAGACGCTCGACTGGAACCGCACGGCCGAGCGGGTGGAGAGTCTCAAAGAGCTGCGCTACGACGATCTGGTGATTGAGGAGACGCGCACGCATCAGCCCGATCCGCAAAAGGCAGCCGCGATGTTGGTGGAGAAGGCGCGCGAAGTGGGGCTGCAACGCTTTGCCGGTCCGGAGGCGGTGGAGATGCTGCGCGAGCGCGCAGTATTCGCCGGGCTTCAGCCGCCGGATGAGTTTGAAGTGCTGCGGCGGCTGTGCGAGGGACTGCGGTCGTTTGCCGAACTGGAGCGGATGACGCGCGACGGCGGTTTTGAGCAGGCGTTCATCGACGCGATGGGCGCGGAGGCGCGCCGCCGTCTGGAGCGCTTTGCGCCGGAGCGTCTGAAGCTGCCTTCCGGGCGCAACGCGCGGGTCCACTACAAGGGCGGCCAGCCGCCCTGGGTGGCCTCGCGGCTACAGGATTTCTTCGGGCTGACGGAGACGCCGCGCATCGGGCCGGAGCAGACGCCCGTGGTGGTGCACCTGCTGGCGCCCAACCAGCGCCCGGTGCAAATGACGCAGGATCTGGCCGGCTTCTGGCGGCGGCTGTACCCACAGGTGAGAAAAGAGCTGTCGCGCCGGTACCCGCGCCACGCCTGGCCTGAGACGCCGGCCTGAAAGGCGCGGAACCTTTGGCGAGGCTTGTTCGTATTGGCGTTTAACGAGGTTTTATGCGTCACACTATAGCCGTTCTCTGCATCGCCGCCAGCTCGTTGACGCTGGCGGGTTGTGATTCTTTCGATCCGACTGACTGGGGCAGCAACGACCGCTACCGCGAAGACTTTTCGTCGACGCACAAGCTGAACGCTGGCGGCCGCGTGACGCTGGAAAGCTTCAACGGCAGCGTCGAGATTGTCGGCTGGGACCGCGACAGTGTGGAGGTCAGCGGCACCAAGCATGCCTCGCGCGAACAGGTGATGAAGGACATCAAAATCGATATCACCTCCGATCCGGGCGCAATCCGCATCCGCGCGCGCCGGCCGGTGGAGCGCAACTGCAACTGCGGCGCGAAGTTCACGCTGCGGGTGCCGCGCAAGGTGATACTCGATGATATCGAGACATCGAACGGGTCGGTGCGCGTGGAGCAGCTTACGGGCGACGCGCGGCTGCGGACGTCGAACGGGTCGGTGCGTGTGTGGAGCGTTGAAGGCAACGTGGTGGCGCAGACCTCGAATGGCAGCATGGAAGTGGACAAGTTCACGGGCTCGGCCGACCTGCACACGTCGAATGGCAAGATCAAGGCGACGGGCGTGAATGGCTCGTTCTCGGCCGTGACGTCGAACGCGTCGGTGGATGCCGAGCTGTCGTCGATCGATCCGGGCAAGCCGGTGATTGCGCGCAGCTCGAACGGCACCATCACGTTGACCATGACCAGTTGGAAGAACAACGAAATCCGCGCCACCACATCGAACGGCAGCGTGAATCTGCGGTTGCCGGACAGCATCGGCGCCGAGTTCCGCGCGTCCACTTCGAACGGTCACATCACCACGGACTTTGAAGTGGCCACCAAGGATTTCAGCAAGACGCACATGGCCGGACGTATTGGCGCAGGCGGCGGGCTGATTGACGTGACCACGTCGAACGGCAACGTGCGGGTGCTGAAGCGTTAGCACCGGCCGTCCCTGCTTTCGCTTTCGATCCAGCCGGCGAGCCCGCGCGTGGCCTGCCAGGCCGCCAGGGCCAGCGCCATCAGGCGGTCGTCATGCGCCGGGCCGGACCGCGCCGTGGCGCGCAGGCATTCGTCCACCAGGTCCAGGCGCTCGTGCAGCCGGCGCGGCAGGCGCAGCAGGCCGCGCTCCATCAGCA
>CAYZIX010000163.1:0-10953 GCA_964478395.1 uncultured Candidatus Solibacter sp.
CGCAGATCGCCTCCGCTCTCGGTTGTTCGGAGCCGGCCGTAAAGTCGCTGCTGTTTCGCGCGTACGAGTACTTGCGCGGACGGCTGGCGGATTGTGTATAAGGAGAAACGAAAGTGGAATGTCCAGCTAAGGCTCGGGAAAGTTCGCAGGTCCTGATCGACTACTGCGCCGGCACGCTGGATGCGGCTGCGGTGGCTGAGGTGGAGAGGCATGTGGAACAGTGCGCGGCGTGCCGCGAATTCTGCCGGACGCAGGCCATGGTCTGGTCTGCGCTGGATGATTGGAAGCCTGAGCCGGTCTCGGCGAGCTTTGATGCGCGTCTCGGCGCGCGCCTCGATCAGGCTGACCGAGGCGGCTGGTGGGCGTCCGTCTGGCGTCCGGCCGTTCCACTTGCCGCCGCGGCGGTGGTGATTGCCGCCGTGTTGCTGTTGCGCGTTCCGGAAGGTGCGAACTCCACCGTCGCGGTGAAGAAGGCCGACACGGTCGATATCGACCAGGTGGAGAAGACGCTGGACGATATCGATATGTTGAAACAGCTGTATCTGGCGCCTGCGGATACGGCGGCCGGAGCCGAGCAACTATGACCTTTGGTCCCAGATCGCTTGCGTTACTCTTGCTGGCGGTAACGGCCAGCGGCCTGTTTGCCCAGCCCAGCCGGGCCGGTGGACGGCATGGCGAACCGCCCCCGGCGATCGAACGGCTGCTGGAAATGTCTCCGGAAGAGCGCGCCAAAGTGCTGGAGCGGCTGCCTCCATGGCGCCGCAAGCGCCTGGAAGAGCGCCTGGAGCGGTTCCAGCAACTCAGTCCGGAGCAACGCGGGCGCCTCGGGGAACGCTACGAAGCTTTCCGCAGAATGTCTCCCGCCCAGCAGGAAGCGCTCCGGGAGCTGTCGCGGCGATTAGCCGAGGTCCCGCCTCCCAGGCGGCTCCAGTTGCGCCGCCAGGCTTTCCGCTTGAGAAGAATGACGCCCGGCGAGCGGCAGATGCGCATGGCGAGCCCTTGGTTCGCGGAACGGTACACGCCCGCCGAACGGGAACTGATCGCCGACATGGTGCGCATCTTGCCGGAAATCAGGTAGCGCTCCTCAGCGCTCCACCAGCTTGCGCCCGGTGCGGTTCTCCACCGAAATGCGATAGTCCGCGGGCGAATCGAGGTGATACATCACCTCATTGCCTTCTCTCCACCAACGCAAGGACAACCCGCCTTCGGCGAGCGGAATACGGCCTTCGCACCAGCTCAGGTCGGAACTCGGCATGCGCAGAAAGATGTGCTTGCCAGCAGGATCCACCTTGTAAATCCCCAACACGTCGCGGTACAACACCTTGACGGCGTGCGACGCGAAGCCGTGGTCGCAGCTGGCGTAAGCGCCGTCATTCTCCCACAAGGTTCCGGTGCGGTCCGCCATATAGAGCTGGTAACCGACCGACTCGTTCAGGATCTGCTGCCCCAGCCCGCGCCGCGAGAGCAACTCCAGGCGGAGCACGTTCCCAACGAAGGAATTGGCGGCGTGAATCTCCTTGAACGCTCCGGTCCTCTTGCGGTCCGGGCCGAAGCTGCGATCGAGCTTCTGCCAGAGCACGGCGTGCGTTTCCGGCGTGGCTACACCGAAGTAGAAGGCGAAGTACTGGCAGACTTCGCTGCGGTTGCGCGTCACTTCCAGGCGTCCGTTCTTGCGAACGGCGTTATCCACGAAGAATTCCCCGTCGAAGGATTGTTTGCGGATGACGTCACGGATGGAGGCGGCCTGTGCGCTCAGTTGAGGCTTCCCGTACATGCGGCCGGCCGCGTCGAGCGCGGCGGCGTAAAGCATGTTGCTCGGATAGTTCACGTCCTGGGTGAACTTGTTCGCTTCGGACCACTCGACGAAGACCCAGCGCTGCAACTTTTCGAGCAGGCCGTCCTGGTTCCGGAACGGCTTGAAGTAGTCGAACAGCGCCATCACTTTGGGCTGCAGCGCGTCCACCATTTGCCGGTCTCCGGAACGCTCCAGGTACTCCTCGAGTTGGACCACGAACCACAGCGACCAGTTGGGAATGAAGTTACCGTTGGGATGATCCGCCGGGTAACACATCGGCAACATCCCTTTAGGCAACCCGGCAAACTCTCTCGGCAGGAGGAAATTCTCCAGGAAATTACGCTCGACGGCGGTGTCCCCGCTGAGTAGCGGCGCCACGCGGGCTGTGAAGTAGCTGTCGCACAGCCAGCCGGCGCGCTCGCGCGAGGGGCAATCCATAAAGACGTCCAGCGCATTCTGCCGGAACGTTTCGCGCCCGGCGGCGAACAGCCGGTTCAGCCTGGCGTCGCTGGAGGCGAAGTGCGCGTCGTAGACCTGCGGGTTGGCATAGTCCCGCAAGTAGATGCGCGAAACATCGGCGGCGCCTTCGGTGACCAGCACCTTCATGTAGCGCATCGTATAAGGCTCGAAGGATTCCACCTCGTAGGAACCCGGTTGAAGATCGTAGGTGACCACGTTGACGCAGCCCAGCCGCCTGAAGTTGACATCGCCATCGCTGAGGATCTCGTCGAATGCCATGTAGATGCGTGTGGGCGCGGTGCACTCGATGGTGGCGCCGAGAAAGCCGGTGAAGTTGGTGCCGAAGTCCACGATGCGATAAATGTTCCTGCCGACGTGCAGTTTACTGCTCCACTCGATAGGCGACTCCGCCGGGCCGCCCGCGTGAGAGCGGATCTTCTGAAGCTCGATCGACGGGATGACCTCGAGCTCTGCTTCTTTGTAGCCGCCGAGATTGGGCCCGATGTTTGTGAGCGCCCGATCGCGCCACAACCTCGCCGGCGTCACGCCCGTTTCGAGTGTGCCTTCACCCACCTGGCGCCGTGCGGGCAGCAACTGGAAGCGTGGGTAAGGCACGCCGCGCGCGAGCAGTTGATGAACCGGCTGCAGCGCGAGCGCCGCTGGACCGGATCCCGGCTCGGTGCGCCACGCGTTCCAGCCGGGCTTCATGCGGTAAGCTTCGGAGAACGGCCGCTGGAAGCTGTAACGTTGCGCCTTCTGGACGCGCTCGGGGAGCACGCGAGCCACAAACTTCGCGCCACCTGCGCCCGTCGAGGCCAGCACCTTGCCATTCGAGGCGATCTCAGCCTGCAGGAAGGAAGGCTGGTCCTGCGTGTAATAGCTGTTGACGTTGTAGCCGGCGACCTCCACCGCGGCGATGTTCACACCATCTTTCAGCAGGTGAGTCACGTCCCACGTGTCGATGCGGAACCAACCGTAAGGACCCCTCGCCGGTCCGTAGCCGGCAAACGCACCGTTCACGTAGAGCCTGTAAAGCGTGGACGCGGTGAGGCGGATGGTGACCTTCGCCTCACGGGGGGCGCGGAAAGCGGCCTGGAAACCGACCGTCAGGTTCATCTCTTTCTCGCGGCCTTTGGGCCAGACAGGCCTGGCCGACTGGAATGCCGCCGGCGCACCCGCGGCAAGCGCGGCGAACAATAGCGTCGACGACACGAGTAGTGTGAGTTTGTGCATGATGATCGCTATTACCGTTGTATACGGCCGGAGCCGCTGCCGCCAAGTAGCGCCAGCACCTCGGCCCGCGAGACGTGGTTGAAATCGCCGTGGATGGAGTGCTTCAGGCACGATGCGGCCGCGGCGAATTCGACGGTTTCCTGGCAGCCCATGCCGCTCAGCAGGCCGTAGATGAGACCGCCGGAGAACGAGTCGCCGCCTCCCACGCGATCCACGATCCAGATGCGGTACTTGCGGCTGAGACAACACTGGCTGCCGTCGGAAAGCAGGCACGACCAGCCGTTCTCGGAAGCCGAGATGCTCTCGCGCAACGTCGACGCCACGTACTTGAAGCCGAACCGGCGATGCAACTCCCCGGCGACCTCCTTGTATCGCTCGGCGTCCAGCGACCCGGCCGCCACGTCCACGCCTTTGGCCTCGACGCCCAGCACGATGGCGGAGTCCTCCTCGTTTCCGATGAGAACTTCCACGTATTGCATCAGCTCGGTCATGATCCGGCGCGCTTTCTCGGGTGGCCAAAGCTTGCGGCGATAGTTCAGGTCGCAACTCACCATCAAGCCGTGCTTGCGGGCCGCCTGGCAGGCTTCGCGCGTGGTTGCCGCCATTGAGTCGCTCAGGGCCGGGGCAGTGCCGGACCAGTGAAACCAATGCTTGCCGGCGAAGACTTCGTCCCAGTTGACCTGGCCCGGACTCAGTTGCGTAATCGAACTGCCCGCGCGGTCGTAAATAACTTTCGAAGGGCGGTGGGAGGCTCCCGTTTCGAGGTAGAAGGTCCCCAACCGCGGGCCGCGCCGGAGCACGTAATCCGTGTTCACGCCGAACTGGCGCACGTAGTTGACGCAGGCCTGCCCGATCTCCGTGTCCGGCACCGCCGAAACGACATACGCGTCGAGGCCGAAACTGGCGAGCGAAACTGCCGCGTTGGCCTCCGCGCCGGTGTAGCCCACCTCGAACTCGCGGCTTTGCACAAACCGCTCGTAGCGCTTGGTGGCCAACCGCATCAGCAACTCGCCGAAGAATACCGCCTTTTTCGATGCGTTCATCCTGTCCTCCCCGCGCTCATTTTTTCTTGGCTGCCTGTACGACGGCCAGGAAATCGGCGGCGTTCTTTGTGATGGTGGCGAAATCCCGGGCGGCGATCAGCGGCTTACCGGCCAGTTCGCCGCCGACGCCCGCGGGAAAGATCTTCACGACGTCCGCGCCTGCTTCCCAGGCGTTGAGCACCTCGGTGGGTGTCATGGCGCCCGGCACCGTCATGGTGATTTCAATGAACTGAACGCCGCCCTGCCGGAGGGCCCGGCCGACGTCTACAAGATCCTCAGCCTTGCCGGCGCGGATGACCGCCACAACCCCGGTATCCTTGAGCGCTTGAAGTGTCTGCTGCCTGTCTGCCATGGAATTGTCTCCAATTCACCGCACCCTTTGGCTGCGGCTGCGTGAGAAGCAGAATGCCCAGACCGGACGTCAGACTCAGCGTGGAACTTCGAGCGGCCACAAGGAGCCGGCGTTGAAGCCGCCGTCCACACTGAGTACGACGCCGGTAACGAAGTCGCTGGCCGCGCTGGCCAGGAAGAACGCCGCGCCCAGCAAATCAGCCGGCGTGCCGAGCCGCGTGGCCGGCGTGCGCGCTTCCACCCATCCCCGCATGGCCGGGTTTTCCCAGAGCTTGCGGTTCAGGTCGGTGACAATGAAGCCCGGCGCGATGGCGTTCACCTGCACGTTATACGGGGCCCACTCGACCGCCAGCGCGCGCGTCATGGAACCGATGGCGCCCTTGCTGGTGCCGTACGCCGAGACGCCCTGGACGCTCTGCGTGGTGTGCAGGCTGGCGACGTTCACGATCTTGCCTGAGCGCTGCTTCACCATCACCCGGCCCGACGCGCCGGCCATGAAATAGTTGCCGCGCACGTTCACCGCCATGATTTCGTCGAACTTGGCGGCGGGAAACGTCTCCGCGGCGTGCCGGTAGTTGATGCCCGCCACATTGAAAAGGACGTCCAGGCGGCCATGCCGCGCCACGATGCCGGCCACGGTGCGCTCGATGGCGTCCTGATTGGTGACGTCGCAGACTTCGTATTCGAGGCCCGTGGCTTTGAGGGCTTGCTCGCTGCGCGCGCTCACCACCACCTTGGCCCCGGCTTCGTGAAACGCCAGCGCGATGGCCCGGCCGATGCCGCGCGAACCGCCGCTGACGTGGACCACCTTGTCCTTGACAGAGAAGAGATCCGGGTTCATGTCGAAATCATAACCTTGACGGCCTTCTCCTTGCCGTCGATGAGACTGAGCAGCAGGCCGGGCGCCTGGTCGAGCGTCACGCGGTGAGTGATGATGTCGGTGAGCCGTAGCCTGCCTTCGGCCACCAGGCGGATGGCCACGTCGAAGTTCGAATCGTAGAGACGGCTGGTGGCCAGGGTCACGTCTTTCGAGAATGCCACCTTCAATGGATAGTTGATGTCGCCGGCGGGCACGCCGTAGACGACGATGCGCCCGCCGCGCACGCACGCGGCCAGCGCTTTGTTGACGGTGTCGTTGGTGCCGACGCCGTCGATCACGATGTCGAACTGTTTTTCCAGGCGGGCCGCCGGATAGTCCTCGCGCACGTCGATGGCTTCGTCCACACCGAGCGAGCGGGCCAGCGCGAGACGTTCGGGGGAAACGTCGGTCACGACCACCTGACCGGCGCCCAGCGCGCGCGCCACCTGGACCAGGACGAGGCCGATGTTGCCCGCGCCGAACACCAGCACGCGGTCGCCGCCGCGGGGTTTTCCGAGTTGAAACGCGCGCACGGCCACCGCCACCGGCTCCACCATCGCAGCGGTCTCGAAGTCCATCGTGTCCGTCATGCGGCGCAGCATGTAGTCTTCGACCACTACCTCCTCGGCATAGGCGCCGTTGCGCGACACCACGCCGAGCACCTCGGTCGAATCGCTGTGATGCACCTCGCTGCGCGCGAAGGCCTCCTCGTCCCGCCGGCACAGGATGGGATGGAGCAGCACGCGTTCCCCGGGTTGCCAGCCTTGTGCCGCCGATTCCAGGATCTCGCCGCTGGCTTCATGTCCGACTACGATGGGAAACCGCGTGAACGGCAGCTTGCCGGCGATGCTCGAATAGTCCGAACCGCAGACGCCGACCTTGCGCACCCGCACGCGCACCTGCCCGCCGGCCAACTCGGGCCGCGGAAGATCGGTAAGGTGAAGCTCTCTGGGAGCGGTGAGCAGAATCGCTTTCATAGCCCCTCATGCCTCCACGGAAATACTGGCAGTCCGCGCTTCTACGCCGCCGTCTTCGGTCTTCTCCGCTTGGATGCGAACAGGCGGGCGATACGGCGCTGCAATTCCTTGAAGATCTGGTCGGGCGGCTTGCTCGCGTCGATCACCTCGAAACCGTACCGCTTTTCCATACGGTCCAGGGAGCGAATCAAGCGGCTCTGATAGCGCACAAAGCTCTCATACATGTCGCGGCCGAAGCGCATGTCCATGCCGCTTTCCCAGAAGTCGAAACTGCCTCGGCCGACCACCACGCGCGAAACCAGATCCTTCACGTCGGCGCGCAGATAGTAGACCGCGTGCGGGACCAGCGCGAAGCCGGAGACCTGCTCGATCCAGCGGCGGTCTTCGTTGCGCGCGGCGGCGCGGGCCATGATCGAGAAAATATAGCGATCGATGAGCACCACGAACCCGGCGCGCAGAGCGGGGATGATCTCGTTTTCCAGGCGGTCGGCGAAATCGGTGGCGTAATACAGCGTCATCGTGATGGGGCCCAGCGTGTTACCTTCCTTGGCCTGCTGGATACCCTTTCCGGCCAGCGCCGAGCGCGCCATGCCGGTGTCCAGCACGGCATGGCCCTGTGCTTCCAGCCACGTGCGCAGGGCGGAGATTTGCGTGGTGCGGCCCACCGCGTCCGGCCCTTCGATGACGATGAGCTTTCCCTGCAGTTCGGCCGTGTCGACACCAGGCAGCGGATCGCCGTAAAACTCAAGCGGACGTTTTGTCAGCACCATCGTCTCCCTCCCCGGTTCGCAAAACGCCGCTGCGTAAGCTGTCGCCCAACTCGCGCAGCACGATTTCCCGCATCTCGCGCTGCTGCTGTTCGATGCTGCCGGTGGCGTCGATCAAGTGGAAGCCCATCTCGGCGGCCATGGACTCGTATTCTTCCAGGATGCGTCCCTGGAACAGGCGGAAGCTCTCCTCGATGTTGCGGCTCAGGCCCAGGTCCATGCCCGCTTCGTAGTACTTGATTTGAGCGCGCCCGCCCAGGATGCGGCCCAGGGCCACGTCCAGCGGCACGCGGAAATAGAACGCCAGGTTCGGCCGCACGGCAAAGCGGTAGAGATTCCGCACCCAGCGGCGGCTGACGCCGCGGACGGTATCGCGCGCGAAGGCGGTGTAGGCGTAACGGTCGGCGCACACCACGGCGCCGGCTTTGAGCATTGGAGTGATGTAGCGTTCGAGGCGGTCCGCGAAATCGGTGGCGTGGATCAAGCTGAACGTGGTGGGAGTGAACATCTGTTTCTTCTTGCCGCGCCGCGTGGTCTCACGGACCAGAGGCGAAGAGTTCCACTCGCTGAAAGCCACGGCAATCCCCTGCGCGCGCAACCAGTGGCTCAGAAGAGTGAGTTGGGTGGATTTCCCGGATCCGTCAATGCCCTCCACGACGATCAGCTTGCCCTTGTAACGGTTAGGGGCTAGTAATGGCATATAGTTAGCGATCTCGTTGGGCTTATTATAGCCCTATGCCCCGTTACGCCGCCGTCGACATCGGCAGCAACTCCGTCCGCATGCTGGCGGCGGAGGTGCTCCCCGGTGCCGCGCCCCGCGTGCTCGCGGCCGAACGGCAGGTGACGCGCCTTGGGGAGGGCGTCTTCCTCAACGGCCTGATCACCCAGGAGTCCTTGGACCTCACCTGCCAGGTGCTGCGCCGGTTCGCCGCCGCTTACGGCAAGTTTGAGCCTGCCGGCATCCGGGCCGTGGCTACCAGCGCCGTGCGCGACGCTGGCAACCAGCGGCTGTTTCTCGAAGCCGCATCCCAAGCGCTGGGTACAAGCGTCGAGATCATTTCCGGCCAGGAAGAATCGCGGCTGATCCATATGGGCGTGCATTCCCGCTGGCCGCATCCAAGGCAGAGGATCCTGATCGTCGACGTCGGCGGCGGGAGCGCCGAGTTTATCCTCGGCGACAGCGGACGCCTGGCGGCGGCCTACTCGAAGCCGCTCGGCGCTGTGCGTTTGATGGAGGTCTTCATTAAGCATGATCCGCCCACCGCCGACGAACTGCACCGGCTGGAGCAGTTCATCGAGGAGAAGTTGGCGGCCGCCGCGACCGGCTCGGGGTTCCGGCGATGGGACCGCGCCATTGCCACCAGCGCGACAGCGGCGGCCGTAGTGTGTGCAGTGCATGGTGTGACGCGAACGCGCCGTGATTCGGCGGACCGTCTGCGAGTCACGGCGGCACAGTTGCGCGCCTTCTACCGCCGCGTGGCGAAATGCGATCTCGCCGCACGGCGCAAGATCGCCGGCGTAGGGCCGCGCCGGGCGGAGATTATCATCCCGGGCGCCGCCGTGTTGCGCTTGGCGATGGATCGTTTCCGGTTGCCGTCGCTCTATTACACGAGCGCAGGCCTGCGGGACGGAATCATTGCCGACCTTGCCGCGCGGGGCGTGGGCATGGAACTCTCCCGCCTGGACCGGGAGCAGCGCGCCGTAGTAGAACAGATGGCGGGCCGCTTCGGTGTCGATGTGCGGCACGCGCGCAAGGTCGCCGCCTTGGGACATACCCTGTTCGTGGCCCTTCACCGGCAGCATGGCCAGGCGCTGGCTATGGGACGGCTGCTCGAAGCCGCCGCCTACCTTCACGACACCGGACACCTCATCAGCGACAACGGCCATCACAAGCACTCCGCCTATATGGTGGCCAATTCCGACATGCCCGGCTTCACCGACCGTGAGCGCATGGTGGTCGCCATGCTTTGCCGTTACCATCGCAAAAGTATGCCGTCGCCTCGGCACGAGGCCTACCAGTCTCTGTCCGCCGATGAGAAACGCACTGTGATGATGTTGATTCCGATCCTCCGATTGGCCGACAACCTGGACCGCAGTCACGACCAGCGCGTCGAGGGCGTGACCTGCCGGATCCAGGAATCCGGCGTGGTGTTGAGCCTGCGGTCGGCCGCGGACACGGATCTCGAAATCTGGGCCGGCGAAAGTGTGGGCGAAGTCTTCCGGCAGGTTTACGGCCTTCCGCTCACCCTGGTGAAGACAAGGCGGTAGACTGGGAGCACAACGATGCGCAGGTACGCCGCGGAACAGATCGCGGGAGGTCTCACGCGCCTGGCTTTTGAAGTGCGCCGTGCAGCCCGCAACCGCCGTCCCGACGACGTTCACGACCTACGCGTGGCGATCCGCCGCTTCGAGGAGTGCCTGTCCGTTTTTCGGAAGTACATCCCATCAGGTGCGGCCAAGAAGTGCCGCCGCCGCTTGCGGCGCACTATGGATCTGGCTGCCGTGGTGCGCAATCACGACATCACTGTCGAGCTTCTGAGTCTTGCCGGAGTGGGACAACGCTCCGCTTTGTTCGCCTGGCTTGCCGGCGAGCGCGGCAAGGCAATGGAAGCTCTGTCGGATGAACTCGGCCGCCTCAACCGGCGCGACTTTTCCCGCCGCTGGCGGGAATCGTTGGAGCTTTCCGCGACTGAGGGGGGCAGAGGCTCGGCCGCGGATTTCGACGCCGCGGCCAGTTACGCCTCGAAGGCATTGCCGGCAATGGCGCGGAAGTTTTTCAAGCGCGGACGGCGGGCGGCTGCAGCCGGCGAAAGCCGTGACGCGCTGCACCAGTTCCGGCTGGCCAGCAAGCGCTTCCGCTACAGCGTCGAGTTGTTCCGGCCGGTTTACGGGCCGGGACTCGTGGAGCGCCTCGGTGCGTTGCGCACCGTGCAACAGCACCTGGGCGGGGTGAGCGACTGCGCGAGCGCCTGTGAACTGCTCGACGGCGCGCCAGCAGGTTCCCTGCGTTCCGCCGCGGCGGCCAAGGGCCGCATCGAAGCTCTCGGCGAACGCCGTCTGCGGGCCTTCCGCCAGTACTGGAAAAGATCGTTCGATTCTCCCTCGGTCCAAGGCAATTGGACAGCCTACCTCAGCCGTTTCGCCGGCCGCGGGAAGGTTTCGCGTCGTTCATAATTGAACGGTGAACCTGAAATCCACGTTCCTGCTTTTCGCCGCGGCGCTGGCTTCCGCCGCCGAGCCGCCTGTTTTCCTGCTGCACCAGATCGGGACCGACCGTTCCGAAGGAGTCGCCGTCTTCGACGTCGACCGCGATGGCAAGCTCGATGTGACCAGCGGCGCCTATTGGTACAAAGCGCCAGACTGGCAGCGCACCGAATTCCGCGAAGCCAAGATCTCGGGCGAGTTCGTTTCCAATTGCGGCGAATTCGCCATCGACGTCAACCGCGACGGCTATCCCGATATCGTGGCT
>CAYZIX010000164.1:0-10897 GCA_964478395.1 uncultured Candidatus Solibacter sp.
CCAAGCCGATTACGACGGCCGCGTCGCCCGCTTCCGCGCCCGCAAAGCCGCCGAATCCGCTGCCAAAGCCGCCTAATTGCCCGCCGTTCTTTGACAACCGAAACCGCCCCGCGCCCGCAGTGTCTTCATTCGCACGTACCTGCGCCAATGGCTGCGCGCTAACTGCGCCCGGCGTCCGCTGACACCGCCGCCGGATCGAACTGGCCGGCAAAATACTTCTCTCCGACAATCGAGGCGGCAGCCATCAACTCCGGCCGTTCGCCAAGCGGCGACAGGGAGACGCGAACCTGGCGCAGTCCGCGGTTAATAGCATGCTCGGCGATGAAGCGCTCGATTTTCGAGCGCAGCATTTCGCCGTGATAGAGGATGTCGCCGGTGAGCACGACGGCGTCCAGTTCGAGCACATTGAGAACGTTAACGAGCGCCGTGCCCAGAGCCTCAGCCTGGCGCGTGAGTAGCGCGCCGCAGACCGTATCGCCGTGCTCGGCCAGATCGATGAACTCGTACCAGTTGCTGATGTGGCGCCGCTCCTTGCGGGCCCCAGCCAACACATTGGGCACAGCGCTATACAACTCGACGCAGCCGCGCAGGCCGCACGAACAGTTCGGGCCGTACAGATCGACCGAAGTATGCCCGATTTCGTTGCCGAAGCCACGCCAGCCCGCATAGATCTCATCGCCGCGCACGATGCCGCCACCGACGCCGGCCTCCACCACCAGCAGCACGAAGTTCGCGCACTCGCGGCCGATACCGAAAGCCTTCTCAGCCATGGTGAGGGCTTGCGCGTTGTTCTCCAGAAAACGGTGTTCGATGCCGATGCCGGTGAGCGCATCGCACAGATTCACGTTGTGCCACAGGTCGAAGTGCGGCGGATTCAGGATGGTGCCGCTGGATGTATCCACAGGGCCAGGCGTGCTGATACCGAGGCCCAGCCAACGGCGGGGAGCGGCGGTGAGCTGGGTGAGCGTTTTCCGGATACGGGCCAGCGCCGCGTTCAGTTTCACGCCTTCAAGATCGATTGGCACGCGCGAAACCAGGCGGCCGGTGAAGTCGGCCACACCCGCCTCGGCGCGGCTGCGCGCGATGGTCAGGGCCAACGAGTAAGCGTAGTCGGGCCGCAACTCGACCAGCACCGGACGGCGTCCGGAACGGCTCTCGCGCCGGCCGGCTTCGGACACCAGACCCTGCTCAATCAGCTCGCCTATGATCAGCGACATGGCGGCGCGTGTCAGTCCCGTGGAGGCAGCCAGATCTGAGCGCGACGACGGCCCGCGCCGCAGCAGCCGCAGCACGCGCAGGCGGTTGGCAGCCTTCATCTCACGCGCGTTTCGCATAGGCTCTGAATTAAGTAAAGCACTTGACAAATACAATGTCACATCAAATAATCACCACTGGAAAGACCGGAGGCGAAGCGATGAGTGTACATCGAAACGGGGGCTGTCAGCTGTCGCGGCGCGGGATGTTGCAAACCACGCTGGGCGGAGCGTTGACGCCCTGGGCGCTGGCGGCGGCGGGCGCGCCGGCAAGGCGCACGGAGAGTTTGAACGGCACATGGTCGCTCTCCTATGGTCCATGGCAGAAGAGCGGAGCCAAGGCCCCGGCTGCCGGCTGGCCGACAATTAAAGCGACCGTGCCCGGCAACGTGGAGCTGGACCTGATTGCGGCCGGCAAACTGCCGGCGCTCGAACAGGGCAACCGCATTTACGAGGCCCAGAAACTCGAACAGACGGAGTGGTGGTACAAGCGCCGCTTCACAGCGCCGAAGCTAGCCTCGGGTGAGACGGCGGAGCTGGTTTTTGAGGGGCTCGACTGCATCGCCCACGTTTGGGTGAACGGCGTACTGGTGGGCGAGCCGCGCAATATGCTGATTGCGCACCGGCTGGACGTAACGCGCGCGTTGCGGACCGGCCTGGAGAATGAACTGGTGGTGCGCATTGAACCCGCAGTGGAAGTGGGCCGGCAGATGCAGCACACGGCAGGCGAATTTGCGTTCCAGGGCTGCTGGGAATCGTTGGGCGTGCGCAAGGCGCCGCACATGTACGGCTGGGACATTATCCCGCGTCTGGTGAGCGCGGGCCTGTGGCGCGACGTGCATCTGGACGTGGTGCGGCCGGCGCACTGGAACTCGATCTACTGGACCACGGTGAAGGTGGACCGCAAGAACGGCCGGGCGATGCTGCGGATGGACTGGGACTTCACCGCGCCGAACACAAGCACGGCGCTGTGCGAGGTGGATGTCACGTTGAGCCTGGACGGGCGCACGGCGTATCACAGCCGGCGGCAGTCGCTTTCGACGCATGGGCTGGCTGAAATCGAAATAGAAAACGCCGAGCTGTGGTGGCCGCGCGGCTACGGCGCCCAGCCGCTGTACGACGCCACGGTGGCGCTGCGCGACGCGAAGGGCAACACGCTGGACGAGCATCACGCGCAGATCGGCATCCGCAGAGTGGAGTTGCGCCGCACGGACACGGTGACCGAGCAGGCGCCGGGCGAGTTCTGTTTCGTCGTGAACGGCGAGCCCATCTTCGTCAAGGGCACCAACTGGACGCCGATGGATTCGCTGCACAGCCGCGATGTGGCGCACCTGGGCCGCGTGTTCCCGATGCTTGAAGAGCTGAACGTGAACATGATCCGGAGCTGGGGCGGCGGCGTGTACGAATCGGACGAATTGTTCGACCGCTGCGACCGCGCGGGCATTCTGGTGTGGCAGGACTTTGCCTTCGCCTGCGCGATCTATCCGCAGACGCCCGAGTTTTTCGCGCAAGCCGAAGCAGAGGTTGCGGCCGTGGTGATGCGGCTGCGCAATCACGCGAGTCTGGCGCTGTGGGCCGGCAACAACGAAGTGGACGATGCGTACTATTGGCACCACTCCGGTCTGGATCCGAACGTACACGACAAACTGAGCCGGGAAGTTCTGCCAGCGGTCACGCGGCGACTGGATCCGCATCGCGTCTATCTGCCCAGCTCACCATTCCACGGTCCGGGGCTCGCCAATCCAAGCGGCATGACGGAGGCCCATCTGTGGGGCCCGCGCGGCTACTTCAAAGAGCCGTTCTACACCCAATCGAAGGCGCATTTCGTCAGCGAGATTGGCTATCATGGCTGCCCATCGAGGAGTTCGCTGGAGCGGATGATGGACAAGGACTTCGTCCAGCCGTGGACGAGCGGGCATGAATGGAACGACCAGTGGCTGACAAAGTCCGTGCGGCTGCACGCGACTGTGACGAACACACGCGGGCGCAACGATTACATGCCGAAACAGATCCGCGCTTTCTTCGGCGACGTGCCCGAAAAGCTGGATGACTTCATCCTTGCTTCGCAGGCGGTGCAGGCCGAAGCAATGAAGTTCTTCATGGAGTACTGGCGAGCGGGCAAGCCCTACCGGCGAGGCATGATCTGGTGGAACCTGCGCGACGGCTGGCCAGTGATTTCCGACGCGGTGGTGGACTACTACAACGCCCGCAAGCTGGCGTTCCATTACTTACTGCGATCGCAACGCGATGTGCAGGCGATTTGCGGCGAAGAGGCCGGCGAGGCGCATCCGCTGATTGTGGTGAACGACACGCTGAAGCCCGCGCGCGGCAAGCTGCGCGTGCATCGTGCGGGCGAGCAGGCCACGCTTGCCGAAGTCTCGTTCGACGTCGCACCCAACGGCAAGCAGACCTGCGGCTCGATTCCACATCCGGCAGCGGCGGAGATGTGGGCGCTCGATTGGACGCTGGACGGCGGCGCGAGTTTCAGCACGCATTATCTGGCGACACGCTCCACCGTCACGCTGAAGCAGTATCGCGCCTGGATGGACGCACTGGGCCTGACACGGCTGTTTCAGGCATAGGCAGCACGACAAGATAGACAAAGACACCGAAGGCGAGCACGGCCGATGAGGTGAGAAACGCGGCCAGAAATGTGCCCGTCCGCTCCACCAGATAGCCGGTGACCAGCGGCGCCACCACTCCGCCGAGATTGGCGAAAGAGTTTTGTAGGCCGGTCCAGCGGCCGGCGGCGCCGGGGCCGGCGAGCGTCTGGGTGAGCGCCCACGAGTTGGAACAGTAGATGCCAATGCCGAAAAACGCGAGGCCGAGGGCGGCCAGCGCCAGGCGCGGATCGGTCAAAGTGGCCAGAGGCAGCGTGAGCGCGGAAATGCCGAGGCCCGTGGCCATGAAGTTGCGCCGCAACCGTACAACGACTGCGCCGCGCGCGATAAGGCGATCAGAATACCAACCCGCAATCAGCGTGGAGACGGCCGTGACGCACAGCGGGAGGGCGTTGATGACGGCCATCTGCGACATGGTGTAGTGGCGCTCGCGGACCAGAAACGACGGCAGCCAGGTGAGCAGCAGAAACCAGTTGTAGTTGTTGCAGAACAGGCCGAGAAACGTGGCCCAGGCGGCGCGGCTCTTGAGAATCTCGGCCCAACCGGGACCTGCCGCATGAGTCTCCTCTCCCGCTTGCTGGCGCGGTGCGTAGCGCCACCACGGCAGCAGCCACAGCAGGCTGAGCCCGCCCGTGACGATAAAGAACAGGCGCCAGCCGTAGATGCCGATGAACCAGCCACCGAACAGCACGCCAATGGCGGGGCCGAACTTGGTGGCGGAGTCGATGATGGAATTGGCCAGCCCACGCTGCTCCTCACGGAAGCCGGAGGCGAGCAACTTTGAGTAAGCAGGGAACGCTACGGATTCGCCCATGCCGAGCGTCAGACGCAACACCAGCAGCATGGCGAAACTGTTCACCAGCCCGATGGCCAGCGTAGCGGCCGACCACAGCAGGAAGCCGGCGGCGTAGACGCGCGTGACATCCCAACGGTCCACCAGCCAGCCGCCGATGATCTGGCAGGCGGCGTAGGTCCAGAAAAAGGCGGAGAGCAGCAGACCGAGACGCGAGTCCGTGAGGCCAAGTTCACCGGCCAGACGCGGCGCGGCGACACCGAGATTGCCGCGGTCCATGTAGTTGATGACCACGGAGACAGCCAGCAGAATCAGCAACGGCCAACCGGAGCGCTTCACAGGCGTGGAGCGAGTATATCAGCGCGGGTAGTTGGGGGAGTAGAGCTGCGATTTCGGCCGCAGCCCGAGGCGGCCGTTGACTACCCATGGCTCACCGCGTTTTTCCAGATGCGCCACCATGTGGCCGCGCCACACGGCGACTTCGGCCAAGCGCGAAGCGTCGCCCGCAAGATCGTGCAGTTCGTACGGATCATGCTCCAAATCGAAGAACTGCTCTTCGCCGTTTCCGGCATGAAAGATGAACTTGCGGCGGCCATCGGTGACGGCCGTCCAGTGATTCTGCGGCGAGTAACAGACGTCGTGTTCGAGATCGATGAACTCGCGCCAAGCGCATTTCTCATCACGCATCGGGGCGAGCAGGCTGCGGCCTTCGACGGCTCCAGGAATGGCGGCACCGGCCGCGTCCAGCAGCGTGGGCAGCACGTCGCGGATCTCGGCCGGATGATCGAATACACGGCCGCGCGCCACAGTCATGCCCTTCGGCGCGCGAACAATCATCGGGATGCGAGCCGAGGACTGATAGGCGTAGCTCTTACGCCAGAGGTTCTGGTCGCCGAGCATATCGCCGTGATCGGCGAGCATGACGATCAAGGTATCGTCGAGCATACGGCGGCGGTCCAGCATGTCGAGGATGCGTCCGATCTGTTCGTCGATGAAACTGATGTTGCCGTAGTAGCCGCGCCGTGCATTGCGCACCACGTCAGCGCCGAGGTCACCGTGCCAGACGTTCGGATCGTTGCCGGACGGAGTTTTGTAGCGCGCCGCCCAGGCGCCGGCCTGCGCGGCAGGCAGATTGGCATCGGCATAGTGATCCCACCAGCGGCGCGGCGGATCGTAGGGGCTATGCGGGCGGGCGAAGGAGACCTTCAGGAAGAACGGCTGGTTCTGCTGGTAGCCGTTCAACCAGCGCACGGCGGTTTCGCCGGTCCAGGCGGTGGGGTGCAAGCGCTCGGGGATGGGATAAGGTTTGGCGTCGTAGCCGTTCCAACTGATGCCGCTCGCCTCGGGGTTCGCGCCGGGCGTCTCGGACCAGAACCAACTGCGGTAGTCACTACGGAAGTCGACCGACTCTGAGCGGCCCGACTCGTCGAGTATGGTCTGGTGAAAGCCGTGCAGTGCGCGCTGCGGGTGCCAGTGCATCTTGCCGATACCCGTGGTGAAGTAGCCGGCATCGCGCAGCAGACGCGGCATCTCGACCGGATAGTGCTCCGCCACCACGCCGTAACCCAACATGCCGTGCGACCACGGCGACTGGCCAGTGAGCAGACAGGCACGCGCCGGCGTGCAGGTGGGCGTCGATGAATAGGCGTGGCGGAACAGCACGCCATCCGACGCGAGGCGATCGAGGTTGGGCGTGTGTACCACGCCGTTGCCCGCCGCGCCCAGGCAATCGGCGCGATGCTGGTCCGTCATCAACAAAAGGATGTTAGGGCGGCCCGATACCTGCGCCCGTGCCAGAGCGGCGGCCGGAGCGGTCTGAAGCAGAGCGCGTCGCGAGATCATATTCGCAGTCTAGTGCGAACTTTGTTCCCGCGGCAGCGTCAATGTTAGGGTGAGCGCAGCGCTGATCAGATAGAGGACCGCGAAGATCCACATCACACCGCCCACACCCAACGGGGCCAGGCACAGTCCAGCAATCGCCGGCCCGACCCACGTGCTGGCGCCCGCGCCGAGGTTGAGCATCGACATGGCCGCGCCCTTGTGCTCCGGAACAAGCGATGGCATCAGGGCCGACAGCGGCACGTAGCCGGCCAACGTGGCTCCATAGCAGACGCCGGCCAGCACGCAGAGCGGGTAGTTGGCGCCGGACCACTGCGGCATGTAATAGAGCAGCAGCGTGGTGATGGCGGAACCCACGCCGCCGCACAGCGCCACGGTGCGGCGCCAACCGAGCCGGTCGCCGATGACGCCGAACAGCAGGTTCCAGACAATGTTCGAGAGGAAGATGGCGCTCAACAGGCGCAGCCAGCCGGTGAGGCTGAAACCAACAGTCTTTGTGAAAAACACGGGCAGAAAGACGAGGAAGCCGAACTGCGGAGCAGTGTTGATGATGCGCACGACGCAGCCGGCAGCAGTCTTGGGCTCGCGCCAGGCGATGGTGATACTGGAGAGCAGCGTCTTGACGGGATGCTCGCCGGCGGGCGCCAGGCGGGCGCGGCCAGTGGGCTCGCGCACGCCGATGAACGAGACCGCCGCGCCCACCATCACCAGCACGAGCGAGATCCACAACGTCTGATAGGCGCCGATCCGCGGCACCGTAAAACTGGCCAGCAGCGAGCCGAGCGTCGGCAGGCCGCCCGTGAAGGCGAACCAGAACCAGCCCACGGCTGTGCCCAGACGGCGCGCCGGCGTGACGGCCGTGATCCACACCAGGAAGCCGTAGGCGAAGAGCGGATAGCCGAAGCCGCGCGCGGCGTAGACGACCAGCAACGGCAGATAGCCCACGCCCGAGGCGAGCGTCAACAGAAAGACAACCTCGAACACTGTCCAGATGGCGAAGCCCGCCGTCATGACGCGCCGCGGCCCCCAAAGGTCGGACAAAGCGCCGGAAAACCAAGCCGCGATGGCCGCAGTCAGCCCGTAGGCCGTGAAGACGGCCGCCACCTCAGGCTGCGAAATGCCCTTGCTCAGCAGGTACGGCGAGAGGTAGCCGGATTCAACGCCGTCGCCGATCATGAACAGCAGCAGTCCGGCGTAGCCCCAGGCCAGGGGCGGATAGATCCCCAGTTTCTCGACAGTCACGTTCACCTCTCCCGCCGCAACAGTTCACCCAACTCGCCGATATTGTTTAAAACAAGATCGGGCAACGGCGTGGCGCGGGCCGCGTCTTCGCCGCTCAGAACCAACACGGCCGCGACACCGGCGCGATGCGCCATGGCCATGTCGGTGTATATTCTGTCACCAACCATGGCTACTTCGTCCGGCCGCAGCGCGAGCGCGTGGCACAGATCGAGAAGAATGGAGGGATCCGGCTTGCCCAGCACGACAGTGGGCACGCGGCCAGTGGCGGCATTTAGCGCAGCGCAGATGGAGCCGCAATCGACCAGCACGGTGGGCTGATCAGTAGGACAGACCAGATCCGGATGCGTGGCGACGTAGGGCAGGCCGCGGCTAATCCACCACGCGGCGCGGCAGAGGCGTTCGTAGGTGAGCGTCGTATCGAAGCCAATGACCACGGCTTCCGGCGTGTCCCAGTCGATGACGAAGCCGGCCGCTTCAAACTGCGCGCACAGCGAGGGCGTGCCCAGCACGGCCAGACGGTGAGCGCCGCGCAGATAGACGATGGCGGAATCGGCCGGCGTGAAGATCTGCCGCTCATCACAGGCAATGCCCATGTGAGCCAGCTTGGAGACGTAGTCGGCCTTGCTGCGCGAGGTATTGTTCGTCAGGAACGTGTAGCCGATGCCCGCTGCCCGCAAGCCCGCAAGAAATGGCAGCGTGCAATCGAACAGGCGGCTGCCGCGATAGATGGTGCCGTCCATATCGAGCACGACATGCCGAATTTCTGCGAGGCCCATCAGCGCGCCCCCCACTGGCCCGCGGGGCTGAAAATGTGATCCAGAGCCGCATCCATCAGTCCAGCGCGCGCAGCAACATCGAGCACGGTGAAGCGGCGGCGAATGAACCAGGCGAGTTCATAACTTGCGCGGAGACGTTCACGCGAGATGCCGATCTGCTCCGGCTCAAACGGCGCACCAGCGGCTTTCAGCATGTCGCGCGCCTCCGCAAAGTTGAACAGGTGGGCGCGCAGGCGCGGCGCCAACTCCGGCCATGCGGCACTGAGTTGCGCATAGTGATCGGACAAGGCTGCGTACTTGGCGCGCATCTCTTTCAAGGCCGTACCGGCTAACTCGCCTTCAAGACGGTTCTTGATCCGCGCCTCGATTTGCTCCAGCGCGGGCCATGCGGCATACGATTCTGGAATGCCCGTTTCGAGCAATCGCTCATGCAGCGCCAGCGAAGAGAGCGTTCCGATACCCACCTTGAAGCCATGCGACGGCGCGACGCCATTGTGCTTGTGATGCTGCATGTCCCAGAGATGGCTGAACTGATGATCCGCACCCGAAGCCGGGCGGCTGGACTGCATCGCCTGCATGGCAAAGCCGCTGATCATCAGGCCGTAAACCAACTGGCGCAGCGCCAGCGGCTCTCCAGCAGCCATGGCCGCAGGGTTGCCGACCCAAGCGCGCAAACGGCCCTGTACAGCGCTCCAGGCGTCCGCGTTGATGGGCTCGACGCCGGCCGCATCGGCCAGTAGCCAATCGCCGCCTGCGGCGTTCTTCGCGAGCAGATCCGCGTAGCCCGACGCGTTCATGCCGACAGGAGCCACCGCCATCACATCAAGGTCCGCAACCACGGCGCGCGGCGCCGGGCAGGCAAAGGTCGACTTCGAGCCGTCGCGCGTGATGGATGCACCATAAGCCGTGTAGCCATCCATCGACGCCGCCGTGCCCACAATCATGTAAGGACGCCCGACGTGGTGCGATGACAGCTTCGTCAGATCGTTGATAGTGCCGGAGCCAACGGCGATGGCGACAGCATCAGTTGCCTGAAGCCGCGTGGTGAGTTCCTCGATGCAGTCCCAGTTGGCATAGACGTGCGGGCCGAAGACGAACTCTTCCGCGCGGCCGGCGAAGCTGGCGGCCACGTCGCGCCCGGCGGCACGGTAAGTGTTTTCATCTGCGACAACAATGGCACGGCTCGACCCGAATTCGGACTCGAACACCGCCCGCGCCTGATGGCGCGCTGCACGCTCCACGGTAAGGTGGCGAGTATCGCGCGCACGCTCCAGGGCGCTCCGCATCAGTTGTTCGTCTTCTTGAATCGCGGTACTCAATGTTTCTCCTGGTAATACTCGCGAATGGTTTTCATCAGCACGTCGGGATAATCGGTGGCAAAGCTGGCCACGCCCAAATCCATCAGATCGCGAAAGCGTTGTGGATCCTTCATCGACCAGGGCAACACTTGAAACAGAATATGATGCGCGCGCAGTTCGCGGCCAGTCTTGATGAGGAACTCGGCCGACGGCGACATTACGCCGTTTTTGTAGCTGACATGAATTTGTAGCTGCGTGATGTCGGCGAAGTTAACAGCACGCAGCTTTTCGAGCCGCGCCGCGAGTTCGGCTTCGGGTCCGCCCATCCAGTGGATGGTGTAAGAATCCGGCGCCAGGGTCTTCCAGCGGCGGATGATGGCGTAATCGGTACTGGCCAGAATCAGTTGTGGACGCACCTTCGCAGCTCCAGATTCCCGCGCCAACTGCTCCAGATCGACGTTCTTGATGTCGATATAGATCCGCCGTTCCGGATGCCCGCTCAGCAGCCCATAGACTTCATCGAGCCGTGGCACGTGCTGCCCCTTGAACTTCTCGCTCTTCCACGCTCCGATGTCCAGACTTGCGGTTTCGGCCCAGGTGAGGTCCTTGATGCCGCGTTTCTTATATTCAGCCGAAGCATTGGGCAGGATGCGGCTGAAGTCGTTGTCATGGAACGAGACAATTACGCCATCGCTGGTGGTGCGCAGGTCCGCCTCGGGCACCGTACCGATGCTCCAGGCGAGGTTGAAGGCCTCCACCGAATTCTCTGGCATCAGGTCGCCAGCGCCGCGGTGGCTCTGCACAATCACGTCCTGGAGCGCGATGTGGTCGCGTAGATTCCAGCCGGCCTGTGCAGCCAGCATCAGCGGAAAGAGAAATAAAAGTAGCTTTTTCATTGTCAAATCCTGCATCTGTTCACAAGGCTACGCGCCTGAAGCAATAGCATGATGCCGCAACCGGCCGTCACAAAAGCGATGGAAGCAAACACACCGGCCAGGCCCAGCCGGCTCTTGGCCCAGCCTGAAGCGAGCACGCCGGCAGCGCCAGCCAGACAGGCAAGCGCGTTCATGATGCC
>CAYZIX010000165.1:0-10816 GCA_964478395.1 uncultured Candidatus Solibacter sp.
CGCGAAGTTCTTGCACATGTCCGGTACGGACTTCTACTACGAAGGCATGGTCGCGTTTGGTGAGCGGCTGCTCAAGCTGGCGCCGGGCGCGGGGCCGAAGCGTGTCTACTACGGCAATTCGGGGGCCGAGGCGATTGAGGCTGCTCTGAAACTGGCGCGTTACAAGACGGGCCGCGACAAGTTCATCGCGTTCTTGGGCGGTTTCCACGGCCGGACGATGGGCGCGCTATCGTTGACCGGATCAAAGAGCGTGCAGAAGAAAGGTTTTGCTCCTCTATTGGGGGGAGTGACGCACATCCCGTACGCCTACTGTTACCGTTGTGCGTACGGAAAGCAGGTGGGCAGCTGCAACACAGAGTGCGTCAAGGTACTTGAAGAACAGCTCTTCAAGTCGATCATCCCCGCGGAGGAGGTGGCGGCGGTATTCGTTGAGCCCATTCAGGGGGAGGGCGGCTATGTCGTTCCTCCTCAGAAATTCCTGGACGAGTTGGCCAGCGTCTGCCGCCGCCATGGGATCCTGCTGGCTGCGGATGAAGTGCAGTGCGGCATGGGCCGCACGGGCCGCATGTTCGCCAGTTCAAACTTCGGCCTGGAGCCGGATATCATCGCATTGGCCAAGGGTATTGCCTCCGGCATGCCGTTGAGCGCCACCATTGCGCGCGCTGAAATTATGGCGTGGAAGCCTGGCGCGCACGCCTCCACCTTCGGCGGTAATCCGGTGTCGCTGGCCGCGGCCACGGCGACACTGGAACTGCTGGAGCAGGAGCTGGTGGATAACGCGGCAAAGGTTGGCGCGGCCATGAAGGCGCGGATGCAAACCTGGGTGAAACGCTTTCCCGTGGTCGGTGACGTGCGTGGCCTGGGCCTGATGCTCGCCTTTGAGCTGGTGCGCGATCAGGGTACCAAGGAAAAGGCTCCGGACATCCGCGACCGGATTGTCGATCTCGCCTTCGAGCGCGGCTTGCTGATCCTGGGCGCCGGCCAGAACTCGATTCGCCTCTGCCCGCCGCTGGTGCTCACTGAAGAGCAGGGCAACTACGCGCTGGATGTGATTGAGGAGTGCATCCGGCTGGCCACAGCATAAACTAGGGAGGTGGCACAGGCGCGCACACTGGACGTTGGCTGCGGCATCAACAAGCTGGCCGGCTCGATTGGCATTGACCGTAACCCGCGCACCCGCGCCGACGTGCTGGTGGACCTGGACCACTTCCCCTACCCTTTTCGCGACTCGTCGTTCGACCATCTACAGGCCATCCACGTGATTGAGCACGTCTCCGACGTGGTCCGCGCCATGGAGGAGTTTCACCGGCTGGTGCGTGCCGGCGGAACCATTCGCATTGTGACGCCGCACTACACGGACTTTTCGAGCTTCTGCGACCCGACGCATCGCTGGCATCTGAACTCCTACTCCTTCCGCTATTTCGGTGACGATAACGCCGGCTACGGCTACTACTCCGCCGTCCGGCTGCGTGAGAAAAAAGTGCGCGTGCGCCTACTTGCTCTGTGGAGGTACACCGGCTTCGAATGGCTGGTAAACACCTTCCCGCGGTTCCGGCGCTTCTGGGAGTATTACCTTTGCTACGTGATCCGCGGAAAGGTGATTGAGTTCGACTTCGAAGCCATTAAGTGAAGGGTGCTGTTCCATAGCTTGTACGCCATTTGCGACGAGCTCCGCCATCGGGCTCGTCTGCGCAGCGGCAGGGTGGATGCTGCTTGGGGCCGGCGGGCCGAGGACCTGGCGCACCGTTACCTGCAGGCCCATGGGTTGACGGTGATTGAACGTAACTGGATAGCGCCAGGCGGTGCGCATAACGAGCTTGACCTGGTTGCCTGGGACGGCGATCAGTTGGTGTTCGTTGAAGTGAAAAGCCGGAAAAACACCGAATATGCGTCTCCCGAACGTGCGCTGGACGACGAGAAACGGCGCCGCGTCTGCCGCGCCGCCCGGCAGTTTCTGGACAAATGGCGACTGCGGCCGGAACATGCACGCTTCGATTTGGTGAGCGTAGTGTTCGAGCCGCTGATGATCCAACATACGCCGGATGCGTGGAGCTGGGTGGACGCCGCCTAGGGCATATAATCGGGGCACCATGCCCAGCCGTAGAGAGTTCCTCAGTCTGGCCGCCGGAGCCTTGCTTGACCCAGCGCCCAGACGCAAGCCCAATCTGTTGGTGATTCTGGCCGATGATATGGGTTTCTCCGACGCTGGCTGCTATGGCGGAGCGGTGGATACGCCGCACATGGACCGGTTGGCGCGCAACGGCCTGCGCTTCACGCAAGCCTACTCGACGGCGCGCTGCGGCCCGTCGCGCAGTTGTCTGCTGACCGGCCAATACGCGCAGCAGACAGCCAGCGACGTGATGACGCCGGGCCGCATTCCTGCCTACACACGCTACATCCCTGAATATTTGAAGCCGCTCGGCTACCGCAGTTACCACACCGGCAAATGGCACATGAAGCACGTCACCGGCGAAGGCGGCGTGGGCTTCGATCACTCGTACACCATGCTGGACGAGTTCCGCTTTTTCAGCCAGAAGTATCATGAGCTGGACGGCGAGCCGTTGCCCGCGACGGGTCCGGACTACTACAGCACCACGGCGATTGCCGACTACGGCGTGCGGTTCCTCGAAGAACACGCGCGGCGGCATGCGGATGAGCCGTTCTTCCTCTATGCCGCATTTCACGCGCCGCACTTCCCGTTGCAGGCCCCGCAGGCGGATATCGAAAAATACACGGACCGCTTCGCCGAAGGCTGGGACGTAGCACGCCAGCGCAAATGGCAGCGAATGCGCCAAATGGGGCTGGTGAATTGCGCGCCGGCGCCCCTGGAGCCGAACATGTGGACGAAGTGGAACACCCCCGGCACCGAACTGCTGGCCAAGATCGGGCCCGGCGAGGTGGCGCGCGCCGTGCCATGGGCCACTCTCAACGCAGAGCAGAAAAAATTCCAGCGGACCAAGATGGCCATTCATGCGGCAATGATTTCGCGGATGGATGCAGAGATCGGGAAGTTGCTCGCGCAGGTGGAGCGAATGAGGGTAGGCGACGACACGGTGGTGCTGTTTCTGTCCGACAACGGGGCTAGTTCCGAGCAGCTGATCCGTGGCGACGGGCATGACGCGACGGCGCCACTGGGCTCCGCCCGGACGCACCTGGGGCTGGGACCGGGCTGGTCGAGCTGTTCCAATGCGCCATTCCGTTTGCATAAGTCCTGGGTCAATGAAGGGGGTATTGCCTCTCCGCTGATTGTCCATTGACCGAAAGGGATCAAGCGCCACAATGAGTTGCGGCACGACGCGTGCCACTTCGTGGACATGCTGCCGACGCTAGTGGATCTCGCCGGAGGCAAAGCGGATGGAATCACCGGGCGCAGTATTGCGCCGGCGTTCGGCAAGAGCGGCGCCGCCAAGGCAGAGACGCTCTACTTCAACCACAACGACAACCGGGCATTGCGTGAGGACGACTGGAAGCTGATTGCCACGGGCGCGAAAGGCCCGTGGGAGCTATACAACATGGCCACGGACCGTTGCGAGCAGAAAGATGTGGCGGCAGCCGAGTCCAAGCGGGTGGAGCGAATGGCGGCGCGGTGGCAGGAGTTGGACAATGAATTCGTGAAACGGCGTGAGAGTGCGCCGCCATCCGAGAAGAAGCTGATGCGGAAGAACGGGCTGTAGCTGCCGGCGCCTTGTCGCGGGCGCTTTGACAAAACGGGGACGCTCAGTCTCCGGCAGCCCCAAAAAAGAACTGGCGGGCCCGGAGGGACTCGAACCCCCGACCTGCTGGTTCGAAGCCAGACGCTCTATCCAACTGAGCTACGGGCCCGCGCGGAGCCGCGCTATATCGCGGTTCTATGTTTACGGTCGGATAATTTAGCCCCGAACGCAAGTCGGCCGGCCAAATACGCCCTTGACCGGGCGCCAGCTCAGGCGAAGAATGGCAGAGGCACGTCGTTCATGGCTTCCCGGCGCATACAGGTGGAGGTTATCGCCTTCCTCCTGCTGACACTGTTGATGGGTTGGCAGATCTTCGTCCCGCCCTTCGTCGGGCTGGCAAATAACGGGGACTTCGGCCGCGTCATCAGCCGCTTTTCATTCGAGCCCGTCGATCACTGGGCTGACAACTTCATCTTTTTCCAATCGCAGTACCGCTACACGCCGCTGGCCTATTGGAATTCTGAAGTGCCCACATCTGAGGTGCTCTTGTTCACACCATGCGCCTGGCTGGCGCGAACCTTCGCGAGCGGGCGCCTGGACATCCGTCTACAGGGCGCCATTCACCTTGCCATTTTACTCATCGGTGTTGCGCTGGCTCTGACCGCGCTTCGCCATAAGCCGCTGGCCGTGCGGGGGACGCTCTGCGTGGCCTTGGTTCCGGTGCTTTCCGACGTACGGTACACGTCCTACTTGAACTCGTTCTATACCGACGCGGCGGCGTTGCTGGGTTTGCTCATTCTGATTGCCGCCGGTTGGCACGTACTGGAGAGCGAGCAATCTACGGCCTGTCTGGTCGTTGCTTCAGCCGGGGCGCTGCTGATCTCGACGTCCAAGACGCAGCACGCGCCCGTGGGTCTGCTTTGGGCGCTCGCGCTGGCGTGGCTGGCCTGGCGGCGGAGTTCATGGAAATACATAGCTGCGGCGCTGGCCGTTGTCGTCACATGCAGCGCCGTAGCAGTGTGGACGCCGCGCGCCTACAGCGGCCCGGCACTGTTTAACGTGGTGTTCTACAAGATTCTCCCGCGGTCGGACCAGCCGCTGACCGACTCTGCGCGGCTGGGCGTACTGCCGCCGGAGCAGTGTCTGATTGGCACGCACGCCTTTCTGCCCGGCAGTCCGTGCAACGACGCCCGGTGGCTGGACGCGTTCACGCGCCGTGTGACGCCAGGCCGCCTGGTGGCGTTCTTCGTCAGCCGGCCTTCACTGACGGCGCGCATCCTGTGGTCCGATCTCACAGTGGAGGCGCCGCAGATGCGCTTGCGCAATCTGGCCAACTACCAGCGGGTGGACGGCTTTCCGGCGGGCACGCTGGCGCGGCGGTTTGCGCTTTGGACAGACGTACGCAGTTGGTTGATCCAGACGTTTCCTCTTCACCTGCCGCTGCTCTACCTGGCGGCTGTTGGCATCGGGCTCGCATTGCTGGTCCGCGGCAACCAAGCCGCCGCTGGCGGGCTGCTGTTGTTGTGCGTTTGCGGCGTGATGTCGTTTCTGACGGCGGTGCTGTTCGACGCCACCGAAACCAATCGCCACCTGTACATCTTTCACGCGATCACTGACGCGCTACTGGTGGCGCTGGCCGGCATTGCGGCGGCCGCGCTAACTAATCGCCGCCCAGCCCTGTGACGCCTTGGCTGCCTCGTCCCAGTCGGCTTCCTGCGTTTCTGAAAAAAGCAGCCGGATGCGGGCATCGTCGCCCATGTTCCGCTTCTTCAGAGCGGCGGCGATCTTGGGGTGAGCATCGAAATCCGGCGCCACAATGAACATCAGTGTGGCGAAAGCCGTAACGGCGCGCGGTTCAATCAAACCGTGCGACTGCGCCCGTCGTATGGCCAGCGCCGCGCGGCGGCGGATCTCGTCATCGTTCAATTCGGCCACGGCCTCGGCCTGTTCGGCGCAGAGGTGGTCGATCAGGTGTTCGAGTAAATCATCGAAGTCGGGCGGCATCAGCTTCCATCGTACAGCCCCTTCAGGATATGCTGCGCTTCGAGGTCCCATATTTTCATGCTTCGACGCACTTTCCTTACTGCTCTGCCCACGCTTCCGCTGGCCGCGCGTTCCTCCAAGCCCCCCATCCTGGCGGGCGCCTACATCTGGACGCAGTACTATTCGCGTCAGAAGCAGCGGGCGCAGGATCACGTCGACGACATGTGCCAGGGCTTTGCGCGCGCCGGCTACCGCGACGTTGAGCTGATGAATCTCTTTTTCGAGCCAGGCATTGAGGAGCAGACCTACGCCGCGCTGAAACGCCACAAGCTGGCTTGTAGTGTGGCCTATATCGGTGGTCCGGTACACACGCCGGAGACCGCGCGCGTCACCATCGACCAAACCATGGAATTCGCGCGCCGGCTGAAGCGCAACGTCCGCCTGCGCGGCATCTCGTTCAACGTTGGCTACAAATCGCGCCATGCCGAAAAGACTGACGAGGAACTGGCCACGCAGGCTCGCGCGCTGGATGACCTGGGCCGCGCGCTACGCGGCGAAAAACTGGGGCTTTACCTGCACCAGCACGCGCCGGAGATGGCCAACGGAGCGCGCGAGTGGCGGCATGTGTTGAAGAATACGGACCCGGCCAACGTGAGCCTTTGCCTGGACGTGCACTGGATTCTGCGCGGTGGCCAGGACGTGATGACGCTGGTGCACGAGGCCGGCCCGCGCATCGGCACGCTGCACCTGCGCAACTCGGTCAACGGCATTTGGACCGAGGACTTCGGCGACGGCGACATCGACTACCGCGCCGTGGCCGCCTACCTGAAGTCGCTGCACTATCGCGGTTACCTGTCGGTGGAGTTGGGCTGGGATCCGAAAACCAAGGTCACGCGCAGCCTGGAAGAGGACCTGCGTTTGAGCCGCGAGTACACTGAGCGCGTCTTCCTGGGCAAGAAATAGGAGGGGTGTATGTTCATCCGTTGGTTGTTGCTATTGATGGCGGCGCTCCCGCTGTGCGCGGAGCTCACGCGGATTGAGGTGACGGAGCGCACGCCTGTGGCGGGCGGCTACGAACGGATTGCCGGCAAAGCGTACTTCTCGCTGAACCCGGAGCGCAAGGAAAATGCCGAGATCAACGACTTGAAGCTGGCCCCGCGCACGCCGGCCGGCCGCGTCGAATTCAGCGCGGACATCTATATCCTGCAACCGGCCGACATCGGCCGCGCCAACGGTACGGTGCTGTTCGAGGTGGTAAACCGCGGAAACAGATTGATGGTTTCGCGTTTTATGTACGGCAAGAGCGGCGCGGAGGAGTTCGGCGACCTCTGGCTGTTCAAGCAGGGCTACACGCTGGCGTGGCTGGGCTGGCAGGGCGACGTGCCCAAGCTGCCCGGCCGCCTGCGGATGGATGCGCCCGTCGTACCCGGAGTCCGCGGGTTGGTGCGGGCGGAATTTATTCCCAGCACCAGGACCACCCGCATGGGACTGGCTGACCGCGACCACATTCCCTACACTGCCGTTGACGCGCCGGCCAAGCTCACCGTGCGCGACTCCATTCTGGGCCGCCGCCGCACTATTCCAGCCGCGCAGTGGCGTTTTACGCCGGACCGCGCCGCCGTCGAAATGCCCACGGGCTTTGCTCCGGGGCAGATCTACGAACTGGTTTACACGGCGGAGAATCCGCGTGTGGAGGGTGTCAGCATGGCGGGCATCCGCGACCTGATCTCCAACTGGAAGTCGAGCGCGGCCGTCACTCCGCTCCATCGCGCCCAGCGGGCGCTGGCCTTCGGCATCTCGCAGAGCGGGCGCTACCTGCGCACGTTTCTCTACTACGGCATGAACGAGGATGAACGCGGGCTGAAGGTGTTCGACGGCGTGTGGGCCGACGTGGCTGGCGCCGGGCGCGGTTTCTTCAACCAGCGGTTCGCGCAGCCCTCGCGCTCCACCTTCGCATACTGGCACGCTTTCTATCCAACCGACCTCTACCCGTTCTCCGACGTGCCACAGCCGCGGCCCGGAGTGGAAGGGGCGCGGCCGGAAGGGCTGCTGGACCGGCTTACCGCCAAGACCATGCCAAAGATCGTCTACACGAACGGCTCGTGGGAGTATTGGAACCGCTGCGCCGCGCTGGTGCACGTGAGCGTTATGGGCGGCGCCGATGCACCGCTGGGACCGCAGACGCGCCTCTACGTCTTTGCCGGCGAGCAGCACTTGTCGGGCTGGTTGCCAAAGCGCGACAAGGAGTTCAGCTACACCGTCAGCCCGGTGAACACGCAGCCATACTACCGCGCCATTCTCACCGCACTGCACGAATGGGTGAAGGACAACCGTGAGCCGCCGCGCTCGGAGTATCCAACGCTGGCCGACGAACAGTTGACCAGCGTCGGACAGGTGCGCTGGCCCAAGACGGCGGGCGTGCCGCTGCCCAAACACCCCAATGCGGCGTATGAGCTCGACTTCGGACCGAAGTTTGAAATTGAAGGTGTCAGCACCAAGGAGCCGCCCGTCTGGAAAGGCACTTACCCGGTGCTGGTGCCGCAGGTGGACGCCGACGGCCTGGACCTTGGCGGCATTCGCTTACCGGAGGTGGCAGCGCCGCTGGGCATCGCCACGGGCTGGAACCTGCGCGCCACCGAAACCGGCGCCGCGGGCGAAATCGGCGGCATGGTGGGCAGCTTCTTCGCGTTTTCGAAGGAGCAGATCCTCCAGCGCTACAAAGACAAGGATGGCTACCTGGAAAAGGTGCGTTCCGCCGCCGACGCGCTGGTGAAGCGCCGTTTCCTGCTGGTGGAGGACCGCGCGCGGGTGATGACGCACGCCGCAGAGTTGTGGGACGCGGTGATGGCCGGGACGGCACGCTAGACTGGTAACTGGAATCAACATGAGCGCACCACATCCGATGGAACCACCCAAGCCGCCAATTGAAGGCGTCACCAACCTGATTGCCATCGGCTCCGGCAAAGGCGGCGTGGGCAAGACCACGGTGTCGGTAAATCTGGCCATCGCGCTGGCGAAGCTGGGCCACACGGTGGGGCTTCTGGATGCCGATGTCTACGGGCCGAACGTGCCGCTGATGATGGGTATTTGCGATACTCCCTACGCCGTCGGCGACCGCATTCAGCCGTTGGAGCAGCACGGCGTCAAGTTGATGTCGATGGGCTTTCTCAATCCCGGCGACAAGCCGCTCATCTGGCGCGGGCCCATGCTGCACAGCGTGATGCAGCAGTTCATCCGTCAGGTGGATTGGGGCAAGTTGGACTACCTGCTGATCGACTTGCCGCCGGGCACGGGCGACGTGGCGTTGTCGTTGATCCAAACCACTCCGCTGGCCGGCGCCATTGTGGTGAGCACGCCTTCGGAAGTCGCTTTGGAAGACGGCCGCAAAGCGGTACTGATGTTCCGCCAGGTGAAGGTGGAGCTACTCGGCATTGTCGAGAACATGAGCTATCTGAAGCTACCGGACGGCGGGAAGATGGATGTCTTCGGCCAAGGCGGCGCGCGCCGCACGGCCGAGGCCATGGATGTGCCGTTCCTGGGCGAGCTGCCGATGGACCCGCAGGTCCGCGTGGGCGGCGACAGCGGCCGGCCGGTGACGTTAGCCGGTGAGGCCGATCCTCAGGCGGCGCCGTTCTATGAGATAGCCCGCCGCGTGGCGGAACGGTGCGCCGCGCTGGCCCGTCAGGCGCCAACTTTCTCTGTTGAGGACTAATCCAGCCATCCTGGTTTAGAATTGAAATGTCGGGGCGTAGCGCAGCCTGGTAGCGCACCTGCCTTGGGCGCAGGGGGTCCCGGGTTCAAATCCCGGCGCCCCGACCAATAGAATCAATGAGATGTGGCCGATTCCGCGAATATCGCCGGGCGGCCTGCTCAGAGCTCAGCCGCACTGTAGCGTACAATCCGCCCCGTCGGCTGTGTGGCCGGGCGTCTGGAGATAATGGCGGCGCTTTGCGTACCGGCCAGCGCCATCCAGCGCCGCAGTCGCGCTTCATCAATCGGATTCGGCATCTCGGCGATGGCAACCGGCACCGGTTCGGCGCCAGGCATTTGAACCACCAGTGGAATTTCCATCCCGTTAGAGTCGCGCCAGTAACGCAAATCGGGCGCCTGTGCCGAATGTGACGCGTTGCGGTAGATCTGCGAAACCATCGCGCTCTCAAACACCGTGCTGCCCAGGAAATGCAGCTTTGGGCTGCGCACCAGACGGCGCCCGAAATCGTCCGGCCACGGCTCCAATTTCAGAGTCAGGAAGCAGGTATCGAGCATGGCCAGCCAGCGCACGGCCGTTGTTCTTGAAACGTCCGCCTCGCGCGCCAGCTTTTCGCAGTCCAGTACCTCGCCGCTGTGTTGAAACGCCACGTGGTGGAACTCCTCAAAGCGGTCCGCGTCGCGCACCTCGTTTGCCAGCGAAAGGCGCGCGTCTGGGGGCCACGGGCAACGCGCGTGAGCGGGTTGTTGCGCTCCTGCGGCCGGCGCAAAGTGCCCGAGCATCTCGATGGGTAGCGGGACGCGGCCTTCCAGTTCGGCGCGTGTCGGGTGGTAAAGCCGCAATGTTGTAAGTGGCAGCCGGAGCTTGTGCGAGCTCGCCAGTAGTACGTTGGGCGGATTGGGCATCACCGCCAGATGCGCCACCAGTTCAGGCGCACGGTGGACGTCATCAATAATTGCCGCCACGCGTAGCCGCGCCAGAAAGGCGGCCGGATCGCGGCGTGCGGCGCACCGGTCCGCGCTCGCATTGAGTGTCACGTACAGCCGGCGTGGAAACTCGTGCGTGAGCAGCGTGGTCTTGCCAGAGCCGCACGGGCCCTCCAACAGCACCGGTCCGCCCGCCTGCGCGGCGCGTTGCAGTGGTACAGCCAACGTACGCCGGATTATGTAATGTCGCTTTTGCAAAGCTATATATCATATAGTATTCTCTTTTTGAATCAACGACATCGGCTTTTCCAGTTGGCGGTGCGCGGGCGCTCTTCTAGGCTAAAGAACGTTATGAGCCTAAAGATCGAATCAGCAAAAGGCAAGCTGGGCGTGTTGACGCCCGGCATGGGCGCCGTCTCCACCACCTTCATGGCTGGTGTAGAAGCGGTGCGCAAGGGGTTGGGCGAGCCTGTCGGCTCACTGACGCAGCTCGGCACCATCCGGCTCGGCAAGCGCACCGACAATCGCGTCCCCGCTATCAAGGA
>CAYZIX010000166.1:0-10802 GCA_964478395.1 uncultured Candidatus Solibacter sp.
CAAGCGCGTCACGGTGGACAAGGACAACACGACGATCGTCGACGGCGCCGGTGCGCAGAAGGCGATTGAGGGCCGCATCAAGCAGTTGCGTGCGCAGATCGAAGAGACCACTTCGGACTACGACCGCGAGAAGCTGCAGGAGCGGTTGGCGAAGCTCGCCGGTGGCGTGGCCGTGATCAAGGTCGGCGCTGCGACCGAGACCGAGATGAAGGAAAAGAAGGCCCGCGTCGAAGACGCGCTGCACGCCACCCGTGCGGCCGTTGAAGAGGGCATCGTGGCCGGCGGCGGCGTGGCAATGCTGCGCGCGGCGAAGGTGCTGGACGGCCTGAAGGGCGACGGCGACGAGCAGATTGGCATCAACATCATCCGGCGCGCGGCGGAAGAGCCGGTGCGTCAGATCACGGGCAATGCCGGCTACGAAGGCGCCATTGTTGTCAGCAAGATCCTGGGGAACGAGGACGTCGGGTTCGGCTTCAACGCCGCGACGGGCGAGTACCAGAACCTGGTGACGGCAGGCGTGATCGATCCGGCGAAGGTGACCCGCACGGCGCTGCAGAACGCATCGTCGGTGAGCGCCCTGATGCTGACGACCGAAGCCATGATCTGCGAGATCCCGGAAAAGAAGCCGGCTCCGGCTCCGGGCGGCCACGATCACGGCGGGATGGACTACTAAGCTCCGGCCAAAAGCCAGGATGCAGATGGTTACCGGGGGCTTCGGCCCCCGGTTTTTTGTGTCTGGAGACCGCGATTCTAACAAAACGGACTTTTCTGTGATAAACTCCTCCACTGTTGGGAAGCGTCCAAGAAGGACGCAAGGTGTCTCACAGAGGAACCCGATTATGCGGAACCCATCTCGCCTTGCAGTTGTCATTTCGATTGCCGGTCTTGCCGGCATTGCCGCAGCCGCGTTGGTGGCCGGCGATGCGCCGGCCTACCGTCCGACAGAGAAGGCGTATTATGCCGATCAGGCCCTGGTGACGTTTGTGCGCCCGGGGTTGAACTTCACGATTACGAAGGCTTCGGTTGCCGCGGACGGCACCGTGACGGCCTGGGTCAAGATTACCGATGCAAAAGGCATGGGACTGGACCGGCTGGGCGTAGAGTCGCCCGGAACGATCTCGGCCAGCTTCCTGCTGGGCTACATCCCGTCGTACAAAACGCCGTACGTGAGCTACATCACGCGGACGCGCACGGGCGCGGCCGGGACGGTGACGCAGGCGACCGGTGAAAGCACCGGCACGTGGACCAGCCTGGGCAGCGGCGCCTACACGTATCAGTTTGCCAACAAGCTGCCGTCGGGCTACGACAGCAGCGCTACGCACACCATCGGCATCTACGGGTCACGCAGCCTGACCGAGTGGTCGATGGGCACGTATTACGACGACGCCACCTACAACTTCGTGCCGAACGGCACGGCGGTGACGGTAACGCGCGACATTATCCGGACGGCGAGCTGCAACAACTGCCACGACCAGTTGGCGATGCACGGCGGCAGCCGGCGCTCGATCGAAATCTGCAACATGTGCCACACGCCGCAGACGCCGAGTTCGGCCGAGGGCAATACGACCGACATGCGCGTGATGATCCACAAGATCCACTACGGCGAGAACCTGCCGAGCGTGAAAGCCGGCACGGCCTACAAGGTGGGCGGGCACGATTATTCGGAAGTGGCCTTCCCGGCGCAGTTGATGGCGTGCAAGGCCTGCCACGAGGACCAGGCGAAGACAGGCGCGACGCAGGCCGATTTCTACAAGATGAATCCGAGCCGCGCGGCTTGCGGAAGCTGCCACGACGACGTGAACTTCGCCACGGGCGCCAACCACGCCAGCCTGCCGCAGGTAAGCGACTCGATGTGCTCGACGTGCCACCAGCCGACGGGCGAGCTGGACTTCGACATCTCGATCACCGGTGCGCATACGGTGCCGATTGAAAGCACGCTGCTGTCAGGGTTGGTGTTCTCGATCACCGAGGCCGCTGACGTCTCGGCCGGCAAGCATCCGACGGTGACGTTTGTGGTGAAGGACCGCAAGGGCACGCCGGTGAATATCGCGAAGATGTCGAGCCTGCGGCTTTACATGGGCGGACCGGCATCGGACATCACCGGCTACGTGCGTGAAGACGTGCGCGCGGCGCAGGGCCCGGGCGATGGGCGTTATTTCTGGACGTTCGCCGGCACGATTCCGGCCAGCGCGACAGGCACGTGGCAGTTCGGTATTGAAGGCTACAATACGGTGACCGTACTGGCCGGCACGACGCAGGCGCGGTCGATCCGCGACTACGGCAAGAACGCGCTGTTCTATGCCAAAGTGGGCGGCGGCACGGCAACGCCGCGCCGGACGGTAGTGACCACAGCGAATTGCAACAAGTGCCACTACCAGATTGAGTTCCACGGCGGAAACCGCAACGACGCGCAGATGTGCACGTTCTGCCACACGTCGTCGCTGGTTGCCGATGGTGAGAGCTGGAACTATGTGAACATGGTGCACCGGATCCACAGCTCCGAAGTGGGCTATCCGGGTAACCTGGCCACCTGCACGCAGTGCCACGCGGCCAACACGGTGAACCTGCCGTTGTCGGACGCGCTGAACAACGTGACCAATCCGGCCGGGCTGATCACGCCCACGACACCGACCACGAACGCCTGCCTGTCGTGCCACAACACGAAGGCGGCATGGAGCCATGCGGCGGCGAACACGACGACGCTGGGCGAGAGCTGCGATGTGTGCCACGGCACGTCGGGCGACTACTCGGTGGCCAAGGTCCACGCGCAGTAAGCAAAAGAAACGAGCCTCAGGCGGCGTCCCTGGCCAGCGCCAGGGCGCCGCTTAAGGCCGGATAGCGCAATCCGGGCGGCACAATGGCGGGCAGTTTCAGATAGCCCTGGCACAATTCAGCAGTGCGGGTGCGAATCAAGCTGAACAACTGAGCCTGCTCCATGACGCCGCCGCCCAGCACAATGGCCTGCGGAGACAGGACACAAGCCATCTGGAAGCACGCCTGCGCCAGATAGTCCGCCTCCACTAACCAAGCAGGATGATCCTTGGGCAGCGTCTCGGCGCGGGCACCCCAGCGGGCTTGAATAGCGGGGCCGCACGCCATCCCCTCAAGACAATCACCGTGATACGGGCACACGCCCTTGAAGCCGTCGAGTTCGCCCGGAGCGCGGCGCACCAGCAGGTGTCCCATCTCAGAGTGCATCAGACCGTGGACCAGGCGGCCACCCACCAGCGCGCCGCCGCCGATGCCGGTGCCGACGGTGACATAGATGAGATCTGAAAGGCCGCGGCCCGCGCCGCAACGGGCTTCGCCGAGCGCGGCGCCGTTCACGTCCGTCTCCAGCCCCACAGGCACACACAATGCCTTTGCCAGAGCGTCGCGCAGGGGGTAATTGCGCCAGGCCAGTTTCGGTGTGGTGCTGATGGAGCCGGTGGAGAAATCCACCGGGCCGAAGGTGGCGACGCCGAGCGCATCGAGCGGGCCGCGTGCGCGGAAATAGTCCACCACAGCGGCAATGGTTTCGCCGGGCGCGGTGGTAGGGATGCGTTCAATCTGGCGCGGCTCTTCGGGTGACTCGCCGACGGCCACGACAAACTTCGTGCCGCCCGCCTCAATGGCTCCGTACAGGCTCATGCAAACAGATTATCGAGTCTCGCCGGCTTCGGCGAGGAGATTCATCAGCATGTCGCCGGAGCGGCGGATCTCGTTCAGCGCGATGGCGGTCGAGCGCACGCCACCCGGAGCGCGCGGAGCGACGGCGCGGCGGAAGTGGATCAGCCATTCTCCGGGAACGGTCTGTTTGGCCGGCGTGTCGCGCAGAAATGGGATGAAAGAGCCGAGCACACTGGTGAGTTGCTCGTCGGTGGAGGCGACGTCGAGCAGCGCAGTGTAAGACAGCGCGCGCATGTGAAACAGCGCGAGATCAGAGGCGCCGACCTCCTCACGCCAGCTATCGACCTGGCTGAGCAGCGACTTGAAGGACGCACTCCAATCGGCGGTAGACTGATCCGCCTGGCGGCGCAGCAACTGCAGCGCCTGGCGCAGTTGCCGGGCCTCACCGCTATTGAAGAGGAGCCCGTAATCCGGCGCGGTGCAGGGCTCGGCATCGGACTGCGTCTTAAGGAAGGCTTCGGCGGCAAGGTCGAGGTCCGGGGAGTTGGCGCGCCGGCGCAGGGATTTCAACTCATCGGCCAGGGAGGGCACCAGCGACCAGGCGCGCGGGTTGGGCGGCGAAGCGCGCAGCGAAGCGGCCAGCGCGGCGATGAGCGCCTGGCTTTCATTCGCATCGGCGGCCGGATAGGCCGCGACCAACTGGACCGCGCCGAACAACTGTCCGGGCGAAGTGGAAGCGGCCAGAACACCGATCAGGTAGCTGAGATGACGGCCATCCTGCCTCTGTTTGGCGGTGAAGCCGCGGCTGGCCATGGTGAGCACGATGCCGTAATAGTCGTCGAGCCGGGCGGCGGTCGAGTCGGAGCACTTCGCGGGCTCCGGAGTGGGCACAGGCAGGGAAAGGGCGAGCTGCTGGGCGCGAGCCGGGTCGACGTTCAACATTGCGTCGATGGCCTGACGCTCCAGGCTAAGCGCGTCCATGTGTTCATTGCCGGCCGAGGCACGCCGGTTGGCGAGCGAATCCGGCGGCGCCACGGTGAGCAACTGCCAGGGGACAGCGGCACGCGTGGCAAAGGCGAAGGCCTCCTCAATGAGGGCGGCGCGCTGGGTGCGGTCGCGCGTTTCGGCGGCGCCCTTGAGAAGCAGGCGGGCGGCGAATTCTGGAGGAGCGGAGCGGGCGCGGTCCACCCAATCGGGTGGCGCGAACAGGAGCAGCAGTGCGAGTGGAGCGGCGGTCACCGCCGAACGCGCTCCATCACTGTGCGGACAGCCTCTTTTACGCGCGTCTCGACCTCGGGTGTGAACGGGCCGGGCATGCCGTAATAGATCATGCTCTCCTCCGGTTCATAGCCGCCTTCGGTGAACATGGCGGCGGTGGGGATGTAGCCGGGCACGTGATTCGAGTAGCCAGCCATCATGAGCGGCTCCTTGGGAAAGCTCTGGCGGGCCCAGAGGTCGTATTCGACCATCGGTTCACCGCCCAACGCGAGCAGGGTGAAGCCGTGGGCAAAGCGAATGGCCTGCACGGGCAGGCGCGCGAAAAGCGGGTTGTGGCCCTCGTCGTAGAGCCGCAGGACGTTGCGCGCGCGGCGGGCCTTGTACTTGTTCGGATCCTTGGCTTCCTCCACAAACTGCTGACGCGTGTGCGCGGCAAAGGGTAGTTCGGTGGTGAGAAACGCGGTGCGCAGAGGGCCGGAAACCGGCGCCATCCGGCCGGTGGCAACCTGCATCACGGTGGCAGCCAGTTCGTGGCCGTGGGCGCGCGTCAGATCGAGCGTGCCGCGCGGCTGGGGATCCTGGTTGCCAGCGCACAACTGCATGAACAGCGCCACGACGCCCGGCGTCTGGTGCTCAATCTCCGACATGGCGAAGCCGGCATAATCGCCGCTCAATTTATAAAAGTCGCCGGTCAGCGTCGTGTTGTGACAGGCGTAGCCGAACAGCAGGGCGCGCAGCTTACCGCCGGGCGAGCTGACGCGCAACACGGGCACGCGGTGGTCGACAGGTCCCTCGGGATTGGCGCCGATGATGACGCCCTTGGGCGTGGGCTGGCGCCGGTTCATGGCGAAACCGGCCTCACCGTAGCCGAAGCTGAGCGTGGCGGGCTTGAGGTCTGACAGCGCGGCTCCAATCACTTCCACCAGTTTTTGTTTCAGCGTCTCGCCGTAAGCGGCGACAATACGCGCGTTGGCGGCGTCGGGCGGGCGTGTCAAGGAAAGGTGGCCTTCGATGACGGGACCGCTGTGGGTATGCGCGCCGTTGAAGACCAGTGCGGCGCGCTCCAGGCCGTAGCGCTTGTACGCCTCGGCAGCCACCGGCTCGACAATCACGCCGGGCAGGGCGAGCAGTTCGGCAGTGACGATGACGGCGCGCCCGCCACGGCCGTCCTCCAGGGCGAGGGCGCGGGCGTAGAGCGGCAGTTCCACGCCGACGCTGGGATGCGTGCGCGCGGCATAGCCTCCCAACCAGATGGGGCCCGCGGGCGTGATGTCAACACGCGCCACGCCGGCGCGCGGGCCGGCCGAGCAGGCGAGCGTCAAAGCAACAGCGGCAAGAATCAAACGCATGGAATTTCTTCTATTTTCTTCCGGCACGCCGCATGGCGGTTTGGATGGCGTCGTGCAGGCGCGACTCCATCTCCGGGCTGAACGGGCCGGGCTGTCCGTAATAGATCATGCTGTCGACGGCTTCATAGCCGCCCTCGTTGAGGACACGGGCGCTGGGGATATAAGCGGCCACATCATTGGAATAACCAGCCACCATCAGACGCTCGTCCGGATAGCGTTGGCGCAGCCAGAGGTCGTAGTCGATCACTACCTCGCCGCCGAGCGCGACGAGCGTGAAGCCCTTGTCGAAGCGCAGGGCCTGGACGGGATACTGCAGGCTGCGCGGCGCGTGGCCTTGGTCGTACAGCTTCAGCATCTGCTGGGCGCGAGACACGATGTACTTGTTGCTGCTGGCCAGATCCTGCTGGTACTGCTCCCGGGTGTGCGGCGCAAACGGCAAATCCGCCGTCAGGAACGACGCGCGCAAACGGCCGGAAACCGGCTGCATGGGGGTGCGGACCACGCGCATGACCGCGCTGCTAAGCTCGGCGCCGTGCTGTTTGGCCAGCTCCAGCTTGGAGCGCGGGTTGGGGTTCTGATCGCCGCCGCAAAGCTGCATGAAGAGCGCGATGGCGCCGGGCACCTGGCGCTCAATTTCGGCCTGCGCGACGCCGGCATAATCGCCACTGAGGCGATAGAACTCAGCCGTCAATGTGGTGTTGTGGCAGGCATAGCCGAACAGGATGGCGCGCACCTTGCCGTTCGGCGCAGTGACACGCAACACGGGCACGCGGTGATCGACGGGGCCATTGGGATTCAAGCCAATGACCACACCTTTCGGCATGGCTTGGCGGCGGTTAATTGCAAAGGCGGCCTCTCCGTAATCGAAGCTCAACGTTGCCGGCGCCAGATCTCCCAGCGCGGCGCCGATCACCGAAAACAACTTCTCCTGCAAAGCGACGGCGTAGGCGGCGACAATTTTGCCATCTTCGGGCGAGTCCGGTGAGACGACCGAAAGGTTGCCAAGTACGACCGGTCCCGTATGTGTGTGCGAAGAGTTGAATAGAACGCCAGAGCGCTCCAGGCCATATTCCTTCATGGCGCGGGCGGCGACGACATCGGTAATGCTGCGCGGCAGGCCCAGAACGTCGGTGGTGACGATGACAACACGCCCGCCGCGGCCATCCTCAAGCGCCAGCGCCTTGGCATACAGCGGCATGAAAACGCCTTCGCTCGGGTGTTTCCGGGCCGAATAGCCGGCCATCCAGATGGGGCCGTCAGGGGTGATGTCGATCCGGGCGACGCCAGCGCGCGCGGCACTGGCGGCCACCAGATCGGGAGCACCTGTTAGAGACAGCAGAAGGAGGCAAAGTGAGAGACGCATAGTGTGCTGCTTCTCACTCTAATACTCCGCAGGCCGCGCTGTTCAGGCCCAGACTTTTTCAACCGGGCCGGCGATGGTAGCTTTGGCCTCTGCTTCAGCCGAGTCCCAATAGTACATGGCCCCCAGCTCAGCCAGATAATAGAACGGCAGCGAGCCGAAACTCGGCGTCTCCGGATTAGGCTGGTAGACAATCACGGCCAAACCAACCACTTCAGCGCCGTAGCTTTCAATCAGCGCTTTCATCTCTGTGAGCTTGCGGCCGCTACGCAGCACATCGTCCACCAGCAGGACTTTTTCACCGGGCTGGGGCTCCAGATAGCGGCGGAAACGCATTGGACCGCCGTCTTCAGCGCGTTCGGCCCAATAGACCTGCTTGGCCCGCAAAGCCTCGCAAACGCCGAAGGCCACAGGCAAGCCGGCGGTAGCCGGCGTAACAACCGAGAGTTCGGGGACAATTGCGCGAATTTCCGGATGGGACCGCAGCTTACGGCCGAGCGCCACGCTTAACAACTTGGCGTTCTCATAGTGCCGCATGGCCAGGGCAACTTGCAGATAGCGATCCGAATGCAGGCCGTTGGGGTACTGGAAATGGCCCTGACGCAGGGCTCCAGTCTCTCGCAACAGGGCGACGACTTCATCTTCAGTGGGGATCAGTTGCACGACGCTTCATGCTCCTTAGAATGTCCGGCGCGCCGGACGCCCTCATTGTGGCACCGGCGCGCGTGAGAGTCCATTCGGAGTTAATAACGGCGGCCACGGTCGTCATATCCGCCGCGCCATTCAAGATCGAAGGTGTAGCCTTCACGGCCACCACGACGGTCCTCAATTCTGACGACGGTGACACCGTCACGGCCCGGCGCGCTGACCAGTTCCTGGCGGCCACGTCCGTCGATGCCACGGAAACGGAATTCCTCAGGCCGCAGCGGCATCACCTGGTTGCACACGAAACGGCGCCAGGTTGCGGTTTCACCACTCAGCGTCCGAAGCCGGCCCGTTTCGCCACGGATCTCCACCTCGGCAACGCCATCCACTTCCACCTCGATTGTGCACTTACCGTGCCCGCCACCGCCCCGAATGTCGGCCCGGCGAGTCAACACCTCATTCCGGCCCCGCGACCCTCGTCCACGGTTACCATCGCGAGATCCCCACTGGGCCGGCGCGGCGACGGCAAAAGCCAGCGCCAGCGGCAATAAAAGCTTGAAATTCATACGAAGTCTATCCTCCCTGCGCGTAATTGATCAGTGCGTCTATGACGTGGCGGCTGTTGCCGCGGTTGCTACTAGTGTGCGCCCCGGCCCAGCAGCACCTGTGGAATGGTGCGCAAGATAATGCTGAGGTCGAGCTTGAGGCTCCACTGATCGATATAAGCCAAGTCCAGGCGCATCCAATCGTCGAAGGCAAGCTCATCGCGGCCGGAAATAGCCCATAAGCAGGTCAGGCCCGGCCGCATGCGAAGGCGGCGGCGCTGCCAACGCTCGTAGTGTTCCACTTCTTCGGGTACCGGCGGGCGCGGACCAACGATGGCCATCTCGCCGCGGACGATATTCCAGAGCTGTGGCAGTTCGTCCAGCGAAAACTTACGGAGCCAGACACCAACTGGCGTGATGCGCGGATCGTGGGGGATCTTGAAGGCCGTCTTCTTTACGTTGAGGTGCTCGAGTTCGGCGCGGTGCGCCTCGGCGTCGGCTACCATCGTCCGGAACTTGTAGAGCGTAAAACGGCGGCCATTTAAACCACAGCGGCGTTGGCGGAAGATGACCGGGCCGGGCGAGGTGGTGCGGACCAGAATCGCGATCAACAGGAGCAGTGGAGATACCAGCACCAGGGCCAGGGAAGCGAGCAGAAAGTCCAGCGCGCGCTTAATCAAGAGATGGATGTCATCGTGTGGAGCACCAGAGAAGGTCAACAGTGGCTCGCCCTCCAGGCGCTCCAGCTCCGCGCGCGCATTGAGGTGCGGGAAGACGTCCAGGTGCAAGCGGGTGCGCACGCCCTCCTCCTCACACAAAAGGAATGCGTCTTCAAACTCGGTCAAACGGGCAGGCTCCACCGCGAAGATCACCTCGTCTACGACTTGGGCACTCAGCAACTCCGGCAACTTCGTCAGCTCGTGGATGGGGTAGTGCTCGCTCAGATCGATGCTCCCGGAGCGCTCGTCCAGGAAACCGAGCAAGCGCAAGCCATAGGCACGGTTGCCCTCCACATGCCGAGCCAGCCGGACGGCGGTTTCACCGGATCCCACTATCAAGAGGAAGCGACGCGCTGAGCGGGCACCGAACATCACCTGGGCAAGCCGGCGCGCCACCAGGCGACAAACCAGGAGCAACGTGACGCCATAAAGCGTCACAAGAAGAAGAAACGGGCGGCTAAGATCCACACGCTGAGCATATTGAGCCAAAACGAGGACGACCATGCCCGCCAACGACTGGCGGAGCACGCGGCCGGCCATGATAGCAAAGCGTCCGCGCAGGACTCCGTCATAACTGCCAACCCAATAGCCGGCAAGCATCCAGGCCACCACAGCCACCAGGATTAGAAGCGTTTTGACGGCGGGCACTAGATAGAAGGAGCGCTCCAGTTGAAGGGCGCTTCGCGTGGCATAGGCGGCTTCGAACGCGAGCCAGACAAGAATGCCATCCATGGCGGCAATCAGGGGCCGCGTCTTGCGATGTTGGCGGCTAAACACGGATCGAACCACAGCATAACATGTTTGAAAGAGGGTTAAGTTCCATGTGCGCAGTAAGTTGAAGGATGTTTCCTATTTATGAACCGTTGTTAATGCTCTCAATTGTTGCGAACGGGTTCAAAGCGATGGTACTCTGAATTCGTAACGGCAACGGACGCCAATCGCAAGCGGACGAAAGAAAGAAAAAAGAGCTTGCAACGCTCTTGAAACTTTGATAGTCTGAATGATGGGCGCCGACAAAAGGAAGCGATAAGCTGGCTGCGCAAGTAGCTGCAACGCTCCAGTCGGTACAAGTCCGAGGCAGTTTCAAGTTTCCCGATTTTTGGCAAAGAAACTTGTTGTCGCTCACGAAGTTGAGCACAGTCAAGTGCGCGCCAAAACGCCTTTCGAGGCCGGCAGTAATCAGTTCTTCCGCAAGGATCGGCTGGTGCTGTCCAGATCTTTGAAAATCTGGTTGAACGCGAAGTTAATTCCGTTTCAGACTTGAGTCAAAACCGGAACGAATCAAACTCAATGTTTTTACATGAGAGTTTGATCCCGGCTCAGAATCAACGCTGGCGGCGCGCTTAACACATGCAAG
>CAYZIX010000167.1:0-10774 GCA_964478395.1 uncultured Candidatus Solibacter sp.
AAGTGGCTTCGGTCGGGAGTTCTTTTTCGAATTGGGCGGGAAACATTTCAATTCTCCTGTCGTGGACGTTAAAAGGGGCAGCCCGCGCGGACTGCCCCTTCAATTCCATTATCGCAGGCGGGTGAAAATGAGCATCACGTAAGCTGTTGATGAGAAATGAGAAATGGGCGTGTAGCTAAGCGGCTCCGGGGGACAAAAGAGGCCCCGGCTGACGCGGTGGGACAAAGTGGGCCCCAGTCCAAAAGGGACTTCCGCCATTGCAGGCGAAAATGGCAGCCGGCATCCCCGTTCACGCAGTCCGCTGCCCACAGAGAGCGTGCTACGGTAATGGTGGCCAAAGCGTTGGGCCGGACGTCCCAGGACGGATGTCTACGAGAGAATCTGAATAGGGCATAGAAGTTAGTGAACTCAAAAGAGCGTATTTTGGCGACCGCCGGCTTAACCCCGGCAGACCGCGTTCCGATTGACCTGTTGCCGAACCCGTTGGTGGCAGACCGGCTGCACCGCGAGCTGGGCACGAAGACCCATCTGGAGTTGCTGCAGCGGTTGCACTGTGACGTGGTGGATTTGCGCGGCGCCGTCGATCCGGTCTACCGTGGGCCGGTGCCTTTCTGGCGGGACCTGGGTGATGGAGTACGGGAGAATATCTGGGGTTGGCGCCATAGAACCGTGCAGACCGCCACAGGCCAAGAGGACTGTTTTGTTGAGTTTGTGCTCGAAAACGCCGCTTCGATTGAAGACTTCGAGCGTCATCGCTGGCCGGATGTGAATTGGTTTGATTTCTCGGATTTCGCCGCGCGGCTGGATGAGTGGCGGGATTTCGCGGTAATGGCCAGCGGCCCCAGCGTCTTTCAACACCCGACCTTTCTGCGCCGCATCGACAACCTGCTGATGGATATGGGTTCGCGGCCGGAAATGGCACACTGGCTGATGGAGCGTTTCACCGGGTTCTACGTCGCCTTCTTTGACCGGATGTTGACCGCGGCGAAGGGCCGGATCGACATTCTGCGAAACGCTGACGACCTGGGTACGCAGCAGGGACTCCTGATCAGTCCGGGCATGTTTCGCCGCTTCGTGAAGCCTCAACTGAAGAAACTTGTGGACCTGGCGCACAGCCATAACGTGAAGTTCATGTTTCACTCATGCGGCGCAATCCGGCCGCTGATTGAGGACCTGATCGAGATTGGCGTGGATATTTTGGACCCGCTGCAAGCCGCGGCGAAAGGGATGGAGCCGCAAGCGCTGAAGGATGCCTACGGCACGCGCATTTGCCTGCACGGAGGAATCTGCACGCAACATTTGCTCCCGAATGGAACGCCTGACGAGGTGCGGAGCGAAGTGCGCCGCCGGGTGGAAATTCTTGGCGCGGGAGGCGGATATATCGTTGCGCCCTGTCATGTTCTGCAATCCGATGTGCCCCTGCATAACATCCTGGCCATGGTGGATGAGGCATACCAGATGAGGTTTCCGGGAAGCCGATGAGACCACTTTCTGCCAGTCAAATTCGCGGCAACTGGGCGACGCTCGTGGCCGCATGGAATACGGATGACTCACTCGATCTGGGGCGCGTGGCGGCGGAGATCGACCAACTGATTGCCGTGCGGGTGGATGGGATTTACTCCAACGGTACAGCGGGTGAATTTCACACTCAGACCGAAGCTGAGTTCGACCAGATTTCGGAGTGTCTCGCCCAAAAATGCAATGCCGCCGGCATACCGTTCCAGATCGGCGTCAGCCACATGTCGGCACAGATTTCGCGGGAACGGCTGCGGCGGGTGGTAGCGCTGGAGCCGGGCGCGGTGCAAGTGATCCTGCCGGATTGGTTCCCCGTCACTGAAGACGAGGCCGTGGCGTTTCTCGACCGGATGGCTGAAGTGGCGTCGGGGATCGGGTTGGTGCTCTATAACCCTCCACATGCCAAACGCGTTCTGGCGCCGGAAGAAGTTGGCCGGATGGCCTGCCGCGTACCCGCGCTGATTGGGCTCAAAACGGCCGGTGGCGACGACGCATGGTATGCCTCCATGCGCCAGCATCTGGCCAAACTCAGCGTCTTCGTTCCGGGCCATCTTCTGGCCAGCGGGATCCGGCGGGGAGCCCAGGGCGCGTATTCCAACGCAGCGTGCTTGAATCCGGCGGCCGCTCAACGCTGGACCGGTCAGATCCACAAGGATCCGGCCGCCGCATTGGAACTGGAGCAACGGCTGAGGCGATTCATGGATGGCTATATCGCGCCGTTCATCACCACCCAGAAGTACTGCAATGCAGCTTGCGACCGGTTTCTGGCGCTGCTGGGCGGCTGGGCGGACGTCGGGTCGCACATGCGTTGGCCCTATCGCTCGATTCCTGAGACGGAATTGGAGCGCATCCGCCCGGCCGGGCGCGCGCTGATTCCGGAGTTCTTTGGCGGCTGAGGGGCCTAGCCCGAGGCTGTTCGTTCGGGAACTGCCGCGGGCGCGGGGGAGAGTCAGGGCAACCGCTTGTTAGAGCGCCGCTGCGTCGTAAGTAGTTCAAGGGAAACGGCAAGTGTGCGCACAACGAAGGTTCGAGAAAGATTCGAGTGCATACTGGAGCTGATTGAACTGCTGCCGGAGCGAGGCGAAGATGGCCCCTGAGCGAGAATACGCCAATCGATTGCTGGATCAACTGGCGCCGGCACAGTTGGCCGCCGTGGTGCAGTTGCTGGAGACGATGGTCCCGCCCGAAGAGCGCGACACGCTCAGCCCGGCTGAAGCCAAGGCCATCGCCGAGGCCGACGAGTGGAGCAAGCACAATCAGCCCATCCCCCACGAGGAGGTGCTCGCCGAATTGGGCGTGAGCCTGGCCGACGGGGAAAAGATGGGCCGCAATGGGTAAGCGGCTAGTCTGGACCGCCCAGGCGAAGGCCGACGTACGCGCCCTCGACCAGGCTGACCAGTTCGCCTCGGAGCCGAGAATCAACGTGCAGATTCGTGAGCTTTGGCAACCCGGAAAGACATGGGTACTCCTGGGTCGCCGGGCGCCCACTCGGCGATGGAGAGGCGAGCGAACGGGGATAGGTCTGAGATAGATTAGTGGACTCACCGCAATGAACATGCTGAAGCTGTATTGGCACGCAATGAAGGATGCCGCACGAAGTCTGCGGCGGCGCCCTGGGCTGACAACAACGTGCATTGTCGCGTTGGGCCTGGGAATTGGAGCGAACACGGCGGTCTTCAGCGTGGTTGACGCCGTGCTGCTGCGCCCGCTGCCGTATCGTAATGCCGGGCAACTAGTGAGCATCGACGCCGATTTCCGGCGGCTGAACATCGCCGGGGCGGGAATGTCCGTGGCCGAATATGAGGACCTGCGCGACCGCGCGGGCGTATTCGACGCGATGTCGTTTGTCTGGCCGATGGACGGCAACCTGACGGGAGTGAGCCGGCCGGTACGGACCGAGGCGATGGCCGTCGATGTGAACTACTTTGAACTGCTGGGCGCACACGCGGCATTAGGACGGACGTTTGTGCGGGCCGATGCCCGGCCGGGCGTCTCGGAAGCGATTGTGCTGAGCGATGGGTGTTGGAGGCGACTGTTTGGCGCGGATCCTAATGTAGTTGGGCGAAAGATTTTCCTCGACTACGACACGTTCGTGGTGGTGGGCGTGATGCCGGCCGGGTTCCGGCATCCGGGCGCAACGCTGCAGAACGAGGTGGAGTTCTGGATTACGGGCGGATTTGGCGGACCGCCGTGGGGCTCGCGGGAAAGGCGGACGGCTCGCAATCTGCCGCACGCGATTGGGCGGCTGAAGGCAGGGTTGACCCTGGAGGCAGCACGGGCGCGACTGGACGCGTTCACAGCGACGCTGCGGCAGGACCACCCGGACGCGTATCCGAACGAGACAGCGTGGACACCAAGGATCAACTCGCTGCAAAAAGAGTTAGCCGGGCGTAATAACGAAGTTCTGCTGGGGCTGATGCTGGGCGCGGTGGGACTGGTGCTGCTGGCGTGCGCGGTCAGTGTGGCGAATCTGCTTCTGGCAAGATCGGTGGCGCGCCAACAGGAGTACGCAGTGCGCGCGGCGCTGGGCGCAGGACGGCGGGATCTGCTGCGGCAACTGGCATGCGAGGGCCTGCTGTTGGCCGGCGCGGGCGCGGCATGCGGACTGGCGGCAGCGGCAGTGGTGATGCCAGTGCTGCTGGATCTGGCTCCAGTGAACCTGCCGCAGGTGAACCGGCCGGGCGTCAATCTGACGCTGCTGGGCTTCACGCTGGCGGTGGCGGCGGTGGCGGCGGTGCTGGCAAACTCGGCCCCGGCACGGCAGGTGTGGAAGTTGGATTTGACGGAGGAGCTGAAAACGCGTTCGAGCAGCGGGCGCGCGGGGCGACACCGGATACAGGCGGTGCTGGTGGCGTGCCAGGTGGCGCTGTCGCTCATGCTGATGATCGGCTGCGGATTGCTGTTGAAGAGCTTCTGGAAGCTGATGCAGGTCGACCCAGGGTTCCAGGCGAAGAACGTGGTGGTAGCCAGCATCTGGCTGCCGCCGCCCACGGATCCGAAAGCCGACAGAAAGTATCTGGACCCGGAGCGGCGCAAGGCGTTTGTGCGCGAACTGTTGCGGCGGGCCGGTGGACTGCCCGGAGTGGAAGCGGCGGCAGTGGGCGGCGGCGACAGCATTCCGCTGGCGGGGTGGAACCGGGTGAGCTTCGCAGTGGAATCCGACAGCGGCGAGGCGCGGCGGCCGACGGCGGGGCTGACCAGCGTGAGTCCAGACTTCTTCAAGACGCTACGTGTGCCGCTGCTGGAGGGGCGGCTCTTCACCGAGACGGACGACGGCGGTGAGCGGGTGTGCATTGTGGATGAAACACTGTCGCGGCAGTTCTTTCATGGACAGAGCCCGCTAGGGCGGCGGATTGTGGAAGGCCCGGCGCGCACGCCACGGAGTTGGACGATTGTGGGCGTGGTGGGGAACATCAAGACCGACACGTTCGACACGCCAAACACGCCACATTTCTACGTGCCGGTATACCAGCGGTCCGCGCTGGCGGTGACGGTGTTTTTGCGCAGCACAGCCGCCCCGGAACGGCTGACCGACGCGCTACGGCACACGGTGGAAGCGCTGGACGGGGATCTGCCGGTATTCGGCGTGCGAACGATGGAGAAGATTGTCGAACGTTCGAATGCGCAACGGCGGTTCGCACTGGAGGCGATTGGCATCTTCGCCGCTTTGGCGCTGGCGCTGGCGCTGATGGGGATCTACAGCGTGACGTCGTTCAGCGTGAGCGAGCGGCGGCGCGAGATTGGCGTGCGTGTGGCGGTGGGAGCGACGCCGGAACGGGTGTTCGGGTTGGTGCTGGGACGCGTTGCGAAGATGGCGTGCGCAGGCGCCGCGATAGGTCTGGCGGGAGCGCTGTGGTTGACGAGGTTCCTGCGGAGCCTGCTGTTCGAAGCGACAGCGACCGATCCGCTGACGTTTGGGCTGGTGACCGTGGCGCTGCTGGTGGTGGCGATGTCGGCCGGGTGGTTGCCGGCACGCCGGGCGACAAAGATTGATCCGGCAAGCGCGCTGCGGGCGGAGTGAGTTGCCCAGCCGGCGACGGCGGTATGCCAGACTACCACTGAAAATCGAGGCCGGCGCGGAAGGTGCGGCCATCATTCAGGGTATTGGTGATCTGGCCGAAGTTGGCGTTGGACAGTTCCAGGCCAGGATTGGCAAACTGCGGCGTGTTGGTGAGATTGATGCTCTCCACGCGCAGGCCGAGCTTACGGCCGTGGCCGTCAAGCGCCCAGGTGTGCGAAAGCGCGGCGTTCAAATTATGAATAGCGCCCTTACGGAACGTATTGCGGCCGAGGTTGCCACGATCGTCAGTCGGTGCGATGTAGGAGAACGCCGAGCGCGGCAGCAGGGCGCGCGAAGTATCGGGGTTTCCAATGGTGCGGCCGAGGATGGATGTGTCGACCAGGTTGGGCCGGTCCGCGCCATTGCCGTCCACGTTGCCGTAGCCGGGTCCGTCAGAGCCGGAAACAACCGTGAAGGGAGTTCCCTGCTTCAGCAGCAGGACGCCCGACAGTGACCAGCCGCGCAAAGTGTAGCTGCCACGCGCGAGGAAGGCGTGCGGCTGATCGAAATCCGAGCGGCCGCGCATGTCACCGCGCATCTCATATTCATACTGGGCACGAGAGACGCGCGAATCGGCATCGTAGGCCGTATTGGTATAGGAACTGCCAAGATCGAGCGCCTTGCCGTACCAGTAGACCGTCTCCAGGCTGAGATTTTTCCAGCGCGGCGAAAGGAGAGTGACGCGGGCGGCGTCGTAGTAGCCGGCCGAGCCGTTCACAACACGGCGGACATCAGCGTAACGCTGGTCCGGACGACGATCGTTCAAGGTGGCCGAGGTCTGCGCAATGCCCGGGACGACATGACCGCGGTTGGTGTACCACATGATGAGCAACTTGTGCGAGCGCGAGCCGACGTAGCCGAGTTGGAGGTGCCAGGAGCGCGGCAGGCGCGGTTCCCAGGAGAGGTTGTACTGGTAGGCGTACGGGGTAGCCAGTTGCGGATCGAGCAAATAGAGATTCGATTTGGGATTGTCGCCCGCGCTGGCCAGCGGATTGGTGAGATCCGGCGCCGGGATCATGAATTTCGAGCTGCCCGGCGGCGAAAGGCGAATTTGCTGGTAAGTGACCGGAAAGATTTCACCAAATTGAACACCGGCGCCGGCGCGGAGGACACCCCAACGGCCAAGACGCTGCGCAATGCCGAGGGACGGCGCAACATTGTTTAGGTCGCTTGAATAAGGGACGGTGTTGCGGTTGTTGACCTCAGTCGGCACGGTGGTGGGCTGGTAGCGCAAAGAAGCGGTCAACGTGGTGGAGGGGCGGAGGCGCCACGTATCGCCGGCATAAAACTGCATCTCCCAGGAGCGGAAGCCACGATGGACCTCGCCGATGGAGATGAGGTACTGGGTGGGAGTGCCCAGGCGGAGGTTGGTGATGGCGTCACGGCCAAAGTCACCGGAAAAACCGAAGAAGCCGCGGTGGCAGTCGGTTTCCAGACCGTTCAACTGGCGGCGGTCGACTTCGAAACCGGCGGTCCAATTATGATGCGCGCCGGAGCGGCGGACTGCGCCAGCGGTGCGGAAGAGGTTCACGGCACGGTCAGTGGGGATGACGGCCTGCGGGCCGAGCGTTTCCAGACCACCAGTGGAGACCATGGGCCCGACGGCGTTGGGCTCCGGCATGAGTTGGGAGCCGAGACGGTCGAAGGCCGTGGTGAGATCGGTGACCAGAGCCGAACTCCAGGCGCGCGTCCAGGTGATGCGGGCGCGGTGGTTCTTGATATGGGTGTCGGGGTTTTGGCCGGCAACCAACTGGAAGGCGTCGACGTCCTGCGCGTTAAAGGTATATGAAAAACCGAGCCGGTCGCGCACGCCGAGCAACTGGTCGAGACGCAGCGTCGAGTTTTCGTTGTCGACGCGCTGCGGAGAGTTGGTGTTCAAGGCGCGGGCATTGACGTCGGTGCGGTTGGGCGTGGCCTGCGGGTAGGCGTCGAGGAAGCGCTGGACGATGGCGCGCGTGGCGGGGTCGGTGGCCAGGGCAGTGCGCTCGTCGGCTTTGGGAACGAGCACGTTGCCGTTCACTTGGCCGCGGATCTGCTGGCGGCCGGCGTCGACCGTGAGACTGGCTCCGCGCCAGACGCGCAGGCCGAAGCGGAAGCCGTAATTATTCTCGTGCGCAGGCTGCACGTCGCCCACCTGGAAGAAGGTGCGCGCGCTGGTGACGCTGTTTAAATGCGACCAGCGGAGCTGGCCGTGGAAATCCTTCACGGCGGGCGCGGCGGCCAAATGAGGCGGCGGCGCAGGCACAACGCCAAACTCGGCGCCGAAGTAGGAGCGGTCCGCACGGAACTGGTCGACCAGCGTCGCCGTGGTGCCGACGCGGGCGTTCAACTCCTTGAGCGCGTTGTTGTCGACAAGGTTGAACTGAACGTTTTCGTTGCGGCGGCTCTCGCCTCCTTCGGTATCAGTCGCGCCCAACAAATTGAGCTCGACACGGCGGCGTTGAGCCTCCGCGCGGGCGTCATCCTTGGTTTGAGTTTGTGGCTTCTCCTGGGCTTGGGCACAGAGCAGGAAACAGGCCATGATCCACCGAAGCATCTGCTGCGAGTGTATCGTGTCCAGACGTGCCGGTGCTGTGCGTTTTACCTGCTTGTCGCGGAGTTGAGGATGGTGTTAAAGTTCAGTCATGCAATGGGGTATTGCTTCCGATATGAAACACTGGAAGACTCTCTTTGCCGTAATGCTATGCGTTCTCGCTTTGGCAGTTGCGGCATCTGCTCAGACCACCACTGGTGCCATCACGGGCACGGTGACCGATCCTTCAGGGGCGTCGGTACCGAACGCGAAGGTAACAGCAACTCATCAGGGTACGAATCTCTCCACTGACGCCCAGACGACGGACGCAGGCATCTACAACCTGCGATTTCTGCCGATTGGGAGTTACACGGTCAGTGTAACGGTCAAGGGATTCAAGAAAGCCACACTGGGCCCATTCACGCTGGAAGTGAACCAGGTAGCCCGCGTGGACGTGAAACTGGAGGTTGGCGACACCACGCAGGTGGTGGAAGTCAAAGACATCGCGCCGATTCTGCAAACCGAGTCCACGGCGACCGGCGACGCTTTGAGTTCGACGAAGTTGACGTCGGTTCCGTTGAACGGACGCAACTTCGCATCAATGACGCTGCTGATTCCGGGTGCGGTAAGCACTTCGCCAAATGCGATGAACACGTCTGGCCGCTACCAGGGCAGCGGATCGCGCCCGCAGGTGAACGGCAACCGCGAACAGACGAATAACTTCCTGCTCGACGGTGTTGACGTGAACGATTCGATGGACAACCGCATCGGTTACCAGCCGAACGTGGACGCCTTGGAAGAAGTCAAAGTCATCACAGGCAACTCCGGCGCCGAATACGGCAACGCCGGCGGCGCCGTGGTGAACATGGCGTTGAAGAGCGGCACAAACAAGTACAAGGGGAACGTATTCGAGTTCCTGCGCAACCAGGTGCTGGACGCCAACGGTTTCTTCCGCAACCGTGCAGCTTCTACAGCCTCCGGCCCGCAACCGTTCCGCCGCAATATTTTTGGCGGCACGTTCGGTGGCCCGATTGTGAAGGACAAGGCGTTCTTCTTCGTCGATTACGAAGGCACCGAGCAACGCGCGTCGGGGCCGAGCACGGCCAGCGTGGCACCGGCGGCATGGCGCACGGGCGACCTGAGCCAGTTCCTGACGCTGGCGACGCCGAGCATCGTACGCGACCCGGCGACGGGCGCCACACTGACGGCGCGCACGCCGTTCCCGGGCAACATCATCCCGCAGGCGCGGATCACCAATCCGGTAGCCAAGAAGCTGTTCGGCGACCAGACGTTGTATCCGTTGGCGAACCAGGCGGGCTCAGGCTCACTGGGCGTGACGAGCAACTACGCAGGGTCTTCGGCCAGCAAGTTGCGCAACCATCAGGCCGACGTGAAGGTGGACTACCGCCTGAGCGACAAAGACAACTTCGTGGCGCGCTGGTCTATCGGCAGCTATGAGGCGCCGAGTAGCGCTGCCGCGCTGCCGACCACGATGGTTGGCGGCACGGAAGGTCCGCAGCAGACGGCGGTCTTGACCTGGAACCGGACGTTCTCTCCGACCGTGGTGAATGAAGTCCGCCTGGGCTTTAGCCGTTTGCTGATCAATGACATGACCTACGACTGGTCCGGTAAGCTGGGCTCGGGCGGCAACGCTGCGTTTGGCATCCCGGGCGGCCAGCCTATCCCGGGCTTGAGCTCGGTGTCAGTGGGTGAAAGCCTGACGGCTGTCGGTTCCGGCGCCTCCATCGGCAACACGACCGACAACAAGTTCCAATACTTCGACAACCTCACCTACATGAAGGGCCGCCATCTGATCAAGATGGGCTTTTCGGCCATCCGCTACCAACAGAACCGCTATTACGCCGGCAACAACGGCGCGCTGGGTCTGTTCACTTACTCGACCACGTATTCCGGCCTGACCATCGGCGACTTTCTGACGGACTCGCTGTATCAGAAGGGCCGCGGCGTGGTGACGGGCATGTGGGGCCACCGCCAGTGGCGCGACGGCATCTTCTTTAACGACGACTGGAAGGTGCTGCCGAACCTGACCTTGAACCTCGGCCTGCGCTGGGAATACGACCAGCCGATCTACGAAGTGGCCGACCGCCAGGTGAACATCGACACCTTCACGGGCAAGCTGCTCTATGCCGGCCAGAACGGCAACAGCCGCGCGCTGTATGAATCCTACAAGAAGCAGTACCAGCCGCGTCTGGGCATCGCCTGGACGCCGGAAGGACTGCACAACAAGGTGGTGATCCGCGCCGGGTGGGCTTTCACCAGCTTCATGGAAGGCACGGGCGCCAACCTGCGCATGACCATGAATCCGCCGTACGCGCTGGAATCGACCATTACTTACGAAACGGCGACACCGGGTACGATTACCACCGGCTTCTCCGACCTGACCTACTCCGGCACGCTGGATAATCCGAAGGCAACCGTTGGTTCCTTCACCGGCCGCGCCTGGGACCAGCAGTTGAAGCCGCAGTTCACGCAGCAGTACAACCTGACTGTTGAAACGCAGCTCAGCAACACCTGGAGCATGAGCACTGCCTACGTCGGCCAGAAGGGCACGCACTTGGTGGTGCCGCACGAAGCCAACCAGGCGCTGCCGGGTACGGGTGCATACAACACCTGGGCGGCCACCAACCTGCGCCGTCCGCTATACAGCACGCTGCCGGCATTGGGCA
>CAYZIX010000168.1:0-10686 GCA_964478395.1 uncultured Candidatus Solibacter sp.
GTGATGTTGGGTGTCAACAATTATCCCGACATTCACGAGCAGGAGCTCTCGAATGCCGGCGTGCTGGCCGAGGCTGAATGGCGCATGGCGTCGGCGATTGAGCAGATCCGCCTGCGGACCGAACGTTACGCCAAGGCCACCGGCAAGACTCCGAAGGTGCTGCTGCTGAAGCGCGGTGACCTGAAGATGCGCATGGCGCGCGCGCAGTTCACGCAGAACTTCATCGGCTGCGCTGGCTTCGCGATTGAAGAGTCGGACAGCTACGAGGGAACGGACGCTTCGATCATTGTGCTGTGCTCGTCCGATCCTGAATATCTCGCCCTGGCCCAGGAAGTCTGCCCGAAGGTGAAGGTGCCGGTCGTCGTGGCCGGTAATCCCAAGGAGCAGATCGCTGAACTCCAGGCTGCCGGTGTCGCCGGCTTTGTGCATGTCTTCTCGAACATGGTGGAGACCTTGAACGAGTGGCAGACAAAGCTCGGTATCGGCGGAAAGGAGCAGAACTAGCCGTGCGACCTGATTTTTCGAAGATCAATTTCAGCGCTGTGTCGCCGTCTGCGCCGAAGGCTTCGGCCAAGCGCTGGGTGACGAACGAACAACTTGAGGTCAAGGACGTCTATACGGCCGAAGACCTGGCTTCGATGGAGCACCTGGCCTACGCGGCCGGCCTGCCGCCGTATCTGCGCGGGCCTTACTCGACCATGTACGTGATGCGGCCCTGGACCATCCGCCAGTACGCCGGCTTCTCGACGGCCGAGGAATCGAACGCCTTCTACCGCCGCAACCTCGCGGCCGGGCAGAAGGGCCTCTCTGTCGCGTTTGACTTGGCTACGCATCGCGGCTACGACTCCGATCACGAGCGCGTCACCGGCGACGTCGGCAAGGCCGGCGTGGCCATCGACTCGGTCGAGGACATGAAGATCCTCTTCAACCAGATCCCGCTCGATCAGATGTCGGTGTCGATGACCATGAATGGCGCCGTGCTGCCGATCATGGCCTTCTATATCGTGGCCGCCGAAGAGCAGGGCGTGCCGACGCAGAAGCTGACCGGAACCATTCAGAACGACATTCTGAAAGAGTTCATGGTCCGCAATACGTACATCTACCCGCCTACGCCGTCGATGCACATCATCGGTGATATTTTCCGTTATTGCTCGGAAAATATGCCGAAATTCAACTGCATTTCAATCTCCGGCTATCACATGCAGGAAGCCGGGGCGACGGCCGACATCGAGCTGGCCTACACGCTGGCCGACGGGTTGGAATACCTTCGCACGGGCCTCAAGGCCGGCCTCTCGGTCGACGCCTTCGCCCCGCGCCTGAGCTTCTTCTGGGCGATCGGCATGAATCACTTCATGGAGATCGCGAAGATGAGGGCGGCGCGTGTGTTGTGGGCCAAGATCGTTAAGAGTCTGAACCCGCAGAACGTGAAGTCGATGGCGCTGCGCACGCACTCGCAGACCTCCGGCTGGTCGCTCACCGCGCAGGACGTTTACAACAACGTCGCGCGCACGGCGGTCGAAGCGATGGGCGCCGCGCTGGGCCACACCCAGTCGCTGCACACCAACGCGCTGGATGAAGCGATTGCGCTGCCCACCGATTTTTCGGCGCGCATTGCTCGCAACACCCAGATTTACCTGCAGGAAGAGACCGGCATCTGCCGCGTGGTGGATCCGTGGGCCGGTAGCTACTACGTCGAGTCGCTGACCAACGAACTGATGCAGAAGGCCTGGGGCCTGATTCAGGAAGTGGAAGCGCTCGGCGGCATGACCAAGGCCATTGAAACCGGTCTGCCGAAGATGCGCATTGAAGAGGCTTCGGCCCGCCGTCAGGCGCGTATCGATTCGGGTAAAGAGACCATCGTCGGCGTCAACAAGTACAAGCTGGATCACGAAGAGCAGCTTGACGTGTTGATGGTGGACAACAAGGCCGTGCGCGACAGCCAGGTGAAGCGTCTGAACGAAATTCGTGCGACGCGCGACCAGGCGGCTGTCGATGCGGCTTTGGCCGCGCTCACCGAGTGCGCCAAGACGGGGCAGGGCAATGTGCTCGACCTCGCCGTCAAGGCCGCCCGTCTGCGCGCCACGCTGGGTGAAATCTCGATGGCTCTCGAAAAAGAGTTCGGCCGTTATCAGGCCGTCAATCGCACCATCTCGGGCGTTTACTCGGCCGAGTCGCAGTCCGATCCGGAGTTCGTCAAGGCTCGTAAAATGGCGGAGCAGTTCGCCAAGGCTGAAGGCCGGCGTCCGCGCCTGCTGGTGGCCAAGATGGGCCAGGACGGGCACGATCGCGGCGCCAAGGTGATCGCCACCGCCATGGCCGACCTGGGCTTCGACGTCGACGTCGGGCCGCTGTTTGCCACACCGAAGGAAACGGCGCGCATGGCTGTCGAAAACGACGTCCACGCCGTTGGGGTCAGCTCGCTCGCCGGTGGTCACAAGACGCTGGTGCCTGAACTGATCGCGGAACTGAAGAAGCTCGGCCGCGACGACATCATCGTCTTTGTTGGCGGGGTCATCCCGCCGCAGGACTGCGACGAGTTGAAGCAGGCCGGCGCCGTGGATGTTTTTGGCCCCGGCACCGTCATCCCGCTGTGCGCCCAAAAGGTGCTCAGCTCGCTGATGGAGACGGCGAGTGCGGCCTGACGAAGGCACCCCCGGTTCAGCAATTGGCAGGCGGCGTCCACGCCGCCTGCCCGCCCAAGACTATATCGACGGCATTTTGAATGGTGATCGCGTGCGGCTGGCGCAGGCGATTACTGTGATTGAAAGCGAGCTGCCGTCCGATCTTGACCTCTCGCAGGAGATCCTCGCCGGTGTCCTGCAACATACCGGCCAAGCCCGCCGCGTCGGCATCACTGGGGTGCCCGGGGCGGGGAAGTCCACGTTTATCGATGCGTTGGGCATGTACCTCACCGCTGAGTGCGGTGAGCGTGTGGCCGTTCTCTCCATCGATCCTTCCAGTCCCATCTCGGGTGGCTCCATCCTCGGCGACAAGACGCGTATGGAGCGGCTCAGCCAGCAGGACCTCGCTTTCATCCGCCCCTCGCCTTCGAAGTGTCATTTGGGCGGTGTGGCGCGGCGCACGCGCGAAACCATGCTGCTGTGCGAGGCCGCCGGCTTCCGCAACATCATCATAGAAACCGTCGGCGTCGGCCAGAGTGAAACGGCCGTGCGTTCGATGGCCGATTTTTTCCTGCTCATCATGGTGGCCGGCGCCGGCGACGAGCTGCAGGGCATCAAGCGCGGCATCATGGAAATGATCGACGGCATGGTGATTAATAAGGCAGATGGCGATAACAAAATGCGCGCCGAGCGTGCGCGCGTCGAGTACGCCAGCGCCTTGCACCTTTTCCCGCTCGGGGCTGACGGCTGGTCGCCGCGCGTGCTCACTTGTTCGTCGACCGAAGGCGACGGCGTGGTGCCCGTATGGGACATGATTCTGGAGCATCGAACAATGCTCAAGGCCAATGGCGGTTTTCAGGAACGCCGCCGCCGCCAGGCGCTCGACTGGATGCAGGAGTTGATCCGTTTGGGCCTGGAAGATCAGTTCCGGGAAGATCCCCGCGTTGCCGCACGCTTGCCCCGTTGCATTGAAGACGTGCGCCGCGGCCACATGAGTTCGTTTAGCGCCGCCCGCGAATTGCTGGCGCTATTCCGTCAAAAGGATTAGTTGATTATGTCACTGCCATTTCCGATTCTTACCGCGCAGGAGGCTGCCGCTCTGGTGGAGAACGGGCAGACCATCGGCTTCAGTGGTTTCACCGCCGCCGGCGCGCCTAAAGCCATTCCCACCGCGATTGCCGCCAAGGCCCAGGCTGAACACGCCGCCGGCCGGGAGTTCAAAATCGGCGTTCTGACGGGCGCCTCGACGGGCAAATCGCTTGACGGCGCCCTGGCCGAAGCCGATGCCATGAGCTTCCGCACGCCGTATCAGTCGAACTCCTCGCTGCGTAAGAAAATCAATTCCGGCTCCATTCGTTTTGTCGACATGCACCTGTCGGTACTGCCGCAGACGGTGCGCTACGGCTTCTTGGGGCACATCAATTGGGCCGTGATCGAAGCTGCCGACATTACTCCCGGTGGCGGTATTGTATTGTCCACCGGTGTCGGCGCGGTGCCGACTTACGCGCGGCTGGCCGATAAGATTCTGATCGAATTGAATGCCCGCCAGCCGGCGTCGTTGCTCGGTATCCACGATATCTACGAGCCGGCCGACCCGCCGGCGCGCCGCGAGATTCCAATTTACTCGGCGTCCGACCGCGTTGGCTCGCCGCTGTTGGTCGTCGATCCGAAGAAGATCGTCGGCATCGTGCAGACGGATCTGAACGACGAAGTGGGCGCCTTCGACCAGCCCACGCCGCTCACTGACCAGATTGGCCAGAACGTGGCCGATTTCCTGGTGAATGAGATGAAAGCTGGGCGCATTCCGCCGCAGTTCCTGCCGTTGCAGTCGGGCGTGGGCAACGTGGCCAACGCCGTGCTGGCCGCACTCGGCAAGAGTGGCGATGTGCCGCCTTTCCAGATGTACACCGAGGTGTTGCAGGACTCGGTCATCCCGCTGATCGACGCCGGCCGCTGCACATTCGCCTCCACCTGTTCGCTGACACTGTCGCCGGAGGCCATGCACACGGTGACGTCGAACATCGAGTTCTACAAGAAACACATCCTGCTGCGCCCGCAGGAAATCTCCAATAATCCGGAAATCGTGCGGCGCCTGGGCATCGTTAGTATGAACACGGCCATCGAGGTGGACCTCGGCGGAAACGTTAACTCCACGCACGTCATGGGTAAGACCATGATGAACGGCATCGGCGGCTCCGGTGATTTCACCCGCAATGCCTACGTCTCGATCTTCTCCTGTCCCTCCACCGCGAAGGGCGGCAAGATCAGCGCCATTGTGCCGCTGTGCGCCCACGTCGATCATTCCGAACACTCCGTCCAGGTTGTCATCACGGAGCAGGGTGTGGCCGATCTGCGCGGTAGGGATCCGCACGAGCGCGCTCAGTTGATTATCGACAACTGTGCACACCCGGACTTCCGCGAGCAGTTGCGCGACTACCTGAAGCTCACCAAGGAAGGGCACGAGCCGCTGTCGCTCTCGCTTGGGCTGGCCATGCACCGCCAGTTCCTGCGTCACGGCGACATGCGCAATATCAACTGGGAAGAGTACCGCTAGGCTTTAGAACGCGGCCGGGCCGAGCTCCACGCGCGGTCCCGGCCGCGTCACCGTTTTCGTCCCATATCTCACCCGAACCGGCCTGCTTCCGGCCGACAGCACGGCGCGCCTGAGCTTGCCGTTTTCCCATTCGAGATCTTCCACCGTTACGCCGCCGCGCGCCTTCAGGCCGCGCACCTGCCCCTTGGGCCAGGCGTCCGGTAGCGCCGGCAGCAGGTGCACCTCGCCTGTGTGGCTTTGCACCAGCATTTCAGCAATCCCCGCAGCACCGCCGAAGTTGCCGTCAATCTGGAACGGCGGATGTCCGTCGAAGAGATTCGGGTAGCTGCCGCCGCCGCTCATCCGGATGCCTTCGGCCGGTACCACCGGCTTCAGCAGCATGCACAGCAGCTTGTGCGCCCGATTGCCGTCGCCCAGCCGCGCCCAAAGGTTCAGCTTGTAGGCGAGTGACCAGCCCGTGGACGCGTCGCCGCGCACCTCCAATGAACGCCGCGCGCCCTCAGCCAACTCCGGCGACGTCGTTGGCGCGATCTCATCGCCCGGATAGAGTCCCCACATGTGCGACACATGCCGGTGGTGCGGGTCCTGCTCCTTGTACTCTTCCAGCCATTCCATCACGCGCCCATCGGAGCCCAACCGCGTCGGCGCCAGCCTCGCGCGCTTTTGTTCGAGCTCCGTGCGAAACGCCGCGTCCACGTTGAGCGCCTTCGACGCCTTGATGCAGGCGTCGAACAGGTAGCGCAGCAACTGCATGTCCACGGCCGGGCCCATGCACAGGCAGCAGCGCTTTCCGTTCGGCAAATAGAAGGCGTTTTCCGGAGAATTCGCCGGCGCCGTCACCAGCCACTTGTGCTTGGGCTCCTCAATCAGCATGTCGGCGTAGAAACGTGCCGAGCCGCTCAGCACCGGATAGGCGCGCTTCAGAAACGCGCGGTCGCCCGTAAACCGGTAGTGATCCCACAGGTGCTGGCAAAGCCATGCCGAGCCGCTTGTCGTCGCGCCCCATCCCGCGCTTTCACCCGGCGATGTGTAGCCCCACGGATTCGTGATCACGTGCGCCACCCAGCCGCGTGCACCGTAGTAGGTGCGCGCCGTCTTCGCGCCCGGCTCGACAAGACTGTCAATCAGCGCGAACATCGGCGTGTGCAGGTCGCCGAGCGCGCCGCTTTCGGCCGGCCAATAGTTCATCTGAACGTTGACATCCAGGTGCCAGTCGCCGTTCCACGGCGTCTGCAGTTCTTCGGCCCAGATGCCCTGCAAGTTGGCCGGCAGTCCACCGGGGCGCGACGACGAGATCAGCAGGTAGCGGCCGTACTGGTAGTAGAGCGCGGCCAGCGCCGGGTCGGTCGCGGCCTTGTCCAGGCGTTGCGGTGTCGGCAACGCAGCCGCGGCCGTGGAGCCCAGGTCCATCGAGACGCGGTCAAAATAGGAGCGGTAGTCCGCCACGTGTGCGCGCATCAGCGCCTCGGCCGTCTTTGTCGCGGCCTTGCGCAGATCGATCGCCGACGCTGCTGCGGCGTCTTTCGTGTTGCGGCCCGCGAAGCCCTGGTACGTCGTCGCCGCCGTCACCAGCAGCAGCGCCTCGTCGGCGTCTTCCACTACCAGATGGTCCTTCACCGCGCGCACCTTGCCGCCGCGTGTAAGCACCTTGGCTCGCGCCGCAAAGTGCACGCCGTCACCGCCCAGCCCGTCGTTCAGCGCACCGGTCATCAGCAGTTCGTCGCCTTGTGCCACGGTGGCGGAGCGCTCGGCGCGCGTCAACGCCACTTCAAACGAGCAACGGCCTTGCAGGTGCACGACAATCACGTCATCCGGCGCACTCACCCACGCCGTGCGTGTGTGCCGCACGCCGCCGATTTCGTATTCGACTCGCGCCACGGCATTCTGGAGGTCCAACTCGCGCCGGTAGCCCCGGGCGGTGCCGCCTGCAAACCGCAGGCGCAGATCGCCGAGCGTCTGGTAACAGCCATACGGGACGTCCTTGCCGCGTCCATGGCCGGAGCCCGCCCCCTGGCAGATGAATACCGAGTTGACCAGCTCCTCGGCTTCGTCGTTGCGCCCTTCCCGCAGCAATTGACGCAGACGGGGCAGCACCTCGGCGGCGCCTTTACGGTCGGCCTCCTGGCGCGAGCCGGACCACATCGAGCTCTCGTTCAGCACGATGCGTTCGTCTTCCACTCCGCCAAACAGCATTGCGCCCAGGCGCCCGTTACCGAGCGGTACGCTTTCGGTGAATGCACGCGCGGGCGCATCGAACCAGAGCTTCAATGTGTTGTCGGATGCAGGCGCAAACGCGCCTAACAGGGCTTGTACGGCAGTACGACGTTTCATGGATACGCTTAGAAAAGCGTATCAGGTCTACCAGGCCAGCAGACGTTCAGCCTCGCGCTGGATGTCGGCGGTCTGTGGCAGGATGGCGTCTTCCAGGTCCGGATGGTAGCCGACGAACGAATCCATGGCGGCCACGCGGCCCACAGGCGCGTCCAAATACTCGAATAATTCGCCCGCAATTCGCGCGGCAATTTCGGCGCCATAGCCGAAGCTGAGCGTGTCTTCGTGGACAATCAGCGCGCGGCTGGTTTTGCGCACGGAGCGTTCGATGGCTGCCCAGTCGTAAGGCGCCAGCGTGCGCAGATCAATCACTTCAACGGTGCGTGAGGGGTGGCGCTGTTCGATGAAGGTCGATGCCAGCAGCGATTTCTGCACCGTCATGCCATAGGTGATGATGGTAAGATCTTCGCCCGGCTTCACCACGCGCGCGCGGCCAAACGGGATGGTGAAATCGGCGCCTGGATGCGCGGAGCGGTTGTAGGGCTCGCGGTAGAGCCGCTTATGTTCCAGGAACAGCACCGGATCGTCGCTGCGGATGGCGGTGCGCAACAGTCCGCAGGCGTCCAGCGCATTGGACGGGAACACAACCCGCAGGCCGGGGATGTGTGTGAAGGCCACCTCGCCCGACTGGCTGTGGTACGGACCGCCGCCATTCAGATAGCCGCCGATGGCGGCGCGAATCACCACCGGCACTTTCCAACTGTTGAAACTGCGCCAGCGAATATTGGCCATTTCGTCGCGAATTTGCATCATCGCGGGCCAGATGTAGTCGAAAAACTGAATTTCACACACCGGCTTCAGGCCGCGTGACGCCATGCCGATGGCACGGCCGACAATGGCCGCTTCCGCAATCGGCGTATTGAACACGCGGCGGCTGCCGAAGCGCGTCTGCAATCCGTGCGTTGCCTTGAAGACGCCGCCCTTGCCCTTCACCTCGGGCAGGTCGGACTCGCGGCTGCAATCGGCCACGTCCTCGCCATAGACCACTACGTTCTGGTCGTGCTCCAGTTCTTCGGCCAGCGTCAGGTTGATCTCGTCGATCATCGTGCGCGGCTCGCCGTCAAAGCGTGGCTCGGCGGCGAAGCGGTCCGACGTAGGATCGATGTCGGGCGAGTAGATGTACAGCGGCACCGTCGATGCGGCCGGCGGCGGCATCCTCAGCACGCGCTCGGTGATCTCGGCGATTTCGACATCCACCTCGTGACAGATGCGCTTATACGTCACCTCCTCCATCACGTTCTCGGCAATCAGCAGGCGCGGGAAGGTGATGACGGGGTCGCGTTCGGCCTCGGCGGCGCGTTCTGCGGCGGTCTTGTAGAAACGCTCGTCGTCGGACAGTGAATGCGAATAGGGCCGGATGCAATGGGCGTGCACCATCGCCGGACCCTGCCCGGTGCGCGCATACTCCACGGCTTCCTGCATGGCGCGGCAGGACGCCAGAAAGTCGCAGCCGTCACACTCCACTCGCAGCAGGGCGGGGAAGCTGGCCACCAGCGCCGAGATATTGCCACCCGGTGTTTGGTGCTCCACGGGCGTGGAGATGGCCCAGCCGTTGTCCTCGACCAGAAAGACAACCGGTAGGCGCATTAGGCAGGCGGCATTGATCGATTCCCAAAATTCGCCTTCGCTGGTGGCGCCGTCGCCGGTGGTCACCAGCGTCACTTCACCGTTCTGGCGTAAGTAGCGGCCGGCCTCAGCGCAACCGATGGCATGCAGAAACTGCGTTCCGGTGGGCGAACTGCCCGTGAAGATGTGTAGCTCGGGCGAGCTCCAGTGCGACGGCATCTGCCGCCCCCCGGAGGCTGTATCGGCCGCCGCGCCCACGCTTTGCAGCAGCATCATTTCGGGCGTGATGCCCAGGGCCAGGGCTAATCCACGGTCGCGGTAGTACAGGTGAAACCAGTCGAAACCGGGCCGCATGGCTAGACCGGCTGCCGTTTGGATGGCCTCATGGCCGGCGCCGCTGATCTGGAAGAAGATCTGGTTTTGGCGCTTGAGCATCACCTCGCGGTCGTCCAGACGGCGCGAGGTCTGCATCAGCCGGAAGACGCGCTGTAGCGCGGCGCGGTCCAGGCCGCACCATGGGCCAGTGCTTGCGTGAATATCGGGCACGATGCGGCTCTCGGCAGAGGTTGTCCCGCTGCTTTCCCTCATACTCATTCCAGTGTAGCTTCCCCCGATAGATGCTTGCCGGCGCCTGTAGGGCGCTACAATGTGATTTCATATGCACGACTTAGCCAGTTTCCGTGCCAACCTCGACGCCTACGCCGCGCGCCTGGCCGACCGTGGTTTTAAGCTCGACCTCGATGAATTCCGTCAGGCCGACGCCCGGCGCCGCGCCGCGATGACTGAAGCCGAACAGCTTAAGGCGCGCCGCAACTCGGAAAGCCAGCAGATCGGCAAGCTGAAGAAGGCCGGAGAAGACACCACCGCCTTGCAGGCTGAAGTCCGCGCGCTGGGCGACCGCGTGGCCGAACTCGACGAGCAGGTTAAGGCTATCGACGAGGATTTCCGCCAGCGTTTGGCTGGCATCCCGAACATTCCGTCAGACACTACTCCGGTGGGGCGCGACTCCAACGACAACGTTGAGCTCAAGCGCTGGGGTAAGCTCCCCGAGTTCGCCTTCACGCCGCAGGCCCACTGGGACCTGGGCCCGTCCATGGGCATCCTGGACTTCGAGCGCGCCGCGAAGATCACCGGCGCCCGTTTCGTGCTCTATCACGGCGCCGGGGCGAAGCTTGAACGTGCGCTGTTCAACTTCATGCTGGACCTGCACACCTCCGAGCACGGCTACACCGAGGTATTGCCGCCCTTCATGGTGAACTCGGCCAGCCTGTTCGGCACCGGCCAGTTGCCGAAATTTGCCGAGGATCTGTTCAAGTGCGAGAACTTCGACTTCTACATGATCCCCACGGCCGAGGTGCCCGTCACGAATATCTACCGCGACGAGACGCTGGACGGCGATGCGCTGCCCATCCGCTATTGCGCCTTTACGCCCTGCTTCCGCTCCGAAGCCGGCAGCTACGGCCGCGACGTGCGCGGCATTATCCGCCAGCATCAATTCCAGAAGGTGGAGCTGGTCAACTTTACGCGTCCGGACCAGAGCTACACGGAGCTGGAGAACCTCACGCGCAGTGCCGAGCATGTGCTGGAACTGCTGGGCCTGCCCTATCGCCGCAT
>CAYZIX010000169.1:0-10653 GCA_964478395.1 uncultured Candidatus Solibacter sp.
AAGCTCGATCCGGGAGTTGGCACTTGCGGCAAGGATGGTCAGAGCGTACCGGTTTGTGTCGGCCAGCCCACGCGGCTCTACGAGTTCACTCGCAATTTTCCCGAAGGAGTTCCCCGGCAGGGACTTGGCGCGGATGATCTGCGGCTGGTGGACAAACATTTTCTGTTTGTCGGCGATGCGCTCGCCTTTAGCGATCTGGCGGCGCTGATCCATGCCAAGGGGAAGCACTACCGGTTCCGCAGCGGGGCTATCACGCCATACTCGGACCTGCGGGGCAATCCGGTGGTGCTCATTGGCGCCTACAACAATCAGTGGACCCTGCAGTTGACCAGCCGTCTGCGCTTCTATTTCGACGGCACCACCGTGCGCGACCGGCACAAGCATTCCGAAGCGGTCGGCGTGGGCCAACGTCCGGATCCGCCGGAGACGTACGACGACTACGCGATTATCTCGCGTGTCCTCGACGCCAGCACTGAGAGGACCATTGTCAGTGTCGCCGGGGCCTCGCACAAGGGGACCTGGGCTGCCGCCGATCTGGTCAGCAACCCGGCGTACTTCCACAAAGCGGTCCAGGCCGCGCCGAGCGGCTGGTTCCGGCGCGACATACAGTTCGTGCTGCGCGTCCGGGTGGTCGGCGGCACGCCCGGCCCACCCGAGGTGGTGGCCACGCACTTCTGGTAAAGCGTTTTCGGCGTCCGGCTTGGCCTAGAGTAGCTTCGTGACGCCCGGCGTGAGCACCGGGTACGTGCCGTCCGCGCCCGCCTTCGCCGGCGGCTCCATCCCTTCGCGGCAGTCCTCCGGCTTGGGCAGATAACAGTAGTTCGACGCGCTGAACTCACCCCATTTCATCTGCTGCCCCGTATAGCAGGCGAACTGTCCCATTACGCCAATCTGCGTCGACCGCACCATGTACTCGCCGTTGTTCACCGGCTTGCCCTCGCGAATGCCCTTGATCAGCGCCGCCTGCTCCAGGTCGTAGGCGTTGTTCTTCGACTTCTCGCCCGGGCTCTGCCAGTTCGTCTCGCCGGTGATCCGCAGGTTCAGCAGATCGCAGCGGCCCTTGCTGCCCAAAATCAGGCTCGAGTTTTCGTTGTAGCAGTTGTCAATCGTGCGGCAGGCCGCATACACGCGCACGCCTTCCGGAAACTCGTACACCACCGAGTTGTGGTCGAAGACGTCGCCGTAGATCTCGCCCTTCAACGTCGACCGTCCGCCCATGCCCCACGCCCACAGCGGCGCGGCGTTGCCCAGCGCCCAACTGGAACGGTCCAGGTTGTGGATCAGCGTCTGCGGCACGTCGTCGCCCGACAGCCAGCGGAAGTGATATTGGTTCGAGCCCTGGAACAGCAGTTCGCTCATCCCCGGGCGCCGCTCCCGCAGCACGTAGGGCGGCCGCAGCCACGTCTCCTGAATCGCCACAATCTTGCCGATGGCGCCGTCGTGCACGCGCTGCATCGTCTCGATGTAGCCCGGATGATAACGGCTCTGCAGCCCCGAAACCAGCGACAGGCGCTTCTTCTTCGCCAACTCCACGGCCTCGCGCAGGATGCCCAGCGTGTAAGGGTCAATCGCGTGCGGTTTTTCGACAAAGACGTGCTTGCCCGCTTCCAGGGCAGATTTCGCATGGAACGCGTGGAACTTCGCTGCGTTCGCGATAATCACCACGTCGGAGCTCTCAATCACGTGTTTGTAGGCGTCGAAGCCCGCGAAGCAATGCGCGTTGTCCACCGTCACCTGGTCTTTGAACTTCAGCTTCAGATCCGTGCGCCGCTCCTGCACACGGTCCAGCAGCAGGTCGCCCATGGCGACAATGTGCACGTCCGGCCCGGCGCGCATAATGTTCATCGCCGCCGCGTGGCCTCGCCCGCCGCAGCCGATGACGCCCACCTTGATCACGTCGCTGCCCGCCGCATGGGCACTCATCGCCACCGGCAATGCCGCCGTTGCGGCCAGGAATTCACGCCGATTCGTTTTCATCGTTACTTCTCCTTACGCGCCGTCCATTCCACTGTATTCTGCACAAGCCGCCGGAAGCCCGGATCGTTCATCGTGCGCGCCGAATGTCCCAGTTGGATATAGACCACGCGCGCTGTCTTCGACGGTCCCACGTAAACCACCGGCCGGTCGTTCTCCTTGAACCCGGTCTCCATCAGTACCTCAATGCCCGGCGCGAACGCCATGTTGCGGTAGGCCTCATCGTTCACCCACAGTGGGCCCACGCCGCGCATCACCGGGTGCTGCTCCTTGCCCTTCACCGTCGTCACCAGGAAATCGATGTCCTCGTGATAATGGCTCGCCGTGTGGCCCGCCACTTCCTTCACGTAATACTTGCCGCCGGTCACCTCCTCGTACCACCACGGCCAGCCCGTGTAGTCGACAATCGAGTGGTGTAGTGAAATGACGCCGCGCCCAGCTTCGACAAAGGCGCGTAAATTCACTCGCAGCGGCTCGTCCAGATCCTCGGCCATGTCGTGCAGCAGCACGGCGTCGTAGCGCTCCACAATCGGACGCGCGAACGCCTCGCGCTGGCTCACGGCGTGCGTCCACTTCACGCCTTGGAGCGAATCGAGCATCGCGTAGAAGTCTTTCGGGTATCCGTGCCCGCCCGTCACCACCAGCAGCCGCACCGGCGCCGCGGCTTTTTCCGCCGGCGCCACCGCGCCCGTCGCCGCCCACTCCACGCCGCGCGCCACCGCTGTGCGCAGCCCCGTCTGATACCACGCCAGTGCGTCGTGGCCCATCGTCGTGAACCACACGCGGCCCTTGCCGTAGCGGTTCACCCAGATCTGCGGCTCGCGCTCGCCCGTGCCGCCAATCTCCTTCGGGCTCTGCGCGTCGGCCAGCACCTCCACACTCTTGTCGAGCGTCAGCCGGTGGTACAACTCATCATTGGCGACAAACGATCCGCTCCCCGCCGCCGGGCACTCGCTCTTCTTCCAGTCCACCGTGTACACCGCCCGCCGCGCGTGCCCGATCTTCGCCGGCTCCCACTCCGCGCCAATCATCCTCGGCCACGCCTTCCAGCCCGCGCCCGGCGCGCCCGCCGTCCAGCGCCGCTGCTTCATCTCCATGCCGAAAAACGTGCCATAGCTCGCCTGGTGATACGCCACCAGCCCGCCGCCCGCGCGCACAAACGCCTCCAGCGCGCTTTCAGCCGCCTGCGGCAACCGCGGGCCGTTGTAGTCAACGATCACCACGTCGTAGCCCTTCAGGGCCTCCGCGTTCAGCCCGCGCGGCTCCTCGTTCGTCCAAACCGTAAATCGCCCGGTTTGTTCTAATATTTGCCGCACCTCCGCGCTCGACTCGCGCCAGTGATGATACGGTTCATCGCTCGCGCCGGTCACAATCAGCACTTTGATCAGCACCAGCCCCACGGCCATCATGCCGCCAGCTCCTTTCTCAGCCACGCGAGGCTCCGCTCAATCATCGGCCCGCCCTGTCCTTCGCATTCCAGGCTCAGCACGCCTCTGTAGCCGTGCTCTTTGAGCATCCGCAGGCACGTGCGGATATTGGCCGCGTTCACGCCGTCGCCAATCGCGCACTGGCTCACCGCAATGCCGGTCAACTCGCCGCGCGCCGCAGCCGCCAGGCTATCGCTCACGTCTTTCACGTGCACATGGCTGACCTTGCCGATAAACCGCTCCAGGAACTTCACCGGATCGCGCCCGGCAATGAACGTGTTGCCGGTGTCCATGTTCATCCGCAGGTACGGCGAATCCACGAACGCGAGCATCTCTTCCATGAACTCCGGGTTGGTCGTGTAATAGCCGTGCGGCTCAATGTTGATCACTATCTGGTAGCGCTCGGCCGCGCGCACAATCTGGCGGTAGCTCGCACGCATCATCGCCATCGCCTCCGCGTCCGTTAGGTCCCCGGGCTTGAAACGGTCGTCGGTGGTGTCAATCGACGGGCAGCCGGCCAGCTTGGCCCATCTCAGCGCGTGCATCACGTACTCGACGCCCAGCGTCGCGCCCTGCGGCAGCGACATCGGAAACGCGGCGTCCAGTTGCGACAGCCGCAAGCCCCGCCGCTCCATCTTTTCGCGGATCTCCAGCGGGTCCTCCCACAGCGCGATATGCGGCTGGTAGCCCAGCCCGTGAATCCAACTCACGCCGTCAATCGCGCCGCATTCGATGTTCGCGAGCCCCTGCCGCTCGCCCCAATCGAGGCATTGCGAGAAGTTCCAATAGGCGCTGTTGAACGCGTCGGTGTGAAAGCCAATTTGCATAGTGTTGAGCCTGATATATTCAATCACGACTATCGAGCTAGATTCATGTATAGAACTATTGCCTGCATTGCGCTTCTTTTAACCAGTGCGCTGGCGGCTCCACCCTACCGCTCCGCCGCGATTCGGCCTGATGGAGTCCGGCTGGCTTCAGCGCTGGCCATGTGCGACGAAGCGTTAGTGAGCGGCCATTGGGTAAACCGCTATTGGATGTCCACCGGCCAGGTGATGCCGGATCACCAGCTTTCGCGTATGACACGGCCCGTCGATGCCTTTGAGCTTGCACTGGAAGGCCACGACCTGGGAGGCACCTGGCAACTCGCCGGCATCACACGCGCTGAATCGGCCGATCCGGCCGGCCTGCTGGTTACCGTTGAACTTACCAGCACCGCGCGGCCTGTGCGCGTGAAAATCCACACGCTGCTCACCGGCGGGCCGGTGATGGTGCGATGGCTCGAGATTACCAACACGGGCAAGGTGCCCACGGCCATCACGCGCGTCTCGCCCTGGTCGGGCTCGCTCTGGAGTATGAGTTCCTACACCGAGCGCCTTGCCTCGCCCACCGAGCCCGCTTTCGAATTCGCACGCACCGAGTATCAGGATCAGCTCAAGGAGGCGGCCTGGGTTTTCGAGCCGCTGAACAACTCGGCGCGTACACTTTCGGGCACGCGCGGCAAATCCGGTTGGGGCCACCCCACTTTCTTTGCGCGCAATCGCGCCACGGGTGAATGGTTCGTCGGCTCGCTCGGCTGGAGCGGCAATTGGGAGATACAGCTCGATGCGCGCCAGGACGCCGCCGCGAACACCGCCTCGTTCCGTTTCTCCATGGGTCCGGCTGCGGCCGACCCTGCCTTGCGCGTCCTCGCCGCCGGTGAAACTGTGCGCAGCCCGGAGGCTCACTTGCTCTGCCTGCGCGGCGATCTCGATCAGGTGATTCAGGCCCTGCACGAGCACGTCCGGGCGAACGTTTTTCAGCGGCCCATTCGCGGCCGCGAGTTCCAGGTGGAGGCCAATCACCGCGGCTACATCATCGATCATGAGGACGAGCCCGGCCTGAAGCGCGAAATAGACATCGCCGCTCACATCGGCGCCGAAATGTTTGTCGTCGACGCAGGCTGGTACGGCCCCGTGCCCAATCGCTGGTATCAGAACGCGGGCGATTGGTACGCCGGCGCGTGGCTGCCGAACGACCTTACGCCGGTCCGCGAATACGCGCGCAAGAAAGGCATGCTGTTTGGCCTCTGGATGGAGGCCGAGGCGATCGGCCAGGCGACGAAGCTGCACAGCGCGCACCCTGATTGGATCATGACGCGCAACGGCCAGCCGCTCGGCGGTGGACGCCAGCTTGATTTGGCGAACCCCGTCGTTGCAGCCTGGGTTGAGTCCGAAATCGCGCGCGTCATCCGCAAATACGATCTCGATCTCTTCCGCCTGGACTACAACATGTCGGTCTATGATGGCGGCAACCGCCTGCGCGACGGCTTCCTCGAAAATACGCAGTGGCGTTACGTCGAGGAGCTCTACGCCATCTTCGATCACCTGCACGCCCAGTTTCCCAATGTGATCTTTCAGAACTGTGCGTCTGGCGGCGGCCGTCTCGATTACGGCATCCTGCGCCGTTTCCACAACACCGAAACCTCGGACATGTTGCGTGGCCCACGCAGCCTGAAAATCTTCAATGGAACAACCTGGCTGCTGCCGCCGGAGTATCTGTTGCGCACGTTCGGCACGGAGTCGGGTGGGCTCGCTATGGATGCCGATCTCGACTTCCAGCTCCGCCAATCGCTCATGGGGCGGCCCATCTTCCGCGGCATCGCGCCGGCGCTTGATGAATTGAACCCCGAGCTGGAGCGCCGCATTCGCGCGGGGGTTGAGCTCTTCAAATCCACGCTCCGCCCGCTCATGATCAACGCGCGCGTCTATCACCACACGCCCGCTCCGGAACTGATGCAAGGCACGCCGTGGGTGGTGATGGAGTACGCTTCACCCGATGCGCGCCGCTCGGCCGGCTGGTTCTTCCGCACGGCGCAGTCCGGCGATTCGACGTTCACCTTCCTGCCGCGAGGCTTGAATCGCGGGCTGAATTACCGCGTGACGCTGCTGAATTCCGGCGAAGTCATCGAGCTTTCCGGCAGCCGCCTGCTGACCGAGGGAATCCCCGTCCGCCTGGAGTCCAACCAGACGTCGGAGCTGATCCTGTTCGAGGCGCGCTAGCTTTCCGCGATCCGGCTGAGAATCTCGGCCACATTGCCGGATTCGATGTCCGAAACGTCGACGCCATAGACCTCCTGGATCTTCGCTTGAAGCGCCATGTTGGTCTCGTCCTGATGAAAGTCCCAGAGGCTCGATTCGTCGGAGATCCAGGCCCACTCAAGCTCCAGCACTCGCCTGATGAAGTCTTCCGCAAGCTCGGCATGGGTGTCGATGCGCTCCCGCGAGGCCCACTCTACCGGCACCGTTGTACCGGGGCGGGGAAGTGGTGTTTGCTTGAGTTGTCGAGCTGCGGCAGCCTTGCTGAAGTTCGCGGCCAACTCCCGCAGCGCTTCATCCGGCGTATCTCCAAAGCCGAACAAATACCACTTCAGGATTTCGGCTCTCCAGCGGTACTGGCGTTCGCGGGGTGATGCGCCGTTCCCCGACGGCGGAACCTCTTGCGCCCGCACGACCACCGGGTAGTCGCCGAGCTCCCAGTTCTGTTTTCGAAATGAAAGTAGGTACTTCCACGCGGTCAGCAGATTGTGTCGCAGGCGGGTCATCATTGCGGGGGCCTGATCTCCTAGTCTAGACTCGCACCGGCCGTGGATGACGCCGCGCTCCTTGGGCGCCGATCGGCGGCTGAAACGTGAGAGGATCTCTGCATGTCCTACTCCAGTTCGCGCCGCGGCTTCTTCTATCAGGCCGGCGCGGTGGCCGCCGCTTCGGCCGACGCGGTGGACGTGCTCGTCATCGGCGGCGGCACGGCCGGCTCCATCGCCGCCATTCAGGCCGCCCGGCTGGGCGCGCGCACTGTGCTGGTCGAGGCCGGCAGCCAACTCGGCGGCACTACCACCACGGCCGGCGTCGCCTTCCCTGGACTCTTTCATGCCTGGGGCCGCCAGGTCATCGCCGGCATCGGTTGGGACCTGGTCCGCGCCGCCGTCCAGCTCAACGGCGGCACGCTGCCGGATTTCACCGTTCCCACCGGCCGCCAGCACTGGAAGCATCAGGTGCGGCTCCATCCCGCGCTCTACGCCGCCCTGGCCGAGGAGGCCGCCGTCACCTCCGGCGTCCAGTTGCGCTACTACGAATCCCCGCTGTCCATTGAATCCTCCGCCGGGCTCTGGCGCGTCCGTCTGGCCGGCAAGGGTGGCGAGTCGCGCCTTTCGGCACGCCAGTTGATCGACTGCACCGGCAACGCCGCCGTCATCGGCATGCTCGGTCTCGCCCGGCGGCGTGAATCGGTCACGCAGCCCGGCAGCCTCATGTACCGTCTCTCGGGTTACCATCTCGATCAGCTCAATTTCGATCTGCTCGACCGTGCTGCTCGCCAGGCCGTGGCGGCTGGCGCCCTTCAGTCCGACGATTTCCGCGGCAGCCTGCGGGGCTTCCTCGCCTCGGGCGCCGAAAACTCCATGCACCTGGCCGGGGCCGATTCCTCCACCGCCGCAGCGCACACGCGTACCAACGTGCAGGGCCGCCAGTCGCTCGTGCGCATCATGCGCTTCCTGCGGCCGCTGCCGGGCCTCGAAGAGCTGCGCCTGGAATGGGCCGCTCCGGAGGCCGGCGTGCGTGAAACCTACCGCATCGTCGGCGAAACCACCATCACCGTGGACGACTACACGAGTGGCCGCCGCTTCTCCGACGCCGTGGCCTTTTCCTTCTATCCCATCGATCTGCACGACGCTCAGGGCGTGCGCCCGCGCCATCTCTCCGATGGCACTGTTCCCACCATCCCGCTCGGCGCCCTGGTGCCGCGCTCCAGCCGGAATCTGCTCGTCGCCGGCCGCTCCATTTCCAGTGATCGTCTGGCCAACTCCGCCCTGCGCGTGCAGGCGTCCTGCATGGCCATGGGACAGGCCGCCGGCGCTGCCGCGGCCCTCGCCACAGGGCAGAGCACTACTCCGTCCGCCGTGCCGCTTAAGGATCTCCGGGCCGTGCTCGCTCGCCACGGCGCGATTGTGCCCGATTAGGCGGTGATCGCAGTGCCTTCCCGAGCTGGAGCCTGCGCCGCGTTCGCGCCGCCGAAACGCACCCTCGCCGCCACCCGCCGGGGCGCACGCATCAGCAAGTGCGCCAACGTTCAGATGTTAGAGAACCCCTCTGGCCTTGGCGGGCTGTCCAATGCTCGCGAAAGCTGTGCGTGATCTAGATGTCTTCAGCGGCGCGGGAGGAGCTTCAGATCTCCAGCAAATATCCCGCTTTGCCCACATTCACCGCCCGGGTGGAGCCGATAGTCGTCTCTTTGCCCGCTGCCTCGTGAATGTGGCCGCAGAAGAACCACTGGGGCTGTTGTTGCTCGATAAACGTCGCAATCGCCTGGCTACCGCAGTGCTCGCCCTTGTCCGTCTTGTCGAGATCGGTCCCGAGTGGCGGGCAGTGGCAGACCAGGATCAACTTGTCGGACCCTGAAAATGTCGCCAAACGAACCTCCAACTCCTCCTCGGTGTATTCACCGGGAGTGTTGAAGGGCGTTGGATTCGAGTGCCCCAGCCCGGCCAGCGTGTAGTCGCCTACCGGGAGTATGCGCTCGTGCAACGGGCTCAGGCCGAAATGATGGCAGAAACTCTCCACCATCGAAGCGCTTTCGTGGTTGCCTGGAAGCACCCACACCTGAGGTCCGCGCCGTTTCAGGATCTCGCCCATCTTTCCCAAACCACGCCCCCAGCTACATAGATCGCCTGCGGCGATATAGTAGTCGGCATCTGTATCCATGAGTTGGCTGAGCGCTTGCGCGTCGCCGTGTATGTCGGAAAAAACCAGCAGCTTCATCGAAGGTTGTAATTGTCTGTGGAAGCCTTGCCGTACTTGGCAGCATCCATACTTCTAGGGTAGCGCTAGACTGAGATCAATCTGGGATTCACCATCCGCACCACAACACCATGTCCAGTGAAGCCAAACCGCGCGTCACCGTCAACAGCTGGCTGGCTGAGGAGCTCTATCAGGAGTTCGTCAACAACAGCGGCAGCGTCGACGATAGTTGGAAGCAGATCTTTTCACACGAGCCGGCCGAGGAAATAACTCCTCCTCCGGTGACCCAGTCCGTCACCGTTCAACCGGCTGAGCCCGCTGCGCCACAGGCCCCGGCCATGGTCCCAGCGCTTGTGCTCAGCCCAGCCGAACAGCTTGTACCTATCAAAGGCGCGCCGGCGCGCATTGCGGAGAATATGACGGCCAGCCTGGCCGTGCCCACCGCCACCAGCCAGCGCACCATCCCGGTGAAGGTGATCGACGAGAACCGCCGCTTACTGAACCAATGGCGCGAGTTGCATGGCAAAAGCAAGATCAGCTACACACACCTGATTGCCTGGGCCATCGTCAAGGCTATTCGCCAGGTGCCCGGCATCAACGACGCTTACGCTGAGCTGGATGGCGCGCCGCACCGCCTGGTCCGGCCTGAAATCAACATGGGCATCGCCGTCGACGTGGCGGGCAAGGACGGCCACCGCTCGCTGCTGGTGCCCTCCATCAAGAACGCCGGCTCGATGGGCTTCTATGAGTTCCTCACCGCGTTTGACAATCTTGTCGCCCGCTCCCGTACGGCCAAACTGACGCCGGCAGACTTCCACGGCACCACGGTTTCGTTGACCAATCCCGGCACCGTCGGCACACTCGCTTCGGTGCCGCGCCTGATGCCCGGCCAGGGCGCCATCATCGCCACCGGCAGCATCGATTATCCGCCGGCTTTCCAGGGCGTCAGCGCCGAGGCCCGCGCTCAGCTTGGCGTTTCCAAGGTGATGACGATGTCGTGCACCTACGACCATCGCATTATCCAGGGCGCCGAGTCCGGCCAGTTCCTCGGGCGGCTCCAGTCGTTGCTCGAAGGCGCCGACGGCTTCTACGACGAGATCTTCCGCCAGACCGGCATGCCCTACCAGCCCTTCCTCTGGCAGGTGGACCGTCCCGCCGCGGCTCGTGACGAGCGGCGCATGGAAGAGATTGCCAAGCAGGCCGCGGTCCTTCAGATGATCAACGCCTACCGCGTGCGCGGCCATCTGATCGCCGATCTGAATCCGCTCGGCGTCGAGCCCGGCTACCATGCTGAGCTTGACCCCACCACCTACGGCCTAAACATCTGGGACTTCGACCGCGAATTCATCACCGGCAACCTGGCGCGCGGCGAATCGGCGTCCGTCGCCACGCTGCGCGAGATTATCGAGACGCTTCGTCAGACCTATTGCGGGCGGCTCGGCTGCGAGTACATGCACATCCAGCATCCGGAGCAGAAGCGC
>CAYZIX010000170.1:0-10460 GCA_964478395.1 uncultured Candidatus Solibacter sp.
AGGCGTGGCGACTGCGGTGGGGGGCATAAACCTCCCATTGTAAGCCGTCGCGCGCCTCTACTTGGTCTTCGACCAGGCCTCGAACTGCTTGGCGATGTCCGCCGCCTGTGCATCGCCGGGATGGATCACCACACGGTAACGGAAGTGCATGGACTGCCCCTTCTCCAGCGTGTAGCTGCCGTCCTTCGTCTTGTCGTTGTAGAAGTCGTGCAGGCCAAAGGCGTTGGCCGCGAACAGCCCGTAGGCGCGCGCGTGCCAGTAGGTCGGGTAACGGAAGCTGGACGGGTGATCCATGATGGCCACGCCCAGCGGCTTGCCATCCAGCGTGCCGCTGTAGTCCACCCACGGCGAAGCCTTGCCCCACACTTCCTTCTCGCCGGTCTTGCCCTCAGCGTTCGTCATCTTGCCCGTTCCGCGGCCTTCGCGCAGCTTATCGTTTAACCGGATGGCGAAGAAGCCTTCCTTGGTGTCGATGAAAGTGGCCTTATCCAGCGCCGTGAGCGTGAAATCGAAGTCCATCACACGCAGCTCCTTGCCGGCGTGGAACGTCATCTTGCGCTCTTCCTTGAGCAGTGGCGCCTTGGTCTCGGTCTGCCAAATGAACGACGCCTGGATGACGCCTTCCTTCTTGCCGCCCTTCACCTTCTCAATCTTGTCGAGCACTACCAGGCCGTGCTTCAGCGGCTCGACGGGCGGCCTCGCCGGCGCCTTCTTAGCGGCACCCGCCGGACCGCCTTGCCGCGTGGGCGGCGGAGCCGGCATGGGCAGGTTGATTTCGTTGGCCCAGAAATCGATCTTGTTCACATCGCCGTACGTGAACCAAAGTCCGCGATGGTGCGGATGGTCTCGCGTTTCGCCTTCAATCTTTTCCATTGGGTAGCCGCGCGTGATCACCGTTCCGTCGGCGGTACGGAGCGGCGCCAGGTAGGGCTTCGGCGCCTCTGCGCCGACGTAAAACGTGCTGAACGGTTTCCCGTTGATCTCGATATCAATTTTGCCGGCCGACTGTGTGAACTTCACCTGCGCGCACAGTGGCAGCGCCAACATGACGACGAAAGGCTCAAGTTTCATCGCTTAACAGTTAATCACAAGCGTGCCACAGGCGTCGCGCCTCATCCGCCACCCCGGTGGCACCAATGTAGTGGAGCCGTAGTCCACCACCAGCGCCGGCCCGGCCGTCCAACTGCGGCCGACGTCCTGCCGCCGGTAGACCGCGCCACGCACCCAGCGGCCAGCGGTGAAGAAGCGCCGCTGTGTGGGCCGTGCGGACCGCTGCGCTTCACGCTGGTTCAAGTCCGGCTTCTTCGTCGCGATGCGTGCCCGCACGCGCAGCGCCACCACTTCCACGTCGCGCTCCGGGCTCGCATAGCCGTACGTTTTGGCGTGCAGCGCATGGAAGGGCTTCGCCGGGGCCTTGGCATTCCAGGGCACAGTTAACTCGTAGCTTTGGCCGTGGTAGCGCAGGTCGGCAAAGCGCTCCAGCCGCGCACCGGGCATCTCCGCGCGGGCACGCTGCTCCAACTCCTCGAACTGCTCTCGATAATCCGTGCGGCCCAGCACGCCGGCCGCGTAGTCGCGCACGCGGTCAGCCACCAGCATGCCCAGCGCCGACAGCGCCCCGGCCAGCGCTGGCACCAACACCGTGCGCACACCCAGATCCTCGGCCAACTCGCAGGCGTGCAGTCCGCCGCAGCCGCCGAAGGCCACCAGCGCGAAGTCGCGCGGATCGTGCCCGCGCTCGATGCTCACCACGCGGATGGCGCGGCTCATCGTGGCATTGGCCACGCGCAGTATGCCCGCCGCCGCCGCGTCCACTCCCAACTTCAACGGCGTGGCCACGCGCTCCACCGCGGCGCGCGCGCGTTCCACGTCCAGCGTCATCTCGCCTCCCACCAGTTGGCTTGCGGCGATGCGGCCCAGCACCACGTGCGCGTCGGTCACCGTGGCCTGCTCGCCCGCGCCGTAGCACGCCGGACCCGGATCGGCGCCCGCGCTTTCGGGCCCCACGCGCAGCAGTCCGCCGGCATCAATGCGTGCGATGGAGCCACCGCCGGAGCCCACCGTGTGGATCTCCAACATCGGAACACGCACGGGCAGCCCGTCGATGCTCGCCTCCATGGTTTCGCGCGGCGCGCCGTCACACAGGCTCACATCGCTGGACGTGCCGCCCATGTCGAAGCCGAGCACCTGCTCGTAGCCCGACGCGCGCGCCACGGTAAGCGCTCCCGCAACGCCGCCCGCAGGACCGGAGAGAATGGTGCGCACAGCTTGATGGCCCGCCTCGTCCACCGTGATGGATCCGCCGTTGGACTGCATCACCCAGACGCGGTGCTCCGTGCGACGGCCCAGCTCAGTGAGGTAGTCGCGCATCAATGGGCCGACATAGGCGTTCAGCGCCGTGGTCGAGGCGCGTTCGAACTCGCGGAACTCCGGGCAGATCTCGTGCGAGATGGAGAGGTAGAACTCGTCGCCCAGCGCCGCGCGGATCATCCGCTCGTGATCCGGCACACGATAGGCGTGCAGCAGGCAGACGGCGACGCTTTCGACGCCGGCTCGCCGCAGCTTCGTGCGCAGCCGCTTCAGCTCAGCCTCGCTAGGCGCCTTGCCGATGCTGCCATCAGCGTGCGCGCGCTCCTGGACACCGAAGCACAGCTCTGGCGGGATCAGCAGCCGCTTGGGTGCGGGCGTTAAGTTGTAGAGCTCGGTTCTGTTCTGGCGGCCGATTTCGAGCAGGTCTTCAAAACCTGCTGTTGTAACAAACGCCGTGCGCCGGCCCTTGCGTTCGAGCAGTGCATTAGTGGCGACGGTGGAACCATGCACCACATCGCACGGCCGCGGCGCGGCAATGCGCTGGAGGCCCGCCAGGATCACTTCATGCGGCGCGCGCCGGTTCGAGCGCAGCTTGAAGCTTTCCAGGCGGCCATCGTCGTGATGGACCACGAAATCCGTGAACGTCCCGCCGGCGTCGATCCCGATGCGCATCTTCATATCATCGCCCAGTGCCCGCATGGTAGACTTCACGGCGAATGCACGCAACGAAGCTTCTCTGTGGTTTTGTACTCACTGCCTGCTGCTGCGCCGCGGCCGACCCGGTAGGCGTGGTGGAGCGCGCTCGCAAAACCTATCTGACCGATCCGGCGGTGAAGGCGCGCCCAACCTTCCTGCCGTTGCCCGCCGGCGCCGTGCGGCCCACAGGTTGGCTGAAGGATTGGGCCGTCACGGCCAGCCACGGCATTACCGGGCATCTGGACGAGTATTCACCGACTTATGGAGAGGCCTGGAAAGGCTTCGGCTTCAAGGCGCGCGGCGCGGAAAAGGACGGCACCGGCTGGCCCTTGGAACAATCCAGCTACTGGCTGGACGGAGCGGTGCGGCTGGCGTGGATGTTGGACGACGAGGCGCTGAAGGCCAAAGTGCGCGCGCGCCTGGACATGGTGGTTCAGGGCGTGCTGAACGGTGGCGAGACGTTCGTCTACTGGCGGCCCAAGACGGTGGTGAACACGCGCTTCAATAGCTGGGCCCACTCGCATATGGGCCGCGCACTGGTGGCCTACTACCAGGCCACGGGCGATGAGCGTGTGCTCCAGGCGCTGGTGCGCGTCTACAAGGACTTCACCCCGCCGGATACCACCTACGAAGGCGTGATCGGCGCAGTGAATGGCGACCCGATGATCGACACCTACGTCTACAGCGGCGAGCGCGCCGTGCTGGACCATGCGCTGCTCCACACCGCCACGCGCACCTACCGCGACATCCGCGAACAGTGGGACCGGCATGAGGCCACGCCCAACCACGGCGTCGTCTTCTATGAAAACCTGCGCCTGCCGCTGATGTTTTATACCTGGACCGGCGACCACCGCGACCTGGACGCGACGCTGGGCGCGCTGGATTGGCACGACCGCACGCAACTGCTGCCCATCGGCGTCAGCTCCTCCGAGGAGTATCACGCCGGCATCGGCGCAACGCGAAATGTGGAGACCTGCAACGTCGCGGCATCGATGTGGACGTACCTTTACATGCTGCGCACGACCGGCGAAGCGTCGTTTTCCGATCGCATCGAGAAGGTCTTCTTCAACGCCGGCCCGGCGCCGGTGGACCGCGACTTCCGCACCATGTGCTACTACCAGAGCCCGAACCGCTATAGCGAAAAGCTGCCGGCCGAGGAGCCCGAAAACCCCGGCAAGGACAGCTATCGCTACACGCCCTACGGCCACGAGGTGCTGTGCTGCGTCGGCAATCTGAACCGCGTGATTCCAGACTTCGCGCAGCACCTGTGGATGGCGACGCTCGACGACGGGCTGGCCGCGGCGCTCTACGGGCCGTCCACCGTGCAGGCGCGCGCCGGAGGCGTCGAGACGCGCATCGAAACGGTGACAAACTACCCATTCGAAGACAAGATCCACATGACGGTTACGCCGGCGCAACCCGCGCGCTTCCCGCTCTATCTGCGCCTGCCGCAATGGTGCGCAAAACCTGGCATCAGACTGAACGGCCGTGCCGTGGACACCGCTACAGCACACGCCGGCTTCATCAAGATCGAGCGCGAGTGGCGCGCGGGCGATCGGGTGGAGCTGCACTTCCCCATGCAGGTGCACGTGGAGCAGGGCCGCGAGACGTCGTATCCGGCCATAAAGTACTTCGAGAAGTCGCGAGCGTTGTCGCGTGTCACCGGCATCCACAACCCTTGGGCGACCGTCAGCTATGGCCCGCTGCTGTTTGCGCTGGCGATCCCGGACAAGTCGCCGAACGAGGCTGCGCCGGATGCGCGCTTTGGCTACGCGCTGGATGTTGCGCCCAGTGACGCGCGCCGCATCCGGGTGGTGCGGCGTCCGATGCCCGCCACGTGGAACTGGTCACTCGACGCACCGGTGCAGTTGGCCGTGCCGGTGCGCGAGTTCGACTGGCGGCCCACGGAGCTACAACCGTTGCCCGCCGAACCGGTGGCCGGAGGCAAGGCCGCGCGCGTGCGTTTGGTGCCCTACGGCGCGACAAAGTTCCGCGTCGCCATGTTCCCGGTGAGCCGCACGGCTTGGCGAGACGCCGCCCAGACGCACTGATATACTGCCGGGCGGCACGGAGGTGCCCGCAATGCAGATGAACCGGCGGCATGTGTTGGGTGGGGCCTTGGCTTCTGGATTGGCGGGCGCGGCCGAAGTGGCTCCCGCTGTCGATGCGCGCGAACTGGACCGCGTGCGCGCGCTGCCGGTGCTGCGGCGCGATGGGCTGAAGTCGCCCGTCATCATCGAGTCGATGAAGCTCCTGAAAAAGGACAAGGACTACTTCGTCCACGTCCGTTCCAAGGATGGCGCCGAAGGCATCTCGTTGCCCAATCCGCCGCGTCCAGAGTACCTGGACCGCATCTTCAACAACCTCATCGCGCCGTTCTTCATCGGCAAGGACGCGCGCGACCTGGACGAGTTGCTGTGGGGGCTCTACCGCTACCAGGACAACTACAAGCTCTATGGCATCGCGCTGTGGAGCCCGCAGGCGTGGGCCGAGTTCGCCATCCTGGACATGCTGGGCCGCATCGCCGGCAAGCCGTTGGGCGCGATGGTGGGCGACGTGGTGCGCACCGAGATCCCCGTCTACGTGGCCAGCGGACGGCGCGACACCACGCCGCAACAGGAGATCGCCTACCTGCAGGAACTGGCCGCCAAGTCCGGCGCCAAGGCGTTGAAGTTCCGCGTCGGCGGGCGTATGAGCCGCAATGCCGACGCCCTGCCGGGCCGCACTGACACGCTGATCCCGCTGGTCCGCAAGACCTTCGGCGACGACTTCGCCATCCACGCGGATTCCAACTCCAGCTACGATCCGCCGCACGCCATCCGCGTCGGCCGCATGCTCGAAGACATCAAGGCCGTCTACTTCGAGGAGCCGTGCGAGTTCGACCACATGGAGCAGATGAAGGAAGTCACCGACACGCTGACCATCCCCGTGGCCGCGGGCGAGCAGGAGTACAGCGAGTGGCGCTTCCGCATGATGATCGCCAACCGCGCCGTCGACATCGTGCAGCCGGACCTGCAATATTACGGCGGCATGGTGCGTTCCATTCGCGTGGCGCGCATGGCGGCCGTCGCCAAGATGCCCACCACCGTGCACATCTCCGGCGGCTTCGGCTTTGTCTACATGCTGCACTTCGCCTCCGTGGTGCCCGACGTGGGCAGGTATCAGGAGTACAAACTCGGCATCGAGCGCTACGGCAGTTGGTTCGAGACGCCCATCCGCGTCAAGGACGGCAAGATGAGCGTGCCCACGACGCCGGGCGTCGGCATCAAGGACATTGCTGCATTGCTGCAAGGGGCGGTTGAAGTTTAACGTGCACGGTGTGGGTACGAAGTTGATATTTTGGGTAGCGACCACTACTGGAGTTCACTCATGCGTGCACTTTTCCGCGACAAGCTACGTTGGCTGCTCATCTTCTGGTTGTTCATCATCAGCGCCACGGCCTACCTGGACCGCGTCAACATCTCCATTGCCGGTCCGGCCATACAACAGGAGTTTGGCCTCACCAACGCGCAACTGGGCACAGTGTTCAGCGCGTTTGTCCTTGGATACGCGCTGTTCCAGGTGCCCGGCGGGCGCTTTGTCGATCGCGTCGGCCCGCGCCTGACACTGCTGTTGGCCACGCTGTGGTGGGCCGTCTTCACGGCGCTGACGGCGGCGGTGCCGGTGGGCATTGCCGGCGCGGTGTTCGTGTTGCTGGGCGTGCGTTTCGCCCTAGGACTGGGCGAGGCGGTAGTCTACCCGGCATCGAACCGGCTAGTGTCGAAATGGATTCCCAGCGCGGAGCGCGGACGCGCCAACGGGCTGATTTTCGCCGGCGTGGGCGTGGGCGCGGGTGTCTCGGCGCCACTGGTCATCTACATCATCAACAACCTCGGCTGGCAGGCGTCGTTCTGGATCAGCGCGGCCCTCGGGCTGTTCATCGGCGTCATCTGGTATTGGATGGCGCGCGACGTGCCGCACGGCCACCCGTGGGTTTCGGAGAAGGAAGCCGAGGTCATCGAGACGGGTCTACCCGCAGCCGCGCGCGCGCCTTCGGCTCCGCCCGTCACTTGGCGGCAGATCCTGTCCAGCCGGTCCGTAGCGGCGATGAGCCTCTCCTATTTCACTTACGGCTACGTCGCCTACATCTATTTCACGTGGTTCTTCATCTACCTGCGCGTGGTGCGCGGCGTTGATCTGAAGTCGAGCGCCATCCTCGGCGCGCTGCCGGGCATCGCCATGGCCATCTGCTCCCCGCTGGGCGGCTGGATCAGCGATCGTCTCACTGCACGTTTCGGACGCCGCACAGGCCGTTGCATACTCGCCTCAATCGCCATGGGCGCATCGGCAGTGTTCGTCGCCTTCGGACCGCTGGCCGCCAACTCCTATACCGCCGTGCTGCTGTTGGCTGGCGGCGCGGGCGCGCTCTACCTTTCGCAGAGCTCGTTCTGGTCGGTCTCGGCCGACATCTCAGGCCCTTCGGCGGGCGTCGTCTCCGGCTTCATGAACATGGCCAATCAGATTGGCGGCGCCATTACGGCATCGCTCACACCGATCCTGGCCGATCACTTCGGCTGGGCCACGGCGTTCCTGATCACCGCGGGCATATGCGCCTGCGGCGCGGTGGCGTGGTTGTTTGTCGATCCGGCCAAGCCCGTGACCGAAAGCTAGCGCAGCCCTTTGATCTTCAGATACTCAATCAGGCCGGCCGGGTCGTCCGTGATAATGGCGTCCACGCCGGCCTGAATCATCTGGTCCCAATACTCAGGTTCGTTCGGCGTCCACGGCACCACCTTCAGGCCCGCCTCGTGCGCGGCTTTCACCTGCTCCGGCGTCACTAGTTTAAAGTACGGTGAGACAGTCTTGGCGCCAGCCCCTTCACTCGAGATCTGGACGAAGTCCTTCGCCGCTCCGGAATAGAGCGCCGCCAACTCGATGTCCGGCGCCTGCGCGTGCATGGCGCGCAGCGCGCGGAAATCGAAGCTCTGCACAACGACGCGTTTTTCAAGCTTCGCCTTGCGGATGGCCGCGATGGCCATGCGCGCGAACTCGTCCGGCGACGGCGCCAGTTCCGGCTTCCGCGGATCGATCTTCAACTCCACGTTGTAGCGGAACGTGCCCTTCGACGCCAGCTTGAGCACCTCTTCAAAGGTGGGGATGCGTGTGCCCACAATCCGCTTTTGGCGCGGGAAATCGGCGTTAGGCAGCGCACCGCAGTCGAACGCCTTCACCTCGGCGAGCGTCATCTTGCGAATTGTCGTTTCGCCTTCCGGCCCGGCGCAGAGCTTCCGATTGATCAGCGGGTCGTGCGCCACCACCAGCACGTTGTCGCGCGTCACGTTCAGATCCAGCTCCAGATAATCGGCGCCGGCCTGGATGGCGTATTCAAACGCCGGGATGGAGTTCTCCGGCATGGCGGCGCGTGCGCCGCGGTGACCTTCAACCAGAATGCGGGGAGCGGCAGGCATGAGCATCATGCCTCCGGCAAGGAGAGTGAGCAGCTTCGCAGACATCACACTCAGGATATATTGATTAGGGTTTCGAGCACATGACTACTCTGACACGACGTTCTTTCAGCGCCACCGCCGCTACGGCCCTCAGCTACTCGCGCATCCTTGGAGCCAACGACAAGGTCCGCATGGGCTACATCGGTCTGGGTAACCGTGGCGATCAGGTTCACGATGCCTTCCTGGAGCACGGCGACCAGGTGACCGCCGCCATCTGCGACCTGCGCGAAGACTACATGGACTTCGCCGCGAAGAAGTCGCGCGCCAATCCGAAGCGCTACAAGCAGTATCAGCGCCTGCTGGAAGATAAGGATGTCGACGCCGTCGTCATTGCCACACCCGACCACTGGCACGCGCTGATGTTTGTCGAGGCCTGCCGCGCCGGCAAGGACGTCTATTGCGAGAAGCCGCTGTCGCTCACCGTGTGGGAAGGCCGGCGCATGGTGGAGGTGGCCGCCGAAACCAAGCGCGTCTCACAGGTGGGCATCCACCGCCGTAGCGTGGAGAGCCTGCGCGAAGCGGCCGAGTTCATCCGCAATGGCGGACTGGGGCACGTCACCGTGGCCAAGGGCTTCCACGTACAGAACGAATTCCCGAACGGCATCGGCAAGGTGGCCGATTCGATGCCACCCGAAGGCCTGGATTGGGACGCCTGGCTGGGGCCCGCGCCCAAGGTGCCCTACAACCGGAACCGCGCGTTCTACAATTTCCGCTGGTTCTACGATTACTCCGGCGGCCAGATCACCAACTTCGGCGTGCACTACATGGACTTCATCCGCATGGCGCTGGGCAAGGCGTCGCCGCGCGCCGTCACCGCGCTGGGCGGCCGCTACGCGGTGCAGGATAACCGCGAGATTCCAGACACGTGCGAAGTGCTGTGGGATTACGACGGCACCATGGTGGTCTTCTCGCAGTACAACGCCAACGGCGCGCCACCCAACGCCAAGAACACGGAGCTCGAAATCCGCGGCACCAAGGGCACCATGTATCTGCAAAGTGGCCGCTGGGAAGTGGTCCCGGAAAAGACTACCGAAATGCTGTTCGGCCAGCGCACGCCGCTGGACCGCCAAACCGAGCGCGCCTACGGTCCTTCAAAGAAGCCGGCGATGGAGGCGAAGCAGGGCGGTAGCGGTTTTGCCGAAACCTATCCGCACGCGCGCAACTTCCTCGACTGCGTGCGCTCCCGCAAGAAGTGCAACTGCGACGTGCTGGAAGGCCACCTCTCCACCACGGCCTGCATCCTGGGCCACATCGCCCTGCGCTCCAAGAGCTATCTGGAATGGGACGCCAAGGACGAGCGCTTCTCCAACAACTCCGCGGCCAACCGTTACTTGAGCTACAAGTACCGCGCGCCATACAAGCTGGGGTAAACGCCATGAACCGCCGCGAATTCATGCTGACCTCCGCCGCTGCGCTGGCGCCCACGCCGGCGCGGCCCACGCTGTGCGTCTTTTCCAAACACTTGGCCAAGTACAACTGGGACGAGCTCGGCGCGCACGCCAAGGCGCTGGGCTTCGCCGGCGTCGACCTCACCGTGCGTCCCAAGGGACATGTACTCCCCGAACGCGTGGCCGAAGACTTGCCGCGCGCGTTTGAGGCCATCACCAAACATGGCATCACCGTGCCGATGATTACCACGGAGTTGAAGGACGCCTCCGATCCGGCAGCCAAGCCGACGTTTGAGGCCGCGCGCAAGCTGGGCATCCAGCTCTACAAGCCCGGCTACTGGCCCTATCAGCGCGATCCGCAAGTGGCCGAAACGCTTACTAAAACGGCGCAACGGGCGAAGGCATTGATCGAGTTGTCGTCTTCCTACGGCCTCACTGCCGGCCTGCACAACCACTCCGGCCCGTACTTCGGCTGCGCCGTGTGGGATTACCGGGAAATCCTGAGTAAGCTCCCGCAGGCCGGTTATTATTTCGATCCGGCGCACGCCACCATCGAAGGCGGCCTGTTCAACTGGCGCGT
>CAYZIX010000171.1:0-10413 GCA_964478395.1 uncultured Candidatus Solibacter sp.
ACGCATGGTATCCAACGACTCCTTAGGATCAACGCCAACGGGTTCACTTTATACGAATGAGAACCTATTACGAACAGACACGCAGACGCCCCCTATGGGGTTACAGGGCAAACAAAATAAACAGGCCTGAAAATATATTCTCTAGTATTCAGGCGCGGGGTGCAGGTGGCCGATGCTCATGACGTGTTCGTAGAGCTTGAGCAATTGCGCGGCTGAAGCGTTCCAGGAGAAGCGGCGAGCCTGGATGACCGCGGCTTTCTTCAGTTGCTGTCTATCCACTTCACCTGTCCAAAGCCGCTTCATTGCAACGGCAATGCTTTGGGGATCGAGCGGGTCGCAGTACAACGCGGCGTCGCCGGCCACTTCGGGCAGCGAGGACGTGTTGGAGCAGATCACCGGTGTGCCCACGCTCAGGGCCTCGGCGACGGGCATGCCGAAACCTTCAAACAATGAAGGATAGACCAACGCTAAACAGTTTCTCAGCAGCCAGGACAACTCCGCCTCGGAAACATATCCCGGCATGATGACGTTACGGCGAAACGTGGAGCTATCCACACTGTTCGGAAAACTGTCCATCAACCACCCACTGCCACCCGCCAGGACAAGCGGCGGCGCCTCCGGGCAGATTGTCTTGAGCGTGCGATAGGCTTCGAGCAAACGGCGGTGGTTCTTTCTCGGCTCGATTGTGCCCAGGCACAACCAAAACGATTCAGGCGGCAACCCCACAAACCGTTCCGGACGAGCGCCGGCGGCCGCCCCCGCAAAGCGGCTGGCCGGATAGACGAGTTTGACGCGATCTTCCGGATAGTGCGGGAAGGTTGTAAGGAAATGACGCCGGCTGAATTCTGAAATGGCAATGATCAGATCAGCCGTAAGGCTGGCGCGGAAGATGCCTGCGAAACAGGATGTCCGATGGTCTTCCGTATTCCAATCAGGCTCTTCAATGAAGCTTAGGTCGTACAGTGTGTAAACCAGCCGGGCGTGGTTCAGGCCGTGCGGGCAGAAGAAACTGTTGGCATGGATAATGTCTGGGCGGCCGAGCCGAGCGTCGAAATCAGAGCCCGGATTCCGCCAGAACTGCTGCGACTCGGCGAAGCTTTGGGCGACGCTCCAAAGTCTGAAATTGGCCTGTGCGCTGTTGAAAGTCGAGTTCTTCCATTGCGAATCCCAGTTGATGTCGCCGACGTTGGGATACAGAAGATATTCGTTTGTGGTGTCGCGGGCGGCCAGATGCCGGATCAATTCCGCGGTGTAATGACCGCACCCGGCTTTGTCCCGCCCTGTTAACGAGACGTCGAATCCAATTCTCAAGCGGGACTTTGCATGCTCGTTGCTGGTACGCCCGGTGGTCATTGTTCGCCCCCGATGGCCGGAAGGCTGACTGAAACAGGTTGGCCGGCGGCAGCGTGAAACACTTCCAGATAGCGACGAGCCATCTCGTCCAGACCGCTAAAGTTCAGCAGCCTCTGCTTGCTGAGCTGACCCAGCTGGGCACGCAAATCTGGCTCGCTTTCAAAACGCTCAATGACACTGGCTATCTCCGCCGGTTTTCTGGGATCGAAATACAGAGCGGCATCACCCGCAACCTCCGGAAGCGAGGTGGCGTTACTCAGCAGCAGGGGCTTACCTGCGGCCATCGCCTCCGTCAGCGGCATGCCGAAGCCCTCAAACAGAGATGGAAAGATCAGTGCGGCGCAGTCTTCCATTAGCTGGTGCAAGTCTTCATCGGCCAGATACCCGGCAAACACAGTGGCGCCGTCCAGGCCCATGCGCCGGCAAGCTTCCTGAACGAAGTCCCGCCTGGTGTCTGCAACGCCGGTGAACACGAGCTTGAGGCCGGAGTCCGGATGAGCTGTGCGGTACATTCCGAAAGCGGTCAACAATAGTTCGTGGTTCTTGTGCAGCCAGAAATTTGCGGGGTAAAGCAGATACCTGCCAGCGCTGAGTCCTAGCGAAGAGAGCAGAGTGTTTTGCCGTTGATCCTTTCGTTTTCCGAAGCGTTCAGGGAGCCGGATTGGAATGACATCCACTTGACTTGGTGCAAGTTCAGAATTGTCCAATATTGTCTGCCGGACGAAGTCGGAGCAGCAGACTACCCGATCGGAGTAGAGACATGCCTGCCGGAAGGCGTGGTCACGGCCTAGGATTTCGGTGTTGTCGAAGAATTGCGGGTAGTAGAGGTATTGAAGATCGTAAACGACGCTCACCAGGGGGACGTCCAAGTAACTGAAGTTCGGTGAGGTGAATGGGCAGAACAGCAGGTCCGCATTGAGCTCGCCGAGCAGATTGGTGGCCGACGGAGCGGCTGCTAGCCGGCGGTAGAGGGAATCGAGTAATGCTGGCCGCCTCGGCTTGTCGGTGGCCTGGTTTACGCAGAAGCGCGTCACATTTTGCGCATCCAAAACCGCAAGTTCATCGTGACACCGATCTGGTGTTAGCAGGGTGAAATGACAATCGGGCGCTCCGGCGGCAAGGGCACGGATCAGTTCGAGCGTCATGATCTTGGCCCCGCCGTTTTCCCCTCCGGGCAGAATCGGTGTCAGGTCTACGGCAATGTGTTTCAAGCCGCGTGATGGCCGGGTGCGAGCCGGCAGGGCGCGCGCGCTGCTTTCAGACGGGGGTGCGAGCCACTCCCATAGACCCAGCCGGCGCATCAGCCTATAGACGTAAGTCTGGCGGACGCGGTTGATCAATTCGGCGTTCCTATCCGGGCGGTGTCCGAGCGTACGCAAGGAACTTTGATGCTGGGTAGTGAATGCCTCCCGGCCGGCAAGTTGAGTTGGCCGTTGCACTAGGAGTGTCCTTTACCGTGTGCAGTGCGTAGCCAAATTGGAGAACCCGACACGCGATGCAAATAAACTCCGACGCATATGTCTAGCGTTTGTCCGGCTTCCATCGTTACGTAATCTCGAATTGCTGTGTGCTCAAAAGCGTTCATTCCCAGAAATACGCGACCGCCAATATGATACCTCCAGCGAAGTGGCGCGGGCTGCCGCTGCGCATAGGTACGGGCAGAGTCCACCGCCATTGGAGGCTAACTTGTCTGGGATAGTTGAGGGAAGCGGAAGGGAAAGACTGGAGCCACCCGCCGGGATTGAACCGGCGACCTGCTGATTACGAATCAGCCGCTCTACCAGCTGAGCTAGGGTGGCCCGCTTCTCCTAAATCTTACCATTGCCGCCCTTCGATTCTCAATCTCGCCGGTATAAGCGACTAGAACTTGACAGGCACTTCGCCATGGGGCAATATATCGAGTAACGATATATCGATAAGCGATATGTCGAGAGTCGATATGGACAAAGCAGCAGAACGCTATCTTCCGCTCACCGAATCGACCTTCCTGATTCTTGTCGCGCTGGCCGAGCCGCGCCACGGATACGGCGTGATGCAGGTGATCAGCGAGGCCAGCAGCAACGCTATCCGGATGGGGCCGGGCACGCTCTATGGGGCTCTGACGAAACTACTCGATCAGGGCCTGATCGAGCGCGAGGGCGAAGGAGAGGAACGCAGGAAGACTTATGTGCTGACCCCGCTGGGCCGCCGGGTGGTCGAGTTGGAGAGCGCACGGCTGGAGGCGCTGGCCGCCCTGTCGAAACGGATTTTGTCGGGCAATGGGAGTGGACGATGAGCGAGACGTTGACGCGCTGGCGGTTCTTTTTCGCATGGTCGGACGAACGTGAGGAGCGCTGGCTGGAGTCGATGGCCGGTCAGGGCTGTCATCTGGAGCGGGGCGGAATCTGCTTTTTGTTTCGTCGTGGGCCGGCCGCCGAGGTCCGCTACCGGCTGGATTACCGCTCGGAGACGGGCGAGGCGCTGCGCGATTATCTGAACCTGTGCCGCGACGCCGGTTGGGAAAACGTCTGCCGGTACTTCAATTGGCAGTATTTCCGGACCGCCGACGCGTCGGCGCCGGAGATCTTCACCGACAACGAGTCGAAGGCGCTGAAGTATCGCCGTCTGGCGTTCCTGCTCGGAGCGTTGATATTGATGAACGCTGGGGCGGTAGTTTCGCTGGCGTCGGCGGTGATGGAACCCCGGCCGCACCTATGGATCGGGCCTTGTCTGCAATTCGGCCTGTTGTTGCTGTTAGTTTATGGAATGGTGAGGTTGCTGCTTCGTATTCGTTCGTTGCGCCATTAATGTGGTGCTAAACTCTGACTTGACGCAGCCAACAACATTGTCCAACAAGCCCCGCGTTTGTGCAGTCAGCTACCTAAATACGGCGCCCCTGGCGTGGGGAACGATGCGTGGTCCACAAAGCGAGCTGGTCGAACTTTCCTTCGCCATTCCGTCCATCTGCGCCCAGCGCGTTGTCGCCGGCGAGGCCGCAGTCGGACTGGTCCCCGTGATTGAGATGGACCGCAACGGGCTCAGCCGCGTGCCTGCCATTGGCATCGCCTGCCGCGGTGTGGTTCGCAGCATTTTACTGATCTCAAAGAAGCCGTATACCGAGATCCGCTCGCTGGCGGTCGATGCCGGGTCGCGCACGTCGGTACAACTGGCGCGCGTCATTCTCGACCGCCGCTATGGCTGCCGGCCGGCACTCGAAGTGATGCAGCCGGATTTGCCCAAGATGTTGTCCCGGCACGATGCCGCGCTGTTGATTGGCGATGCGGCGCTGGCCATTGATCCGGCTAAGGTTGACTACCCGTGTCTGGATCTGGGTGAGGCATGGGCGAAATTGACGGGTCTGCCGATGGTGTTTGCTGTCTGGGCCGGTCGTTCGGAGGCTATCGATAGCCACATCACCACGCTGTTGCATGATTCGCTGGCTTACGGCGAGGCGTCGATGGACGCTATCATTCAAGAAGAGGCGGAGCGCAGGGGCTTCTCCGTGGATCTGGTGCGCCGATATCTGACTCAGGACATCATCTATCACCTTGGTGCCGACGAGGAAGCTGGTCTGCGTCTCTACTTGGAATCTGCCCGTAGCCTGGAGCGTTGACACTGATGATGACTGAGCAAGAAGCCGTCGATCTGTTGCGGTCCGACGACCTCGTTGGCCTGGGTATGGCCGCTGACGTAGTACGCCGGCGCCTGCATCCGGAAGGCGTGGTCAGCTACATCATCGACCGCAATATCAACTACACGAACTACTGCACTGAGTACTGCACGTTCTGTGCCTTCTACCGGCCAATGGGCCACAAGGAAGGCTATGTGCTCGATTACGACACGGTGCTTGAGAAGGTGCGGGAGACGGTGGATCTGGGTGGTACCGGTATCCTGATGCAGGGCGGGCTGAATCCGGATCTGAAGATTGAGTGGTACGAGGGGTTGCTGCGCGCCATTCATACGCGCTTCCCTGACGTCTGGCTGCACTGTTTTTCGGCGCCTGAAATTCATTGCATCGCCGAGGTCAGCGGCCTTTCGCTCACCGACACCATTGCGCGGCTGCGCGACGCCGGCCTGGGCTCCATTCCCGGCGGTGGTGCCGAGATTCTCGACGATGGTGTGCGGCAGCGTATTTCGCGGCTGAAGTGCACCACGCAGGAGTGGATCGACGTGCATCTGGCCGCGCATCGTCTGGGCATGCGCACCACGGCCACCATGATGTTCGGCTGCGGCGAAACGCTGGAACAGCGCGTGCGCCATTTGGAAACGGTACGTCAGATTCAGGAAGAGACGGGCGGCTTCACGGCGTTTATCCCATGGACCTTTCAGCCCGAGCACACCAGCCTGGGACGCACGGTGAAGGAAGAGGCGAGCGGCGTCGAATACCTGAAAACGCTGGCCGTCGCACGGCTCTATCTGGAAAACGTGCTGAATGTGCAGTCGTCGTGGGTGACGCAGGGCCTGAAGACCTGTCAAGTCGGACTGCGTTTCGGCGCTAACGATGTAGGCAGCATCATGATTGAAGAGAACGTCGTCAGCGCCGCCGGTACGAAGAATCATTCCAGCGAAGAAGAGCTGCGCCGCTTGATCCGCGATGCCGGTTTCACGCCACGGAAACGCGATTCGCTTTACCGCACCTACTATCTGAACTAGAGTCCCATTGACAGAGCGAAAAGCAACGGCATAGAATCAATCAGTGGTTTCTGCACACGTGTGCAGGGGCGCGGATTGTTTCATAACTATGGTCAAGCAGTCGTCGATCAAAGACCTTGCCCGTCTGGCCCGCGTATCGCATTCCACGGTCTCGCGCGCTTTGCGCGGCAGCCCGTTGGTCAACCCCAAAACTGCGGAGCTGATTCGCAAGGTGGCGCAAGAGGCAGGCTATACTCCCAGTGCTGCCGCGCGCAGTCTGGTGACGCGCCGAACGCAGAGTATCGGTGTGGTAGTAACCGACATTGCCGATCAATTTGCCGCCTGCGTTGTACATGGGATTGAGGAACTCGCGACCGACTGCGGATTCTCGGTCTTCCTGGCCAATTCCGGCGCCGACGCCGAGCGCGAAATGATGGTGGTGCGGGCGTTCCGCGAGCGCCGCGTCGACGGCATTGTCGTCACATCGTCGCGCGTCGGCGCGCTGCACGTGCCGGAGCTGTCGAAGATGGAAGTGCCGGTGGTGCTGTTGAACAATCAGCACCCTAGCGAGTTCGCGCACTCGGTGATGATCGATAACGTTGGAGGCAGCCGCGCGCTGACCCGTCATCTGATTGAGCTGGGCCACCGCCGTATCGCCTACATCGGCGACCGGTTGGGCCATCAATCCGATGCCGAGCGTTTTGCCGGCTTTCGGGCGGCGATGGTGGCTGCGGGGCTCGAAATCGAAGACCGGTACGTTGAATACGGCGATGGCCGCAGCGAAGGCGCCGGTGAGCCGACGCGCCGCTTGCTGGACTTGGCGCCATTGCCGACAGCGGTCTTCTGCTACAACGATATGACCGCGTTGGGTGCGCTACGCGAGATTCGCGCGCGTGGACTGCGAGTGCCGGACGACATTTCGGTGACGGGCTTTGACGACTTGCCGATTATCCAGTACCTTGACCCGCCGCTGACTACCGTGCATCAGCCCATGTACGAAATGGGCCGCATGGCGATGGAACTGCTGATGGAACTGATGGCTGGCGCCATGCGTGACCACCATACGCAGGTGCCGGGCCAGTTGGTGGTGCGCGGCTCGACCGCGCCGCCGAAGGAGAAGTCATGAACAAACTGCTGGTGGGCGCGGAGAAATACCGCGACCGGCGTGAGGATTTCGGCTACGAGTATCTGAGTTTTGAGACTCGGGTGCTCATGCCGGGCCAAAGCTTTTCAGGCGAGACAGGGACGCGCGAGTTGGCCATCGTGCCGTTGGGCGGCGTGTGCGCGGTGGACTCTTCGCGCGGGAAGTGGCCTTTTGTGGGCGGGCGTGCACACGTGTTCAACGGTATGCCGCACACGCTCTATCTGCCCATTGGCACGAGATTTACAGTCCAGAGTGAGAACGGTTGCGATCTGGCGCTTTGCTATTCCGAGGCGACGCGGGAATTCCCAGCCCGTCTGGTGACGCCGAACGAGGTGTCCATCGAAATTCGCGGCGGCGGCAATGCCACGCGTCAGATCAACGCCATGTTGCCGCCATCATTTCCGGCTGACCGTCTGCTGGTGGTGGAGGTTTACACGCCGAGCGGCAACTGGTCCAGCTTCCCACCGCACAAGCACGACGTGCATAGCCCGCCTGGCGAGGTGGATCTAGAAGAGGTCTACTATTACCGCATCAACCGGCCCGAGGGCTGGGCGATTCAGCGCGTCTACAACGCCGATCGATCATTGGATGAAACCATCACAGTGCGCGACGGCGAGCTGGTGTTGGTGCCGGAGGGCTACCATCCGGTGGTGGCCGCGCACGGTTACGACGTTTACTATCTGAACGCGCTGGCCGGTTCAGCGCGCTCGATGGCAGCGAGCGATGATCCGGAACTCGCGTGGGTGCGCTCGACGTGGACGGAGAAGGACCCGCGCTTGCCACTGGTGGGAGGCAAATGATGCTCGACGTGGTTGTGCTTGGCCGGATTGGCTACGACCTGTATTCGGAAGACACCTATAAGCCGCTGGCCGAGGCGCGGCGCTTCACGCGCTACCTGGGCGGCTCCAGCGCCAACATGGCCGTGGGACTGTCCCGGCAGGGCGCGCGGGTTGGCATCATTGCAGCGCTTGGCGCCGACAGCCTGAGCCAGTTCCTGCGCGACTTCCTCAATACCGAGAAGGTGGATACGTCGCACGTGCAAACCGCCGCCGGTTTTGAGCCGTCGTTGTGCCTGACCGAGATCTCGCCGCCGAACCACTTCCCGCAGGTGTTTTACCGCCACGACGCAGTGGACACCAAACTGGAAGTGAATGCGGCCGACCTTGAATACGCCTGCGGCGGGCGCATGTTCATCACCAATGGGACGTCACTGTGCGCTTCGCCGTCGCGCGAGTCCACCTACCTGGCCTTGGAGCGCGCCAAGGCGGCTGGTTGCACGGTGGTGATGGATGTGGATTACCGGTCGATGTCGTGGCCGCGGCCGGAGTTGGCCGGGCTGGCCGTGCGGCTGGCGCTGCCGTGGGTGGACGTAATCATTGGCAACCAGCCGGAGTTGATGCTAGTGGCGGGTGTCGACAATCTTGATCAAGCTACGGCTAAGCTCCGTAAGACCGTGCCGATGGTGGTGTCGAAGTTGGGCGACCAGGGCACGCGCGTCTGGCAGGGTGACGAGTCGGTGTTCCTGCCGCCATACAAGGTGGAAGTGCTATCCACCATCGGCGCCGGCGACGGTTTTGCGTCCGGCTTCCTCTCGGCGCTGTTGCGTGGTGAGAACGTGGAAGAGTGCCTGCATCATGGCAACGCCTCGGCGGCGATTGTTGTCAGCCGGCTGAGTTGTTCAGAGGCGATGCCAACGCTGGACGAAGTGCGCGCTATGATGGCGTCGCAAAGGAAATAAGGAAACCATCCATGTTTGCAGAGAGTGAGTTTTTGCCCGGCGCCCTGGTGGCGCGCGTCACCGAGGTTCGCGTTTCAGATCCGGGCTATGGTTTGCGCGTGGCGCATGCGCGGGAACGGCGTGAAACGCTGGCTCCCACAGGGAAGTTGAACATTCTGGCGGCCGACCATCCGGCGCGCGGCGTGACGAAAGTGGGCGCCAATCCGCTGGCGATGGCGGACCGGCGCGGCTATCTGGCGCGTATCGTGCGTGTACTGATGAGCGACGCCGTCGATGGCATCATGGCCACGATGGACATTCTGGAGGACCTGTTCATTCTCGATGGGCTGCTGACGGAAGACGGCGCGCCGCCGCTGCTGAACGGCAAGCTGATGATCGCCAGCCTCAACCGTGGCGGACTGGCCGGTTCCGTCTGGGAACTGGACGATCCGGTTACCGGGCCCTCGCCGCGGACGTGCGTGGATTGGCGGTTGGACGGCGCTAAGCTGCTGTTACGCGTTTGTGAAGACGATCCGGCGTCGATCAAAACAATTGTCGAAGCCGCGCGCGCCATCACGGCGGCCAACGCGCTGGCGTTACCGACGTTTCTTGAGCCGCTGTCGGTGAAGCGCACGGAGAAGGGCTGGGCGACGTTGAAGGATTCGGCGGCGCTGGCGCGCCTGGCCGGCGTGGCGTCGGCGCTGGGCGATTCCAGCCGCTATCTCTGGCTGAAGCTGCCCTACGCGCCGGGCTATGAACTGGTGGCGCGGTCGACGACGCTGCCGATCCTGCTGCTGGGCGGCGAGTCGGCCGGCGATCCGCGGCCGTTCCTGGGCGAGGTGGCCAAGGCGCTGGAAGCCGGGCCGAACGTGCGTGGCGCGCTGGTTGGCCGCAATGTTCTCTATCCGGGTGATGAGGATCCGCTGGCCATGGCCGAGGCCGTGGGTGGGATTATTCACGAGGGCTGGACGGTTGAAGAGGCGATGCTGGCCATGGAGAAGCACCGTGACCGCGACCTGGACCGCACGGCGAAATGGATGGCGAGGAGGTTGTTATGAAGACGCGACGCGTGACGATGGCGCAGGCACTAGCTGGCTTTCTGAAGAACCAGTATGTTGAGCGCGACGGGAAGGAAAACCGCTTCATCGAGGGCGTCTGGGGCATCATCGGCCACGGCGTGATTGCCGGTCTGGGCCAGGCTCTGCAACAGAACCTCGACCTGCCGTACTATCTGAGCCGCAACGAACAGGCCTCGGTGCACATTGCCGCGGCCTACGCCAAGCGCCGCAACCGCATGGCGACGTTCGCCTGCATGTCTTCGATCGGGCCCGGCGCCACCAACATGGTGACCGGTGCGGCAACGGCCACCATCAACCGCCTGCCGGTGCTGCTGCTGCCGGGCGACATCTTCGCGCGCCGCAACGTCGGGCCCGTGTTGCAGCAACTGGAGAGCGAGCACAGCCAGGACATTTCCGTGAACGATTGTTTTAAGCCGGTTTCGCGCTACTGGGACCGCATCAATCGCCCGGATCAACTGCTGCTGGCCGCCACGGAGGCGATGCGCGTGCTCACCTCGCCCGCGCAGACC
>CAYZIX010000172.1:0-10104 GCA_964478395.1 uncultured Candidatus Solibacter sp.
CGAAACGGCTTCGACGGGATGGGATTGAAGCGATGAGGCGTGCCGGGTTCCGAGCTCCCGTAAAACGATCGGAAAACCAACAACTGCCAATCAGCAGTTTGCATACGCTGCCTAATTAATTAGGTAGCCGCCGCCCGGGACGAGCCTGCGCATTCCGGATACGACGTCATTTTGCAGGATAGGTCCGGTGGCCACCGTCTGAGGCTGCCGGGTTGAGATCAATCAGACTGGGCCGCTGGCTTCTTCGCCGGTCTCTAATGTTGGCGGCCGAGACCCCAATGAACCGGACACGCACGTAGTCTTGTCGAGGCAGACCATTTCGGACGCGGGTTCAACTCCCGCCGCCTCCACCATTCATTTTTGCCCTTGACGGCGGCTATCGGCCGCTGAACATCCGTTCAACAACCGAGAGAGCTCTTTGGCCGCACTAGCCGCGCCCACGCTCCAGGCGTGTGGCCACTGCCCGGCGCACCGCCTCGGAGGCCAGCGGGTTTTGCATCATCCGGCCGTAGCAGACCAGCGCCGGGGCCGATTGGCCAAGTGTTTCATAGATCTCAGCCAGTAGCGTGTCGGTATCGAGCGCCGCACGCGAGGCCGGATCGATCTTGCACGCTCGTTCAAGTGTCTCCGTGGCGGAGTCCAGGCGCCCGAGGTGGAACTGGCAGCGGCCGCGGTTGAGCTCCACCTGCTGGATATCGATTTCAGGATGAGGCAGTTCGCCCGTTAATTGCTCAATGAGCGTTTCCGCCTTGGCGTATTCTTCGGCGGCCAACAGCAATCTGGACAGCCTCCAGCGCGCTGCGGTGAGCATATGAGCCCAGTCGTGACCGAGCCGCAACGCATCGCCGTAGGCGCCGATGGCGTCGCGCCAGCGTCCCAGCCGTTCAAAATTGACGCCGCGACGGTAGTGCGCGCCGGCATGCAGATTGACCTCGACAACCGGGTACTGCAGCGCGCGGGAGAAGAGATCGGCGCACAGTTCGTAATCGCCGAGGGCCTCAGCGGCGAAAGCGACGTCGGACATCAAGCGCACGGTGGCGTCGTCTGGAAGTGCTGCTGGGGCAGGGAGGCGGTCGATCAGTTCTACGGCGGCTTTCAGGTCAGCGGGCTTTCCGCGCCCGAGAAGCGCTGTAATCTCGGATTCCACAGTTGGACTTGCGGCGGGTTGGACCGCGGGCACAAGGCGCCTGCCCCGGGCACCGGCTAGCGGCTTGCGCGCCCGTACCGCGACGCCGGAGGCGATGCTGCGCAGATCCTCGTAGCTGACTAACGGGTCCAGCTGGCGGAAGCGTTCAACCAGGTGCTGGTATTCTCCGAGCTCAAGCTTTTCCGCTACATTGGATGCCTTGAGCAGCCAGTCCACGGTGAATGAGAGCGGACCGTTCCAGGAGAGATCTTCGATGTCGAAATCAGCAAACAGCTCGGCCAGCCCTTCCACCGTCGTGTTGAAGTAATGCGATGGAGCGGCGTGCAGCGGCTGCAAAAACGCGACTCCGGCCCAAACCAGCGTACCGGGCTTGGCGACGCGCAGCATCTCGCGCACGGCCCGGAACGGGTTCTGAATGTGTTCGAGCACAGCTTGGCTGATCTGTAGATCGAAACTGTTATCTCGAAACGGCAACTGCATCGCGTCGCCGTAAACGACGGGCTGCTCGAACTCCTGATATTCAAGGTTGACGTAGCGCGGATCGTCCAGCGAGCGATCGCCGCCACCACAATCGAGAATCCAGCCGTCCGGCGGAACGGTCTCAATCAGCGCCGCGGCCGAGGGCGTCAGCGGCAAGGCTCTGTCGATGGCTGGACGCGCTGGCGGCGTGGCCGAACCACTGCTATCCAGGCGTGTGACGACAATCTCTTCGAGCAGGATCTGAGCGCCCCGGGCTGCGGGGTTGCGGCGGCCGCTGGGCGTAATGCGCAACGTGTGTCTGCCGGGCGGAAGGTCATGCACGACGGGGAACCAGCTCACCTCAGACCACTTCGGTTGGTACAGATCCACCTCCGCCACCAACCGGCCGTCAATCCACAATGCGGCAATGCCGCTCCACGGGTGTCGCATCAGGCGCACGCCAGCATCGAGAAACTCGCCAGTATAGCTGAGTTCATCACCGGCGAGGCCATGGCTGAGCAGGTAACGGTCGGTCCAGCTCTGCCAACTGCCACTCGTTTCAATTCGCGGATCGTCAAACGGCAAAGCTTCACGCCGGACCACGCCGTCGAGCGTCGAAAGAGGCTCCGTATCCCGGCCGTGGCGGGCCAGAACGTTGTTTGCCGCGACGCGATCGAAGTGTAAAAAGTCGTAGCGGAACGCACGCCTCACTCCGGTAACCTCATCGCAGTGCGCACAGAAAAAAAGCCCTGACTTGTCACCCTGGGAGGGAGTGTTGACGCGGCAACAGAGCTGCAATTCTCCCCGGCAGGCCGGGCAGCAAAGCAAGGATTCGAGGTTAACGTGGTTCATTCGGCTCCTGACGAAACGGAGGCGCCGGGCGCCATTTGGCCTGCGTGTGCCGCCTGTGCGCCCAGCAGGAGCCGCCAACAGTCCTGCACCACAGCGGGGGAGAATTCGGCGGCGCGGGAGCGTTGCGCGGCCAGCAATGCTGGGCGCAGCGTTGACGATTCGGTAACCAGAGCTATGGCTTCAGCTGCGTGAGCGGGATCAGCGGTTGGCAATGTGACTCCGGCGCCACCCAGTACCTCCGGCATGGCTCCGTGCGCTGCTGCGAAGACCGGTACGTCGCGTCCCATCGCTTCCACCAGTGGAACTCCGAAGCCCTCATGTGCGCTGACGCAGAGTAACGCATCGGCACATTCATAATAGGCCAGCAGGTCGGGTTGGCGAACGCGCCCGGTGAACGTGTGGGTGCGCAGGCCCATCCGCTCCGCCAGTTCGCATAGTTGTGTATAGTAGAGCTCGAAACCGCCCCAGTCGCCCACCATCACCAGCCGCCAGCGCGGGTCGACATGGCGCACTAAATAATCGAGAGTCAGAAAAGTCTGTTCGAGGCTCTTATGCGGAGCAATGCGGCCCACGGCCAGCAGCGTGGGCGCATGGTTGGCGCGCAGTGTGGCGAGCAATGCCGGATTGGCGGGTTGTTCGTATAGCGAGCGGCGCAATAGATACGGCACCACCATGACGTTGTCATAGCCGGCGCGGCGCAGATCGGCGGCACTGAACTCGGAGTGTGCGATGCTGCAGGCGATCGTATTTGAAAAAGCCGGCAAAGCCTCAATGGCGAGGCGGGAGGATAGTTCCTGGCGCAACGAATGCGCGGCAAAAAAATCCGGTGGTGTGATGTTGTGATAGAGCAGGAGTTTTTGCGCTGAAGAGGTGAAGACCTTAGGAAATAGCTCCGACCAGTGCGAATAATGAACCAGAATAATGTCGTCCGCACGGGTGGAATGATTGCTCCACGGGCGGATTGGTATACCCGCCTGGCGGCCCGCGCGTTCAGAGAAAATATTGGACTCCACGCCCCAGGAACGAAATAACTCGTGCAGAGCGAGGACTTCGTTGCCAATTGCGCCTTCAGTTTGGACAACCGGGCAGAATTGGTCGATCCGCGCCGGCCTGAAGGTCAGCGGCCATTCAAGCCTTCTTGCCATTACGCTCCAAAGCGTCGAGCCGCGAGCGCAATTCAACGAGTTCTGCGCGCAACTCTTTCTCTAAATCTGTCCGGGCTTGCCATTCCCGCATCAGGCCGGCAGCGATGACGTCGAGCGTGCCATCCCTAAGCAGCAGGAACCCGCTCAGCCACCAGCGGAAAAGCATCAGCTGACGCACAAGCAGGTGTTTCAAACGCGAGCGCACTCCGGCCGGAGGATCCTCCAACAGGCCGTTACGGGAGTGTATCGCCAAAAGCAATTGACGAAGCCCCAGGGAGTCGAATTCACTCCGTGAGGCGAACTCCTCAAGAAACGCCTGGAAGCGCCGGCCGCACTCGTTTTCGGCGCCACGCTGTTCAGCGCGCCGTCGCGCCGCGGCCAGGATGTCAACCTGGATAGGCGTCATGCTAACCTAATAATCGCAATATAACGGGCCCGGGGCAAGACAACATATCTTGCTGGATTTGTTTCAGGCAGCGGCGGGCCGACAGAAAAAAGAGGAGTGTCGTCGGAATGGTCTCTGAGCCGACTCTGCAAACACTGCTTGAGCGGGAACTAGGTATGCCGGTCAGCGGGCCTGCTGATCAGGATGGCGTGCGGGACAACCGTCATGCCACGGTTCCCTCTAAGGAGTTGCAGGCTGCGCTCGAGCGGCTGCGGAACCGCGTTGCCGGGCTCCAACATGCGGCCGCGCGAGTAGGCAGGATTCCCGAGAATTATCCGCGGCACACTAATTTGATAATGCGGGCAGTGGCCGCGTTGCTGCCGTGGTACACACGTCCTATCCAGGAGTTCAGCATGGAAGCCTGTGGCGTTGCCACGGAGATAGAAGCGGTCACCCGGTTGCTGTCTCATCAGGGGCATGCGGCGCGAGTTCCGGAAGGTGAGATTTCCGTTTCATAGGACCGCGGCGGCTGGACTCGCCGGCTCCAGATCGGTGCCATCACGATGAGACTGCATATTCTGTTGAACGCCCTGATCTCGGGTGATGCCGTCAGCACACACTGCATCATGTTGAAGCGGCGGGCGCGAGCGCTGGGTGTTGAGGCTGAGATCTACGCCGACGGCTCCGATGCGGCAGTGGCAAACGAAGCCTGTCCGGTGGCGCGGTTAAGCGATTCAGCGGCGCCGGAAGATATCCTTCTGCACCAGTTCTTCAACGAGAGTGCACATCTGCCGCTGGTGGAATCGTTTCCTGGTCGGCGCGTCTTGATGTATCACAACATCACACCGCCGTCGTTTTTTGCCGACGGTAGCGAAGCACACCGCTCTTGCGCGCGCGGTCTGCGTCAGGCGCGTGTGATGGACGGGTTGTACGACTACGCCTGCGGTATGAGCGAATTCAGCCGGCGGGAGTTGGCGGAGTGGGGATTTAGCCCGACCGGAGTTTTCCCGGTGTTTTCCGATTTGGACCGTCTGTCGGCGCTACGCCCCAGTCCGATGCTATTGGGCGAGTCGCGGCCAGGCGACGTGGTGGAACTGTTGGCCGTTGGCCGGATTGTTCCGAACAAACGGATTGAGGATCAGTTACGCCTGCTGGCGGCGTGCCGAGACGCCGGCCGTCGCGCATTTCTTGTCCTGGTGGGCGATAACTCGCTACTGCCCGATTATACGGCTCAGATGCGCAGCGTGGCTGCCGGTCTGGGGTTGGTTGAGGAACGGGATTACCGTATCACCGGCAAGGTTTCAGACGAAGATCTGGCCGCGTATTATGTGCGCGCTGATGCCCTGGTTTCGATGAGCGAACACGAGGGATTTGGCGTGCCTCTGGTCGAAGCGATGGCTTTCGATCTGCCGGTCTTCAGCTTCCAGGCTGGCGCCTGCAACGAGACGCTGGGCGGGGCTGGGGTGAGCTTTGAGGAGAAGAATTTTCCCGCACTGGCCGAACAGATACTTGGCGTGATCGGTGACAGCGAGCGGCGCGCGGCCATCATCGCCGGCCAGCGTGAACGGCTGCGCGATTTTTCGTCCGAGCGGCAGTGCGAGGCGCTCCGCGGCCTGATTGAACGCGTGCAGCAACTCCCGCCGCGAGAGGTGCATCGGGAAACTCCCAGCGTTAGCGTCGTCATCAATACCTACAACCGCAGCCGTTGCCTGGAGCGCTGTCTGCAAAGCCTGCGCGCGCAGACCTATCGCAATTTCGAAGTGGTTGTGGTGAACGGACCGTCGACCGATGATACCGAGACGATGCTGCGCCCCTGGCAGCGGCAGGTGCGTATCGTGCGTACTGATAAGCGCGTATTGTCAGTGTCACGCAACGAAGGTATTGCCGCGTCGCGCGGTGAACTGGTCGCATTCATTGATGATGACGCCGTGGCCGCACCGGGTTGGCTGGCCGAGCTGACAGCAGCGTTCGCCGACCAGCGGGTTGGCGCTGCCGGTGGCACAGTGTACAGAATGGCCGGCGGCAGCATCGAATTCCGGAACGGTATCATCGACCGGATGGGCATGGTGCGCTGGGATGAGCCGGCGCCGGGGCTGCACCTGGAGTGGATGGACGGCTTCCTGAACACGGTCTCCGGTAACAACTGCATCTTCCGGCGTCAGGCGCTGCTCGACATCGGCGGATTCGACGAACGCATCGAGTACTACCACGATGAGGCCGACGTGGTGATGCGCATCGCAGCGCTGGGATTGCGCACGGTGCACCGCCCGCAGGCGGTGGTCTACCACGAGGCAGCCAACTCGGACAATCGCAAAAGCCCACACCGCGTGAATTGGTACGCGGTGTTCAAAAACACGTTGTTCTGCGCGTTGAAGAATGCACCGGCCAATAGCGGCCGGCTGCGTCTGGCTGCCCGCATCTTGGGTTTTCTGATGCATCGGCGGGTGCCGCCGATGTTGGCATGGTGGCGTAATGGGGATATCGGCGCTGCGACGTGCCTGACCATGCTGGGCACGGGCATGGCCGGCATGGTGGTGGGCACTTGGCGCGGGCTGATGCGTTCAACCCGGCTTCGTAGCTTCGAGCGCCCCGCGCCGGCGGAGATTGAGGGATTCGAGGCGCAGTCGGCCGTCGGGCTGTCTGTTTGTCTGCTGACGCAAAGCCTGCCCAGCCAGTCGCCGGGCGGCATTGCCAGTTACACGTTGTCGCTGGCGCGAGGTCTGCGGGAACTGGGATGCCGCGTTCATGTCATCAGCTCTGAGGGAGATCCGCTCGATGAATATGTTGATGGGATTTGGCGCCATCGCGCGTATCCCCAAAAGCTCTCATCGGCTGCGGTGGTGCCCGGAGCAGCGGGCGCAACGGCGCGGAATCTTGCTTATGCCAACGGCGTGCGGCTGAAGATCAACGACGTCGCCGTGCGATGGGGTCTTGATCTTGTGGAGTCGCCGTCGTGGGATGCGGAAGGTTTGCTGACGGCGCTGGAACACCAGTTCCCGCTAGTGGTGCGGCTGCACTCGCTGTTGCCCAAGGTGATTGAGACACAGGGATGGACGAAAAGTCCGGATCTGAAGGTGTGCGCGGCGTTGGAAGGGCTATTGTGCCGGCAGGCCACGGCTGTGACGGCCAGCACACGGGCGCTGCTCCGGCTGGGTGAAGAGACTTACCAGTTGCCACGCCACAATCAGGCGCTGATTCCGCTGGGGCTCCCGGTTGAGTTGACAGCGGAGTCTGAACGTCGTGACGGCGGGTTGCGCATTTTGTTTGTCGGGCGGTTGGAACGTCGCAAAGGGATTGATGTCCTGTTTGACGCGATCGCCGCATTAGGGCCGACTGCCGAGGGGGTCTCGTTTGACATCGTTGGCCGCGACGAACCGGGCGAACACTCTTGGGAGGGCCGCTGGAAGGCGTCCAGCGCGGCATCGGCAGCGCACGTACGTTTTCACGGGCAGGTCCCGGACGCCGCCCTTGGGCGCTTTTACGAGGAGTGCGACATCTTCGTTGCGCCGTCGCTATATGAGTCGTTCGGCCTGATCTATCTCGAGGCGATGGGCCGCGGGAAAGCTGTGGTGGCCACTCATGCGGGCGGCATTCCGGAGGTTGTCGAGGATGGCGTGACCGGTATTTTGGTGCCGCCGGGTAACCCTGTGGCTCTGGCTGCGGCGCTGCGCACCCTGATCCGCCAGCCCGAGACGCGGCGCCAATATGGCCGTGCCGGGCGAGAACGTTATTTGCGGGCGTTTACACCCGAAGTGATGGCGCGCCGGACGCTGGATTTCTACACCGGTGTAGTGCGGGCCTGGCGCGGTGCAAATACCTCTATCTGGCAGGCAGACGCTATCGAGCAACGTTCGGGAGCGAATGTCCGGAAGGTGTGGGACGGGCTGGCCAACAAGTTGGTGACGCTGGTGGAGACCGGCGCGGCGCGGACCGCGCTGTTCGGCCCGTACATCACACTGCCTCCAGGTTCCTACCGGGCGCAATTTGCCATCCGGCTCGGCGCTGTGCCGGATGAGCGGACGGTGGTCGGGATCATCGATGTTTTCAATATAGCGACTGGTTTCAAGATAGAGCACACTGTGCGGCGAGCAGATTTCCTGGCGGGGACCGGGGCAATTTTCGACATCTATTTCAATATCACGGAGCCGGTGGCTGGAAGCTACGAGTTCCGGGTGCATACCAGCGGCCAAGTGCCGTTCTACGTACACGGTATACGCCTGCAGCGCTGGCCCTGCGCGGTGCCAGAACTTAAGCAACATGCCGGAGTGGGGCCGGATAAAGGTTGACATGCTGGATAGACTCAGGGAATTGGTGGCCTATCGCCGACTACTCGGCGAGCTTGTCTTTCAAACCTTGCGCGCCCGGTATCAAGGTTCTATTCTTGGATTTCTGTGGACTCTGCTGAATCCGACGCTCGTTTATATCTGTTTCACAATTGTCTTTTCAGTTTTGAATAAATGGGATATACGTGATTACGGCGTCTATTTTTTCAGCGGATTTATGGCCTGGAGTTTTTTCTCGAATACTTGCCTGGCGGCGGCCGACTCGATTGTCTTCAACGCGCCATTGGTGACGCGCGCCAACGTGCCCAAGGCGTTGATACCGCTGGCGGCCGTGGTGGTGGGGTTGGTGGACTTGGCCGCTTGTGTAGTGATCCTGTTTGTCATCATGCTGTTCGCTGGGACAAGCTACTCGGCCAGCCTGTTTTTCCTTCCAGTCTCGATTCTTGCCCTTACCTTGTTTGTCTGCGGTGCGTCTCTTGTCTGCGCGTGGTGGAACGTTGTGCTCCGCGACTTTCACCACTTGCTTGGCTCGTTGATGTTTATCTGGTTTTTCTTCTCGCCGATCCTCTGGAAGATGTCATCGTTGCCTGAGCAATCCCGGATGTACTTCCAGTGGAATCCGGTGTGTCCGTATTTGGCGATGTTTCAGCAGCCCATCTGGCAAGGCCGTCTCCCGTCGGGCGGGGACATCGCAATCTCTTTTGCTCTCGGGATCGGGCTGCTGGTTGTTGGCCTGATCGGATTCCTCCGCGCTGAGGATCGGTTTTACTACTACCTCTGATGAAGATCGAGAAATCGCCGAACATTCAACTGCATTCGGTAGGTGTCAAGTACCGGTTTCTGACGCCTGCTAACAGCACCATCAAGGGCCGTGTTCTCGGGTTGCTGCGCCACAGGGTGGCGCCGGCCAGCGAGTTCTGGGCGCTGCGCGGAGTGGATCTGACGGTCAGTTCTGGCGAGGTGCTGGGCGTGATCGGGCCTAATGGCGGGGGCAAGAGCACACTGCTTCAAACCATGGCGCGTGTGATCCATCCGGCTGAAGGAACGGTGGGCTCGTGTGGCGCCATTCGCCCGCTGCTCGATGTGATGGGAACGCTGAACGGCGCATTGACGGCGTATGAGAACTGCCGTCTGTACGCAGCTCTGCACCAGATTCCTCGTGAAGAGATGGCAGAGTTCATTCCCAAGGTGCGTGAGTTTTCGGAACTGGGGCCGTTCTTTGATGTCCCGGTGAAGTGCTACTCCGCGGGCATGGTCTCGCGGTTGGCATTTTCACTCGCGACGCAGTTCCGGCCCGAAATATTGCTGGTGGACGAGATGCTCTCGGTGGGGGATGAACATTTCCAGCGAAAGAGCTACTTTCGCATGGCGAAGCTGATAGAGAAGGGGAATCTCGTGGTGCTGGTTTCGCACGATCTGCATTATATTCAGCAGGTCTGCACGAAGGCCATTTTGCTGGTAGGGGGGAAGATCATCGATTCCGGCGCGCCGCGCACGATCATCGCCCGTTACCGGAAAGAATGGTCGTAGCGCAGCGCGCCGGCGGAATCTCAGGCTGACATCGAAGCCAGGAACTCGGCGTTTGAGCGTGTCTTGGCGAGTTTGTCGAGCAGCAGTTCGACGGATTCGACCGGTGACAGCGGCGCCAGCACCTTGCGCAGCACCCAGATTCGGTTGAGCTCAATCTTTTCGATCAGGAGCTCGTCCTTGCGCGTGCCGCTCTTGTTGATGTCGATCGCCGGGAAGATACGCTTATCAACCAGCTTGCGGTCGAGGTGAATCTCCATGTTGCCCGTGCCCTTGAACTCTTCAAAGATCACGTCGTCCATGCGC
>CAYZIX010000173.1:0-10075 GCA_964478395.1 uncultured Candidatus Solibacter sp.
CTGGAGCCAGAAGTACAACCTTGTCTGGGACCGCGTGCTCGGTTTGAACCTCTTTGATCCGCAAGTGGCACGTTCAGAAATGGCCTTTTATCTAAAGAACCAGAACACCTACGGCCTTCCGCTGGATAACCGCGAAAGTTACACGAAGCTCGACTGGATTGTCTGGACGGCCACGCTGACCGGCCAACGCACTGATTTCGAAGCGCTGATCAACCCCGTCTGGAAGATGCTGGATGAGACACCCAGTCGTGTGCCAATGACGGACTGGTTCTGGACAACAGACGGAAAGCAGCGCGGCTTCCAGGCGCGCAGTGTCGTTGGTGGTGTCCTGATTCCGGCGCTGGCCGATGCCGCCACGTGGCAGAAATACCGCTCCCGTTAATCCGGGACGGAACGCTGTCACTCAACCGGCAGGCACGCTAGACTGTTGACACATGGAGACGCGCGCATCCGATCTCAGGCTGGACGCATCGCGCCTGGAGAGTCTGCTCGAATCAGCCCGCCTGCTGGGCTCGTCGCTGGACGCAGCTGAACAATTACGCCATCTGGCACGCACCATCATGGGGCGTCTGTTAGTGACCAAAGCTGTGATTGCGCTGGGCGACGGTGATGGCCTGCACGTCGAGTTGTCGCGGGGAGTGGCCGGTGTGCAGGAGGGTGACCCTTTCGACGAGGTTCGCGCCGCAGAGCTGGGCCTGAATTGGATTGAGCCGATCGGCCCAGCCGAAGCTCGTCTTGGACTGTTGGCATTGGGCCGCCCGATGCGCGCGCGGGTTGATGCGGCGGAGCGTGATTTCCTGCAGGCCCTGCTGTCGCTAGCCGCAGTGTCCATCGGCACGGCGCGCGCACACGCCGAGGTGGTTGACGCCAACCACCAATTGGACCAGCGGATTCAGGAACTGCGCGCGCTGATCGACCTGGTGCAGGGATTATCGTCGACCATCGAGCCCGAGGAAGTGGCCCGCTTGCTGATGCTCACTGTCGCCGGACGGTGGGCCGTACTGCGCCATGCACTGGTCACCTGGAAGTCTGAACAGCCTCCGATTGTGCGCCTGAAGGGCATTGATGAGAGCGCGACCAACGCTTGGCGAACCGCGCTGGGCACATCAGAAGCACCGGTCAGGTGCGAAGAGTTCGTCCTGTTCCCAATCCGCTCCGGTGAGGAGATTAACGGGTTGGTGGCGCTGGGACCGCGCGCAACCAAACAGCCTTACACAGATGTAGATCTGGAATTCTGCGCCGGGCTGGTGGCGCAGGCTTCAGTTGCACTGGATAACGCCTGGCACTTTCGCGACACTCTCTACCGCCGCCAGATGGATAAGGAACTGGAGTTGGCCGCCAGCATTCAGCGCGACCTCTTTCCGAAGGCCATGCCTGAACTGGCCGCCACACGCCTTGCCGCGCGGAACCGTCAAGCCCGGCAGGTGGGCGGCGACTACTACGACGTGCTGGCCGTGGGCGAGCCTTCACCCGAAACCCCATATCTTGTTTGTGTGGCCGACATCTCGGGAAAAGGAATCTCAGCATCGCTGCTGATGGCGACCATTCAGGCCACGCTGCGAGCTTTGCTTGCCTCGTTCGATTCCCTGCCAAGCCTGGCGCGCCGCGCCAACGATCTGCTATGGGCCTCGACGCCGGACAACCGCTACGCCACGGCGTTGTTCGTTTTGTACGACCCGCCGACGGGAGCCTGTGAATACGTCAACTGTGGCCATTCGGAGGGCATTCTGTTACGCGCCGACGGCACAGTCAAAATGCTCAAAACTACCGGCATGCCGATTGGCCTCTTCCCTGATCGCAGCTATGAATCGCGCCGCTTTACGCTGGCATCCGGTGACCGGCTGATGCTCTATTCCGACGGGGTGACCGATGCCTGCACCACCGGCGGCGAGGACTTCGGCGTCGAGCGCGCCATCGCCTGCCTGCGCGCCGCAGGCACTCAGGCGCCCGATGAGATCGAACAGCATCTGTTCGACGCGATAGACAATTTCGCGGCCGGAGCGCCGCAATTTGACGACATCACGGTGTTGATTCTGGAGCGCTGCCAGCCGGCGTCATGAGCCTAGCCGAATCCATAATGCGTCCGTTCGACGCGCCCGGACAACATCCGGCGCGGCGCCGGATAACCGCTGTACTGGTGGTGCTAGCGCCATTCATTGCGCTGACTGGATATTGGGCGCGAGGTCAGGCGGTGCAGAGACCGGACGACCGGATTGAGCTAAACCGTTCCCAAGCCGTCGAACGGGCGCGCAAGCTGGCTGCGGAGAATGGCGTCGATACAACAGGCTGGGATGAGTCGCTGCGTCTGTCGCCGAATTCGCAGGTGGCCGCTTATCTGGAAGAGCAACACCGGTCTCCGCGTAACCGTGCGAGAAAAGGCCCGCCCGGGCCGGATAGAAAGAAGAACGCGCCACGCGCCCGGTTCCTGGCGCCATCGACGGTGCAGGTACTGCTGGCGCGCCCTGATGGCAAGGCGTGGGTGCGTGTGGAACTGGCGCCGGACGGCAGTGTGCTCGGTTACCGTCTGGCGGGTGCGGCCGTACATCCACCAGAGCGTGAACTGGCGGAGGCCGAAGCGCGGGGCATCGCTGAACAGGCGCTGAAGGAGTGGCTGGGTGACCTGATGGTGGAGCGGCTGGGCGCACCTGAGACAAGCACGCTTGAGGAGGCCGAGTTTGCTGGCACACGGCGTTTCATCTGGCACGCCATGCCGCGCAATGCCAGCGAAATGGAAGTGGTGCTCACCATCGACGTGCTGGGCGATCGGATTGTAGAGCGCTCCACCGAACCGAGTCTGGCCGATTCGTTCCTGCGCCGCACCGTCAATCCGCGGCGCACATGGGCCGGACTGTTGGGCACACTGCGCACGCTGCTGATCGCCTTCCTGGCGCTGTATGCCTGCTACCGGTATGCGCGACGGGCGATTGAGAAGGAGGCGCCGCATGGGCGCGTGGCGGCGTTGGCGCTGATCTACGTCGCATTCCTGGTGGCCAGTTCACTGGCCAATCCTGACTCCGGCCGCGGTGATCTGTCGCCCCAGCAGATGCGCTGGGCAGTGGTGATGTTGCAGGCGCTGATCGGTGCGCTGTTGGGCCTGCTGCTTGGCGTCGCTTACGGGGCCGGCGAGGGAGAGGTGCGTGAAGGCTGGCCAGGCAAACTGGTCTCGCTAGACACACTGCTGACCGGGCGGCTGGGTGCTGCCAATACCGGGGTGGCTGTACTGGGCGGCACTGCCGTCGGGCTGTGGCTGTTCGGCGCGTCGGAGTTGGGCCGTTGGGCCGCCGGCGCAAGCGGCGCTGCAGGCCAGGCGTCCGTGCTTGGCTTCGCGTTTACGCGCATGCCGTTGCTCAGCTTGTTCGCGACGCTGCCGATCGGCGCGTTTTCACTGTCGGTGCTCGACCTGCTGGCGCCCTTGACCTTCCTGCGCCGGCACGTGCGCAGCCGCGCGCTACAGATTGTGCTGCTGGCAGTGCTCGCCTTGATGCTGGGACCGGCCGAAGGCGAGGTGGCGGTCTGGTCGGCGGGCTACTGGATTCAGACGGTGGCCATCGCACTGGCCGTGCTGCTGCCCTTCTTCCTGTTCGACTATCTGGCTTCGGTGGTCGCCGTAACGGCGCTGGTCTTCGCGCTGCGAATGATGGACCTGGTGACGCTGATGCCGGCCGCGCGCTGGCGCATTGCGCTGGCGCTTGCCATCGCGGGCGGCACATGGCTGGCGGCAGCTCTGGCGGCCTGGCGTGGAAAGCGCTACGAGGATCATGAAGTACGCCCCGAACACGCGCGCAATCTCGCCGAACGGCTCAGCCTGCGCGCCGAGCTGAATGCCGCGCGTGAAGCCCAGTTGAGGCTGCTGCCGGAACGGCCACCAGAGATTGGCGGACTCTCGATAGCCGCTTCCTGTACACCAGCCCAGGAGGTGGGCGGCGACTATTATGATTTCTTCCCGCTGGAGGGTGGCCGCCTGGGCATGATTGTGGCCGAGGGCGGCAACGACGGGCTGGCCTCGGCGCTTACCATTGCCATGGCCAAGGGTTTCCTGATGCACGAGTCAGCGCACGGCACAACTCTTGAGGAGACGCTTCGTCAACTCCGTAACGCGCTGGGCGGCAAACTGGCGCGGCCTTCGGGCGAAACCAGCCTGGCGCTGTTCGTGATTGCTCCGCACAGCGGCCGCATCCGAGTGGCGCGCGTTGGCGCGTTTCCGCGCTTGTTGGTGCTGAAGCGCAACGGGCAGGTATCGGAGCCGGTGCTCACTGGCGCGCCGATTACCGCAGCAGATCTCCGGCTGGAACACGGTGAGTCCGCCGTAATCTTCACCGACGGACTGGCGCGGCTGATGGAACAGCACGGCTCGGGCTCGCCCGAGGAACTGCTCCGCCGCGCTGCTACTTTCGGACAGGCGGCGTCGGCCGACACGCTGCATGCAGCTTTGCTCGACGTCGTCTTGCGCACTCCGGAAAGCAGCAAGGAGCTATTGACGGACGACCTGACGGCAATCGTTTTGCGTCGTTACGAAGACGCGGCCCAGGGGCTGGAGGAGGTGGCGTGAGAGCGGGCGCGGGAGTCTTGGTCGCAGCCGCAGCCGCCGGGGCGGCACTGCTGGTTACGCTGCTGCCGCGGCTCGACATCGTCGCCGCTGAATGGCGTCCGAGCCTGGGCCGCGACGACGCCGTGGCGCGCGCGGTCGCCTTGGCTCACGAGCGCGGCGTCAACCTCTCTGGCTGGCGGTTTGCAGTTACCACCACCATTGAGAATCAGCTCCTCGATCTCTGGCCGCGCTATCGTGACAATCCGATGATGGCCCGCCACGCCCCGTTGCGCCTCCGTGTGATCGCCGACAGCGGGGCGGGCGAAGCCGTGCAGATCACGCTTTCTCCGGACGGCCGGCTGCTCGCCTATGCCTCGCATCTGCGCCGCCACGGCCCGGCCGCGCCAGCCCAGGAACTGGTGCGCCGGGAGTTCATCCGTTACGTTGGCGGCTGGTCGGAAAACTACCGCCTGACGGCCCACGACGTGCGCACACGAGAGGGATTGCGGTCAGCTTGGGAGCGCACAGACGCGCGCCTGGCCGGCGTACTGGAGCGGGTGGAAGTCACAACCGACGGCAACTCCATCGTGCGCAGCTCTTGCCTGCTGGAGTTGGCGCCTGGAACTTCACGGCGCGGCGAGGCGCGCTGGGAGATACCGCAACTCACCAGTGTTCTGGTGCTGATCTTCGTTCTGACGCTGACCGTTGTCGCGCCTGCGCTGTGGAGCTTCTTTTCGAGCCTTGCGCGGCGCAACGACCACGTCCGTTTCGGGCTGCGTTTCTTGTGGCTGCCGGCTGCCGGCCTGCTGATATCGGAGGGCACGGGTGAATTCTGGAACCACGCCCTGGCCGGCTCGTTCGAGCAAAATTCAAGCGCACAGTTGCTGATGCTGCAAGCGCTGGTGGCCGCAGCCTTCGCGTTGATTACGATATTTCTGCTCGTCTCATCCGGCTACGCCGTATTACCACGATCGGAGCGCTGGCACTGGGTGAGCGCCGCGCTGATGGCGCGCGGCCGTGTCTGGAACCGGCCGGTCGGGCGCAGCATTACGCTTGGTCTGGCCGGCGGAATCGCACTGGCGGCGGAGCCTTACGCTCTGGCCTGGCTGACGGGCCTGACGCGTGTCCGGCTTTTTGAGAGCCGGGAATTCCTGGTTGCGGCGCATCCGGAGTTGGACGTCACCAGTGCGCTCGCATTCTCCTGGGATGTCACTGTTTTGATTGGATTCCTGCTGCCTTGGATGGCCCGGCATATCCGGCGCCGCCATCTGCGCTGGCTACTGCTGGTGGCGCTGGGCGGCCTGGGCGCGGCTGCTTTCCGCGACGCTCTGGCTGACAGCTTCCCCCTTAATTTGCTGAACGGTGTCTTATGGGCCGCCGGGCTGTTGTTCATCTACCGCGTTGCCGGCCTGTTGGGCGCCTGGATGGCACCGTTGAGTGTCTACGCAGCCATTGAGGGGGGACGCCTGCTGGCGCTCGGCCATGAGCCTTTCAGCCACGCCGGCTGGTTGGCGATTGGATTGTGCGGCGCACTGGCGGCGCTTGGCGCCGTGGCCTGGAAACTCGGTGAAGAGGAGAATGGCGCCACCATGCTGGCCGAGATGGAAGACAACGCCAACGCTCTTCCCCGCCCTGAGCGCGAGCGCCTTTTGGCCGATTTCGGTGTCGCCCGCCGGGCCCAGCAGGGCCTGCTGCCCGAGGCCCCACCGGCCATTACCGGGCTCGACATCAGCGCCGTCTGCGAGCCGGCTCGCGAAGTGGGCGGCGATCTCTATGACTATCTGCATTTCCCTGAGGGCGACTGGGGCCTGTGCGTAGCCGACGTTTCAGGCAAAGGCGTGCCGGCGGCGCTCTACATGACCCTGACCAAAGGCATGCTCGCCTCGGCCCAGCTCCATCCGGCCGATCCCCGCGGGCTGGCCCTGCAATTGAACCGCGCCTTGGCCGAGGCCGGCAAACACAAGGTTTTCGTCACACTGTCGCTACTGCTGGTGGACCGCGACGGCCGCCATGTGCGCCACATTCGCGCCGGGCACAATCCGCCGCTGCTGCGCCGCGCCGCAACCGGCGAGTGCGTCTTTCTTAAGCCCGCCGGGATCGGCCTGGGACTGACCACCGGCGGCGCCTTCGAACGCAATCTTGAAGTGGAGTCGTTCGAGCTTGAACCGGGCGACGTCATTGTCATTTACTCGGACGGCTTGGTGGAGTGTGAGAACGAGCGCGGAGAACAGTTTACCGAAGAGCGCCTGGTGGCCGTGGTCAACGCCACCGCCGGAGCTCCAGCCGAAGATCTGAAGCAGCAGTTACTAGCCGCGGTGCGTGCCTTCCGGGGCACGGCCGACCCGCACGACGACCTCACCGTGCTGGTGGCGCGCGCCGTAGCCCCGAATCCAATACCATAAATCGAAAGGAAGTCTCGCGAGAACGTGTCTACCAGTTTCCAGATCACTCACCGCAGCGCCGGAGACGTGCGCGTGCTCGCGCTGGATGGTTATCTCGACGCGCACACCGCACCACAGTTTGAAAACGCCATCCAGGAAGAGATCCGCAACGGCAATACCCGCCTGGCGGTGGATTGCGCACGCCTCAGCTACATCTCGTCCGCCGGACTCGGCGTCTTCATGAGTTTCATCGAAGAGATCCGCCAGGCCGGTGGCGACATCAAATTGGCTGCGGCGCCGCCCAAGGTCTACCAGGTATTTGAAGTGCTCGGATTCCCGCAACTGTTCGACATGGAGCCTACGCTGGACGCGGCCATCGCCAAATTCGCCTCGGGCGCCAGAAAGGAGGTCTGAAGCCGCGATGCCATCCTTCGAACGTACGTTCGCTCTGCACGTGCCGTCGTCGACCGAAAACCTCGCCATGATTCGCGACTTCGTTTCCTCCATCGCCGCTCAGGCAGGACTTGACGATCGCGAAGCCGCACGTTTGGCCCTGGCCGTGGACGAAGCCTGCGCCAACGTGATTGAGCACGCCTACCGTTCCGAACCCCTGCATGAAGTCACGGTGCGCGCCGTCGTCGACGACGAGGAGCTCAAGTTTGAGGTCGTCGATACCGGCCATGGGTTTGCCCCCGGCGAGATGTCCGAAATGGGAATCGAGGAACTCATCCGCCAGCGCAAGAGCGGCGGACTAGGCCTCCGGCTGATCCGCGCCATGATGGACGACGTGCAATACCGCATCATCCCCGGCGAAAAGAACGAGCTACGGATGATCAAGAAGCTGCACAAGCACTGAGTTCACAATTGTCCAGAGCCGGGGGCGGTAGGGAGCCGCCCCCGGTCCGGCTGGCCAGCGTCGCGGAGGAGTGCGGCCCCGGCCAACCAATTCGGCAGCCTCATCGCAGAGAGCTCACTCATAGCCCAATCCGCAATCAGGCCGCATGAAACCACAGAAAATATAGCATGCAACGCAGCGGTGCGGAATCAGTGATTCTCAATCACACTCTTCACGTCTGAAAAAAGCTGCCGCGCCGCCTCGGCTTCACGTCCTTCTGCCGGCCAGCTCTCGTTCTTAGCGACAAACCAATCGCCGCCGCCACGCATCACCAGCGCGGCGAAACGTCCCCCGGACTCAAGCCGCCCAGGCGAACCAACAGCTCCGAAACCGTCACCCCGACGCTCCACCAGCACCACTGCGCCACCGCGCTCGAAGATGAAATGCGTTGTCAGTTCAACCGCTGGCAACAGGCGAATACCCAACGCCGACAGCCGTTCCAGTTGTCCAAGCACGTCCCGCGTCATTACATCTTGTAGCGGCCGAAGTCTTCGTCGTTCAGCCCTTCCAGCCAGCGCCGCAACTCCTCGTTGCCGGTCTTATCTGAGACGTTGGCCGTGCTCTTGGCATTCTTCAGCACCAGTTCGTCGACGTAAATCGGACAATCCAGCCGCAGCGCCAGCGCCAGCGCGTCCGATGGCCGCGAGTCGATCGAAATCAGCTCGCCGTTGCGCTCCAGCCAGATCACGGCGTAGAACGTGTCATCCCGCAATTCACTCACCACCACGCGCCGGACACCCGCTTCCAGCCCGGTCAGCACGTTCTTGATCAAGTCATGCGTCATCGGCCGCGGTGTCGAAACCTTCTCGATCTCCAGTGCAATCGCGTTGGCCTCGTAGATGCCCACCCAGATCGGCAAAAGCTGGTTGCCGCTGGCGTCCTTGAGGATGACAATCGGCACGTTCGTTACCGGGTCCATCATCAGGCCCCGGATTTTCATTTCTATTTCCATTGTGCCCGTCTCCTCCTACTACACCGCTATAGCACACTCGCCAGCCAGCGAATTGGCCCCGGCGCGCGTCACACGCACGCTCATGTAGCGGCCGACCATCTCATCGCGCACGGCCTCGCCTGCCAAAGTAAAGTTCACCACGCGATTCTGCGCCGTACGGCCAATCCACTGGCCGGTCGCACGATTGAAGCCTTCCACCAGCACATCCTGCTCGCTGCCAACCAGGCGCGCGTTGCGCCGCAACTGGATGGCGCGCTGCCGCTCCTGCAGAACAATCAGCCGCCGCCCCTTCTCCTCTTCCGGGACCTGATCGGTCAGGTCGAGCGCCAAGGTGTTCGGCCGCCTCGAGTATTTGAAGCTGAAGATCGAGTCGTATTCCACTTCGTCGAGCAGCGAAAGCGTCTCTTCAAAATCGGTCTCGGTTTCACCGGGAAAGCCCACGATGATATCAGTGGACAACGCAATCGGCCGCCCGGCCGACTTCAGCCAACTGATGCGCTGCAAATACTCTTCTCGCGTATACTCGCGCCGCATCGCCTGCAGCACGCGCGTCGACCCGCTCTGCACCGGCAAGTGCACCATGTTGCAGACCGCCGGCACACGCGCAATCACATCAACGATATCGGGCCCGAAATCGCGCGGGTGCGATGTCGTGAACCGTACTCTACGAATGCCCGCAACGCCGGCCACGGCTTCCAGCAACTGCGCGAACGTCCAGGCGCGCTCCGTCGGGTCGCGATAGCTGGTCACATTCTGGCCCAGCAGTTGAATCTCACTGTAGCCCGCCGCGGCCAACCCGGCGGCCTCGTTCATCACCGCCTCGGACGAACGGCTGCGCTCGTGCCCGCGCGTCGCCGGCACCACGCAGTAGGCGCAGCTCTTGTCGCAGCCTTCGATAATCGTGATATAGGCCCGGTGCGGGTTGTCCCGCCGCGTCATGGCGGTTTCGAACGTGTCGTCGCTCTCCAGACTCAGGCCCGTGACGCGCTCCGCGCCGGTCTCCACCTCGCGCAGCAACTCGCCCAGCCGCGGGTAGCTGGCCGAGCCGACCACCAGGCGCACATGCGGGGCGCGCTCAAAGATCCGCTCGCCTTCCTGCTGCGCCACGCAGCCGAGCACGCCGATCACTTTCCCGTGTGCGCGCCGCTGTTCGTTCAAACGCTGATAGACCTTCTGCTCAGCCTTATCCCGGATGCTGCACGTGTTGAACAGCACCAGATCAGCCGCCTCTGCCGTGGCTACCTGTTCGTAGCCGCGCGCCTCCAGCGTCCCGATTACCTTTTCAGAATCGTGGACATTCATCTGGCAGCCGAATGTTT
>CAYZIX010000174.1:0-10020 GCA_964478395.1 uncultured Candidatus Solibacter sp.
TGGTAAGGCAGAGGTCTGCAAAACCTTTATTCGGCGGTTCAATTCCGCCCCGCGCCTCCACAACTTTCCGGTAGGTCGCACTTCTTCGTTGGCGCGGTAGCCAAGTGGTAAGGCAGAGGTCTGCAAAACCTCCATCACCGGTTCGACTCCGGTCCGCGCCTCCACGAACCTTCCGTTTTCCGCCACCGCCAAGCTATCGTTCACAGCGCTCAGAGTAGAATATCCTCCTGTCCTTTTATGCGCTTGGGACAAACCGGCGATTGATTGTGCTGGCACGACTCCTAGCCTGAGACTGGCGGCCGAACTCTGCCGCCGCAAGGGAGTCTATGCTAATGGCGGATCAACCATCCACGAAAACCTATGGGGTTGCGGAGCTGCAACTCTTTACCACCTACGACCGGGACACCTACAAGACCAGGTTCGGCGTGCAGGCGCCCGCTTACGACGCCTCCAGATCACCAAAGACCTGGTTTGACTCAACGGCCCTGGTTGGACGCAGCGCCGACGCGCTGGTGGAATACACCATCTTTCAGAACAACGCCTTCACCACGCTGACGATGAAGGCCAGCGAGGCGGCCAGTGTGAATCTGACCGGGCGCTACGAATACGCCGTTTACGCTCCGGCGGCCACGGTGGCCACTTCCGGAGGCGTTAGCGTCAACCCGCGTGCGCTGATCAGCGAGACCGACGCCCGCGCATTGGTGACCGAACTGGTGGCGGCGGGTGCGAGCGTGAAACTGCTGGAGCAGGACAACTCGCTTGACACGAATTGGGGCACCGAGACACGCCGCCGCTTCACCATCACGTTCGCCGACGGCGTCGCGTGCGACGCGGCCGGGCTGCTGGCCGAGAAGTACATTGCCGGCGTTGGTGCGCCGGGGCACTGGGTGATCATCACCGGCGCGGAGCCCATCTGGGTAGTGGAGTCGCAGGACAACGGCGCGAAGGCCGGCGCGGCGGTAGCGGTGCCGGTGCGTCCGTTGCTGAGCAACGAAAAGCTGGTGATTGGGTGGGCCGGGCTGGCGTATGTTGAACGCACCGACATCGAGACCGGCGATGACATCCCGGCGGCTACGACCACCGGTCTGACGTCAGAACAGGCGGCCGAGCTTAGTGAACTGGCCAGCAACGTGAAGTCCATCCAGGGCGTGGTGACGGCGCTGGCTACGGACATGGCGAAGCTCAAATCCCGGCTTGGCGTTTCCTAGGCGGAGGACAAAACCATGAAATTCCATGCAACTGTTGTCTGTATCGTGGTTCTCTGCCTGGCACTGGTGGCGTGCAGTACATCGCAAGTGGTTGTGGCGCTGAACGTCGCATCGGTGTGCGTTGGCGTAGCCAGCACGGCAATCGCGGGCGTGCCCGGGCTGGACGATGCGCTGCAAACCGAGATTGCGATCTATCTGAACGCGGTTTCCACGGCGCTGGCGGCGGCCGCCTCGGATCTGAAATCCGGCACTATCACGGCCAGACAGGTGGCCGGCATTGTGGCGACGCTCACTTCGACGGTGGCTCCGGCGCTGCCGGACAGCGTACCGGCGACTGTGAGAACAGCGGTTGCGGCTGTTTCGGCGGCGGTGGAGAAGTTTGTCGCCACGCTTTCGAGCCAGCCGACCAAGGTCGCGGCCAACCGCGCGGCATCGCCGGCGCAGGCGTTGGCGGTTCGTCTCAGCAGGCACGACAAGGCGCTGCTCGATGAATCGCTGGTCCATCTGGCAGAGGCAGAAGCGGCCTTGGCGTCGCTTCCGCCGGTCAGGGCGATGCGCTAGCGGAGTGTCACGGCGAGGCCGGCGCCCCGCGCCACCAAGTGGGTCTGCGGAGAAAGCCCCTCGCCGTGAATCTCCACGCAGAGTTTGTCGCGCGCGTCCGTCACGGTGATGTCGAACACATGGCCGAAGGCGCCGATGCGGCGGAGCGACATTGACGGCCAGCCTTCGGGCAACTGCGGCGTGAGCGTGAACGAACGCAGCCCGGTAGGCCGGATGCCAAACAATCCTTCGGTGAAGATGCGCGCGTAGAGCGCCGATTCAGCGGCGAGGTGGCGCTGGTTGCCCTCGGGCCAGGCCTCAATTGGATAGGGCACGTGCTCGCCCAGCAGGCGGCGCTGTGAATAGTAAGTGAGTTTGTCGAGCCCTGCCCTTGTTGCGCCAGCCGCGAAGACGCCGCGTAGTGCGTAGAGCGTGGCGCGGTCCCAAAACGTTTTGTCGCCGGCCTGTGAGGCAAGGCCGTCAACGGTCCAGAGGCGCGGCGAGAAGAGCGCGTCGATTACGCCCTGCTTACGCTCCATCAACCCCATGCAGAGCGGCGTAGCGATCCAGGCGCGCAACACGGTGTTGCCGTCGTAGTAACGGTAGGCCGGGAAGCCCTCGATGGTGGCGCCGAAATAGCGCTCGATGGCCGAGCGCAGGGCGTCGGCCTGCTGTGTGTAGCGCTGCAATTGATCGGCCGGCTTCGATAGTTCATGGCCCAGATAGACGGCCGAGCGCAAGGCGTCGTAGTAAAGCGACGAGGTGTTCAGATTGGCCTTGCCGGCCGGGAAGCGGCCTTCGAGTTCGTCGCTGTCCGAGGCTACAACGCCATCCGCGTTCACCTTGCGGCGCGAGTATTCGAGTGACCATTCGATGAGCGGCCAGAGCGATTCGGCCGCGCGCCGGTCACCTCTCGCCAGGGCGTAACGGGCGGCGCCGTAAGCGATCATGGCCATGTCTCCACGGTCGCCCGCGCCATTCCAGAAATCAGTGCCTTCGGCGATGATCGAGCTCGGAATGGGTTTGTAGCCGGGGTTCATATAGCGCGCGAAGAGGCGGAACGAATTCTCAGCCGATTCGTTGGCCGTTGCGTCGCCCAAGAACGGGAAGAACGGATTGGCGTATTCGGCCTGATCGTTGGCCCAGATGGCGGCATAGTAGGCGCCACCGCCGGGGCCGTGCATCAGGCCACCGCGCGTGTCGTATATGCTTTCGGCGGAGCGGAGCTTGGCGAACTGGAACAGCGTGTTTAGCGTGGCGTCGGGCGTTTCGAGCACAAGTGCGTGGAACAATTCGTCGACACGCGCTTGTCGCGCTGCTTCTTCGGCAGCAGCCAAGGCCTGCGGGCGCGGTTCACGCTCTTGTCGCGCGTCGAACAACACCGCATAGGACGCCGACTCGGCCGGCGCCAGTTCGCGTACGCCGGCATCGGACATCCAGGCTTCCATCACATAGACGCCCGCAACTCCGCGCGAAACGTCCGTGTGAATGGTCTTTTCGAAGCTTTCCAGCTCGATTTTGAGTGGTTTTTGCGACGTGTTGGTGAATGTCCAGCGCTCCACCAGCATCTGTTTCGTGGTGGATGGGAACACAGTGCGGACGAGGCGGGCCTGATCGCGGCCGAGCGTCGATTCGATGCGCAAGATACCGCGGTGATGGAAGCTGGTGATGCGCTCGGCGCGCAGCGCACGGCCGTCGAGGAAGATGCGTGGCGCAGCGTCGCTGGCAAAGGTGTACGAAAGGCTGGCGTGTGTATCGTTGGGGACGGTGCGCAGGCGCGGAAAGACAAGCTGGTGGCGCAGGATGAGTGTGCCGTCTGAGTCGACACCGTAGGTGACGATGGCCGAGACGCGGCGCCCGCTCATCTCGATGTGGTCGTGGTGCGCATCGCCGGACTTGACCGTCCACATGATGCCGCCGTCGGGCGCCAGTTGCCAGCGCGGAGCCGCAAATAGGGGAGCGAGCGTCAGAAGCAGAATCGGGAATCGCATTCGTAACGATTGTTTCACGCTCCAAGCGGAGGTGTCACATAAGGAATAGAATGGCTCCAGATATTTCTCGCAGGTGGTATAAGGCCATGATTCGCAACACGTGTTTTTTGTTAATCGCCATGACAATGTCGGCACAAACGCCGGTGTTTCGCTCGGATTCACAACTGGTGGAGATGAGCGTGGTGGCGCTGGACAAGAAGGGCCAGCCGGTGAAGGATCTCAAGCCTGAAGAGATTGAGATCCGCGATGACGGCAAGCGGCGTGACACGGCGTTGATGCATTACGAAGGGGCGCCAATGGCGCAGATGTTGGCGGCGCCGGCAGCCAAGAGCGTGGGACAGAAGACGTTCAGCAATTTCGGTGAACGCTCGACCGAAGACCGGCATGTGATTGCGGTGGTGATGGACGCGCTGAACACGACGCCGGCCAACCAGACGCGCGCCATCGCTTATACCGTGCTGTATCTGGAAAAATATGCGCCAAACGCGATGGTGGCGGTTTATCAGGTGAGCGACCAGATCCGCGTGGTGCATGACTTTACTGCCGATGGAACAGCGCTGCGTGAGGATTTGAAGCGGCTGAGAGTCCGGCTCGGGCCAAGGCTTGAGGACGTTCATACGATGGTGACGGATGCAACGCTGCTGCTGGATCTGAAAAGCCAGGACGGCGAAGACGGTGCGGCGCTACGTGCCGTGCTGAATGCCCTAGATGTGAACATCCAGCAGAATAATCGTGAGCGGAAGGCGAACACGATGGCCACGCTCAACGCGTTAAACATGATTGGCGCCCATTTAGGGGCGATTTCGGGCCGCAAGAGCATGGTCTGGATCGGTGACGGGATCACCAATATGGCGATGACGATGGAGCGTGGCAACCGCGGTTCGACTGAGAATTGGGCGGACGCCATCCAGAAAACCGGGCAGCGGCTGGCGCAGGCAGGCGTGACGCTGTACGCGGTTGATGCGCATGGACTAGCGCCGATTACAGAGGCGAACAGCGCACCGGCGAATATCTATAACATGCCCACTGCTATGGATCGAATGGAGACGCTGGAGAAAATCAACGGCGAGACACGCTGGGCGACGGGCGAACTGGTGGCGCCGAGTGGCGGCAAGGTAATCCGTGATACGAACGATCTGGGCGCGGGCTTGAAACGCGCGGTGGCGGATCTGGAAGGCAGCTACACACTAGCTTTTTATTCGCCGGCCAAGCCCGACGGGAAATGGCATCCGGTGAGGCTGAAGTGCAACCGGTCCGGCGTGCAGCTATTCGCGCGAGCCGGCTATCTGGCCGTAGCTCCGGCGGCGCGGGTGCGGAACTGGGCCGAGGCAGACTGGCGAGCGCTGATTGGCAATCCGCTGCCGGTGAACAAGCTGGCGGTGGATGCGCAGTGCGTGCGCCTGGCCAACGGGCAGATTGATCTGACGCTGTCGGTGGCAGCGCGCCAATTGCAATTCAAGGAGGATCGCAATTCAGCTGTGGCCGAGCTTGACGTAGCGATAGCCGAAAAACAGGCCAACGGCGAGTTTGCCTTCAGAGCCGACAACCTGAACGCACAGCGGCCGCAAGAGATGGAGCGGCCGCTGTCGCTGTTCCGCCACGCGTGGAAGCCACTGCCGACAACAACGACGGTGTGGCTGGCGGTGCGCGACCGCACCACCGGCTATTTCGGCGTGGTCGATATTCCGTTGAGCCGTGTGGCGGCTCAACGGTAACCGGATCAGTTACACTCGGCCACTAGCGGGCCGGCTAGCTCGTTCAGGAAGAACAGGCGGCCGCGCAGTGTCGGCATATAGCTGGACGGAATCCAGCGCGTCGGGCCGTAGCGCAATGTCATCCAGAGGCTCATGCCCTGCCACTGCATGCCCCTCGCGAGTGTGCCGTCGGCGCCGCCGATGATGCGGTCGGCTTGCAAGAAGAGCCCTGGCCCGATGGTGTTGGCGCGCGCCGGCACCAGCGTGGTGCGGCTCTTGAAACTGGTGATGGCGTTCTGCTCGATGGTGAGCGGGTGCAGTAGCGCGCCGAGGCGGTGCGTCTGAGTCTTCCACTCCTCGTCGCTTGCAAACTCAGCGGCGAAGTGCGGCTCCCAGAAGGCGATATGGCACATACGCCCGATGCCGAAGATAACGTGCAGCTCCGCGCCTTTCTTCTTCAATTCCGCGATGCGTTCCGGATAGGTGGGCAGCATGTCGCGCGTTGCGAAGTGGCGCTGCGCGGCGGGCACGGTGAGCTCGCCTAGCGGGCCATAGAAGGCCTGCTCCATGGCGAACTGGAAAGCACCCGGATTCGATGGTGGCAACGTGTTGCCATCGCCGTCGGACCACTCGTCCATATTGAAGCCGTGGACATGATCGCAGGCCACGCCCCACTCCTTCAGGAAGTAGACGGCCCAGCGATACATGCCCATCGGCCCGACCGGCAAGATCAAGGCGAGTTCGCGGCCTTCCTTGCGAGCGTTGGCGATGCGCAGCGCGATTTCGTGGCCGAGCAGCGTGTCGAAATCGGCCAGCGTCGAGCACGGCACGGGCTCGAACTCGGGATGCCACCAGCTCCGGCGGTCCGTGACCGTCTCCGGAGAGTTCGAGCAGCAGGCGTCGATGCGCGCAAGATCCCATCCAGCCGGGAAGAAGCCTTCGAGCAGCGAGCCCTTGATTGTGGTCAACAGGTCAATAGCGGGCATAGCCGGATTATCTCTAATCAGCGGGCCGCCGTGAATAACCATGTGCCGGAGCTCAGCGCGTAGACCGCCTTACCGTTTTCGTGCTTGATGAATTTCGCGTCAGGCGGCGCTTTGACACTGGCTGCGCTCTGCGCCGGCAAGTAAAGCGTGGCCGTCGTATTTGCGGGAACGGTTGCCTTGTAAGTGAGAGTTGAGCCATCGATTTTCCAAGCGCTCACGATGCGCCCATACATGGAGTCGTAGTGGCCTTCGGCCCATGTCATCGCACCGGTGGGATCGGGCTCGGGCTGCAAGATAAACTTGCGGAAGCCGGGCTCATCGCGTTGGATGCCGAGCGAATAGGCCATCATCCACTGGCCCACCGCGCCGAACGAATAGTGATTGAACGAATTCATGCCGTTGTTGCCGCCAAAGCCGTTCTCCACTGTGTAGCCGTTCAGGCGCTCCCAGATGGAGGTCGCACCCTGGTCGATGGCGTAGAGCCACGACGGATACTTGTTGTTTTGCAGCAGGCGATAGGCGAGATCGCTTTGGCCACTATCCGAAAGTGCCTTGCTGATCCACGACGTGCCGATGAAGCCGGTCATCAGTGAGTACTTCGGCCGCATTTGGCCACCATCGTCCTTGTTCTCACGCGTCACGGTCTCAGCCAGCCGCTGCCGCATTTCAGGTATGAGATCGGCATTGAACAGATCCATGGCGAGGCCGACGGCATAAGATGTCTGCGTGTCGGCAAGCTGGAACTGCGGTGGCCCGGCGGGCCGTGGTCCGAAGCCGCGTCCACCGGCGATTCCGAGCGTCTTGTGGTCAGCGCTGACAAATGTTTTGTTGAAGAACGCCTTCCGCGCCTCGTAAAGCTTCTGGTACTTGTCCGCGTCGCCGGTTTTGCCGAGCAGCGTGGCCACCTTCGTCATGATGGCGAGGTCGTAGGCGTGATACGCGGTAGCCAGGAACGCTGAGCCGAGCGCGTTGTTCTGTGGGCCCAGCCAGTCGCCCAGTTGCGCGTCCGAGCTGAGGCCGGTCTTTGGATCGATGGACGATTCCAGGAAGTTGATATAGGCGCTCATTGCCGGGTAGTGGCGTTCGAGCAGCGCAATGTCGGCGTACTGCAAGTAGGCTTCCCACGGTACAACGATGCCCGCACTGCCCCACAGCACGCCGCCGAAGCCGCCGCCCACGGGTGCGACGTCGGTGAAGCGCCCATTGGCGGCCTGCACGTCACGCATGGCGTACATGTGGCGCGTGAGGAACTGGCCGGCGTTGGAAACATAAGTGGCTGTGCGCGAAAAGACATTGATGTCGCCGGACCAACCCATGCGTTCGTTGCGCTGCGGGCAATCAGTCGGAATAGTCAGAAAGTTGTCGATGTTGGACCAGACCAGATTGGACCATAGGCGATTGACCTTTTCGTTCGAGGTCTTGTAGCTGGCGGTAAGCTCGCGCACGGAACTGATCACCACGCCTTCCACGGCTTCGATAGGCAGCGGCTTGTCGATGCCTGTGATTTCGACGTATTGGAAGCCATGCGAGGTGAAGCGCGGTTGGAACGTCTGCGCGCCGGCCTTCATCGTGTAGACATCCTGGCTGAGCGCGGCACGGTAGTTCTCGGTCATGAGCATGCCGACGTTCTTACCGGACTCCGGCAGGTCGGGGTAGAGCATCTCTGCGAAGCGGAGCGTGAGCTTGGCGCCCGCGCGGCCGTTGGCGATGGTGATGCGCGGTACCCCCACCATGTTCTGGCCCAGATCGTAAACGAAAACGCCCGGGCGTACTTCCTTCACGCTTTTCGCCTTCAACGTCTTGTAGACGCCGGCGTTGTTGCCGATCTGGCCGATCAGCGCGAGCTTGTCGTAGTTGATGGCCGAGCCAGGGCGTCCGCCGAATCCCATTTCAGTGCCGGTAAACGCCGTGCCTTCCAGCGGTACGGCGACAGCCTTCTTCCAGGCGCTGTCGTTGTAGGCGGCAGTGGTCCAGGCGTTGACGGCGCGCTCCTTCGAAGTGTCATAAACCTCACCGAAATCGAGGCTGCTATAGACGATGGGGCCATGCGCGAAGTACTTCCACGTGCGGTCGTTGGTGACCACTATTTCGGAAGAGCCATCCTTATAGGTGACGACAAGTTTGGCCAGCAGCGATTGACGGTCTCCAAAGTGATTCCAGATGTTGCCGAAGCTGAGAAGCCCGCTCCACCAGCCCTCGCCGAGCATGGCGCCCATGGCGTTCGTGCCAGTCTTCACCAGGGGGGTGACGTCATAGGTCTGGTACAGGTGCGTGATGTTGTACTGCGTCAGGCCCGGATTGTAATGGTCGTTACCGACGCGCTTACCATTCAGGAACACGTCGTAGATGCCGCGCGACGTGATGTAGAGGCGCGCCGAAGCGACCGGCTTGGCCGCGGCCTTAAATGTTGTACGCAGCATCGGCATGGAGTTGTGGCTCGGATCACGAACAACGAACACGCCGTTCGTACCACCATTCACGACATAGCGGCCATCGGCGATGGAGAGCCCGGCGGCGCCGGCGTAGAGGCCCTTGTAGGGCGTGGTGGCGAGGTCCTCTTGGAAGAGAATGTTGCTGGGCGCGCGCGTGTGACGCACGGTGACGTTGCGGAACTGCGCCGTCTGGCCGGCGTCCATTGAGAAGCCGATGTCGCACAACATGCCGAAGGGCAAGTAATTGCCGCCCTGGCCGGCCGGATTGAGGTTCACGGCATTCGGCGCGGGGCCACGGCCGGGGAAGCCGGGGGGGCCGGCGGGCGCGGCTTGCGGAGCGGCGGTGGTGAACGAGGTCTTGCCGTCGATAGCGAGGGTGATCTGTCCGAAAGCGCTGTGGAATTCGATTGTGTGTTCGGCGTTCTTATTGGCGGCGTTAATCACGCCGGGCAGGATTTCAAAGGTCTTGAACGGCTTTGATGGATTGTCGGTGTCCTTGTAGCCGGCGCGATAGACGTTCAGCTTTGCGGGGATGGAGGCGATGTCCAGTTCGAGCTTAATGTAGCTCTGATCCTTGTCCGCAGCGATCTGGTAGACGTTCTTGAACCGGTCCATCAGGCGTGTGTCGTTGGCGCCATAGACAAAACCGGCGCGCGTACTACCCGGCGCAATAGTGACAGCGTATTTCAGGTCGAAAATGGCGAGGTAGGGCGCATATAGCACCAGATCGCCGTTGCCGCCGCCGACCCATTGAGCGCCGCTCCATGCTGAGGAGCCTGGAGCCGGATCCATCAACCCCGTCTCGAACCACGAACTGGCCGTGAGCTTGGCGCCGGCTTGTGTCCACACTGTGGCGGTCCAGGTATAGCGGGTGGCGGCCTTCAATGGACTGCCGCCGTAAGTGATGCCGACCGAGGCGGCGCCCTGGGTGCGCTTGCTATCCCAGACGATGGCGCCCTGGGCGTCTTTCACTTCAATTTGGTATGCGCTTTGCGAGATGGCACGCTCACCGGCAGTGGCGGCCATCTGCCAGCTGAAGCGCGGCTGGGCCACGTCGATGCCGAGAGGCGTGGCGCCATATTCCACCTTCAAATCCCGGATGACGACGGCGGCGTCCAACCGGACAACACCGCAAACGAGGGCGGCGAACATGGCGCAGGCGCCTGTGA
>CAYZIX010000175.1:0-9981 GCA_964478395.1 uncultured Candidatus Solibacter sp.
GAAAACCAGCGTGTCGGGATGGCTGGCGCAGAATTCGAGCACGACTTCGATGGCCTCGTCGAAGGCGATCTGTTCCTGGAGTAAGGCGGCGATGTCGTTGTTGTGGGCGGCGTGATCAACGCGGCCGCCCTCGATCTGCAACAGGAAACCCTGTGGCGCTGATTCGAGCGCTGTGAGGGCCTTGCGCGCCATGGCCGCGAGCGTGGGCACTCCGGCATGATGGGCCGGATCGTTCACCACGTCGATGACATAGGGCATGTGGCTGGGCCAGAACAGACCTAACATGCGCGAACCAGAAAGCTTAGACAGCTCGCCGGCGTTGCGGGCTACGCCGTAGCCCTTGGCTGCGTAATCGGCAACGAGGTCGTGCTTGTCCTTACGGGTTTTGGCGTCGAAGAATTTGGAGCCGCCGCCGAGAAGGACGTCCACCTTGTCGAGGTACTGGAAGGCGATATCCTGCTCGTCGTCGCGGCTCTTGAGGCTGGAGGCGAAGCCGGCCGGGGTGGCGTGGGTGATGGTGGCGGTGGAGACCAGGCCGACACGGCGGCCGGCGCCGCGCGCCACATGGCCAATGGGCGTCAATTTGGAGCCGTCGGGCAGCATATTCACCCAGGCGTTGAAGATGCGCGAGCCGGAGCCCCAACTGGACGAGGCGGCCGACGAGTCGGTGACGATGGAATCGAGCGAGGCCATGTCCATCCAGCCGCGGCGGATGTCGGGCCGTTGGAGCAAGGTTTGCCAAACCAGCGGCTTGGAGCGCTTGAGCAGCGAATACTGCTGAGCCATGGGCAGCACGGACGGGCTCATGCCGTCGGCCACCATGAAGATGATGTTCCTGGGCTTGGCGCCGGCCTTGTCTGCGGCGAACAGGGAATCGACGCCGGCGGCGGCGGGGGCCAGCAGGCCGGCTCCGCGAAGTAGCGCTCTTCTGTCAAAACGGGATTCGCTCATCAAGAAATCTCCAAACTCCATTATTGCGAGCAGACGTGGCGGACCGCTTCCAATACGATGTCGGGACGGTCAAATTGGATCCAATGGCCACAGTCTTCCGCCACCACATGGCGGCCGCGCGTAGAACCTGCGGCGGTGCGGCGATGGGCCTCGATGACCTCGGGCTTGTTCTTCGACGCCGAGACGATGATCACGGGGAGGGCGCTGAGGGCGGAGTTATCGACAGGCTCCGCGCAGAACTCAGGCAGGCGTTCGAGATACTCGGCCATCGTACGGAAGCGGCCGGGCAGACACCAATGGGAGCAGACGGCCGGCCAGAGATCCTGCGGGAGCTTACGGACCTCGCCCACCAGGCGGTCGGCCGCGCCGCCGCCACCGTGGCCGGCGCCGAGGCGGGCCACCAGGCGGGGTACACAGCGTCCGCCGGCAAGCAGCAGGTCGAGCCCCAGGCGCACGCAGCCGAAGCGCGCCAAGACGCCCGCGCGGCGGGCGAGACGAATGCCCAGATCGAGCATGTGCCGCTGCTTCTCACTGACCGTGGCCCACTCGCAAGGGTCGAGCGGGTCGACCAGGACCAGACCGCGGACCAGACGCGGATAGCGGGCGGTGAAATGGCGCAACAGCAGTCCGCCAAAGCTGTGGCCGACGAGGACGAAAGGGCCGTCGACGCCGGAGTTGTCGATCAGGCGCTTGAGGTCGTCAACGAGGTTCGGGATGGTGCGGGGCGTGGAAGCCTCGGGGCTCCAGGAAAAGCCGGCGCGGTCGTAACTGATGACGGTGTGATCGCGCGAGAGCGGTTCCTGCACCAAGCGCCAACTGACGCTGGAGGCGGCCATGCCGGCTTCGAGGATGATGGGTGGCGAGCCGGAGCCGGTTTCAAGCAGGTGCAGGCCGGCGGCGATGCGGCCGGGAGGGGGATAGCGCCGGCGGTCGCGCCGCCGCCCCAGCCACTGATACGCCAATCCGGCAAATGGAAGAGCGAGAGCGAAACCAGCCAGCCAATACAACACGTTATCCTTCTGCCTTGCCTATCACGATGATCGAGACCGCCGTCGCGCCGATGCGGACATGCAGGACCTGATCGTTCTCCCCCTGCGCCTCAATGCCGGGCGCCGCGGGGGAATCATCCTTCCAGAGACTGAGCACAAGCGGATGCGGCGTGCCGCTGGCCTTGCGGCTCAGCTCCATCAAAGCGTCAAACCCCGGGCGGGCGGCGGGGTCGCTGTCGCTGGCCGCGGGCGAGAGAATCGCGAAATCGCGCTGCGGAGCGACGCCCTGATGGTCGCCGTTCATCGGGTAGAAGCTATAGCGCATAGTATATACGCCGGGACGGATGGACTGCCCGCGCCGGTCGGCCCAGCGCGCGGGTACGCGGACGACGCCCAACAGGGCGCCATGAGGGACTGAGCTCCAGGTGGTGTTCTGCTCGGCGGCGCCGCCACGTGGCTCGGCGGCGGCAAACCACATTTCACAGAGCGGGTCGCCAGTGGGCTTTAAAACGCGCACACCCGCCGCGGCCAAAGCGGGGCGCAAAGCAGCAACTTCGTCCGGGGCGGGCGTCGATATGGGTTCAACTTTGTACTGCTGGGCGGCAAGCGAGCCGGCCAGGATGGACGATAGAGCAACGGCGGCGATAAGACGCATCAACTACTTGGATGCGAGCACGGGGAGCAGGATGCGATCCAGTTCCGCGTCAGTCCAGGCCTTGGGCCCGGCCGCCTTGTGCAGGCTCCACTGTTCAACATGCTCGACCGTGGCGCCGGGCGCGACCTTCTGGAGCGGGCCAAGCGTCTCCAGTTCCAGGAAGTTGGCGTTCGTGAAGGTTTCGAACGTGCAGCCGAAATCCGGATAGGTGCGCGCAGGGTCGGCGTCGTAGCGCTTAAGGAATATCTCGTTGTTCAGGAAATAGGCGGCCCACGTTTTCGGGTTGTAGTTGCCGATCTTCATGGGTACAGCATTTTTCGGATCCTGGCGCAGCACAAAGTACTTCTTCAGCCACGTCCAGCGCGGGTCAGACAGGTCCGTGAAGGCGAACATCACCAGCGGATTGGTGGGGGCCAGCATTTCCGGGTGCGTGCCGCGCGGTGGGAAACCACTGACGCCGTGGCCGCCGGGGGCCATCATCGACAGCGCCCAGGGGGCGAACTCCAGCGGCATGACGCCGCGGTTGGTGAGGCGGTGAATGACAGTGACCGCGGAGCCTGACGGCGCCAGGCGGATCTCGATCTGCTTTTCAATGCCGGTTTCCTTTTCGACCGGCTCGGTGGCTACCAGCGCGCCGCCCTTGATTTCCACCTTAACGGGCGAATTGTCGGGCGGGTAGGTGTACCGGATATCTTCGGGGCCAATCCAAATGCGGTGGCCACCACGTGCGACCCAAGCAGGCTCGCCGCTCTTGCCGGCGCCCTCAGGCATCACCCAAAAGAAGTTCTGGCCACCTGCGTAGCCGTAATACATGACGCGCGGGCCGATGTCGGAGGTGACAATCAGCTCAGCTTCGCCATTGGAGATGCGGTAGCAGTTGGGCCAGCCGGACCAGGCGGTCTTTTCGATTTTGACAGCAGCGAAAGTGGACATGGAGGTTAGGAGAGCAAGCGTAACAAGGCGGCTCATCGCTCGTTATTGTTTCCCAATCAGACCGGGCGGTCAAGCGGGACTAAGGTGTATTCCCGATAACGGCATAGAAGACGCCGGCCGATTGGATAAATGAGGCGCCTGAGGCGTTGAGCTAAACTTGGTGCCGCGGACCGTGTTGTCCCGCTCTGAAAGCGGCGCGGCAGACGATGAGTGGAGTGGAAAGCCGACGGCGAGGAGTAGCTGCTTATGATCTTCGAACAGGTGCTGGACGATTCATGGATGCCGGCCGCGATGCTGCGTGCCATGCAGACGTTGGCCGGCTGGGCGAAGGCGGCCATGGACAGCGATGTAAAGAAGACGACGGAGCCGGCGGCCACGGCCGGCGTGCCATGCGCAGCAACGAACGCCAAGTGTGGGCCAATCCTGCTGGTGGAAGACAATGTGATTAACCAGAAGGTGGTGCTGGGGCTGCTGCGTAAGCGTGGATACACAGTAGAAGTGGCCAACGACGGTCAGCAGGCGTTGGATATGCTCAGTAGCCGGCCGTATGCGCTGGTGCTGATGGATGTGCAGATGCCGGTGATGGATGGGCTGGAGGCGACGCACCGGATCCGCGCGGACGAGCGGTTGGCGAAGGTACCCATTATTGCCATGACCGCGCACGCCATGAACGGCGACCGTGAGCGCTGTCTGGAGGCGGGGATGGACGAGTATGTCTCGAAGCCCGTCGACCATGTCAGGCTGCTCAGCCTGATTGAACAGTTTGCCGTCTAATGTGAGGCTCCGGGCCAGATCTTCTCGCCGGCCGGGATGGCGACTTTCAGGCGGTTGCATGACGGCGGTAGCGGGCAACTCCACCAGGGCGCAAAGGCGCAATTGGGGTTAATGGCCTGATTGAAATCGAGCGTGACGCGGCCGTTCCGGGGCGCATCGGCATAGAGAAAACGGCCACCGCCGTAAGTCTCGTGCGCAGCGGTGAGGTCGCGGAAGGTGAAGAAGAGTTTGCCTGCCTCGACGCCAGTGGCGGTCAACTCATAGTTCTTGCCATCCAGTGAAAAGCTAGCCACTCCGACAACCTGCACGTTGCTGCGAATGCCATCGGCGCGGTGAATGAGGATTGTGGCGCCGGGTGCGGCGGGCGTCCAGCGCGCGGTGACGCGGTAGCGCGAGTTCTCGTTGTACCAGACACGCGCCACAGGTTTGGCGCGCCTGGGCGCATCGTCGTCAAAGACGCGCACAACGATTTCCGAATTCAGGTGGGACCAGACAAAGCCCAACAGCAGCTTGCCGGAACGGACAGCAAAACGCGCGTCTGTTCCCGCCACGGTGTCGACGTCTAACTCCCTGACGGGTCTGCCATTGATGGTGGCCGGAGCCTGGAATTCCAGGTGGGCGACGCGTCCATTCCAATCGATGACGCCGAAGCGAGCCGGCGCGGCGGGCGTTGCCAACAGCAGCGTGGAACCGGGCGCCGCGCCGAGTGTCGAATGGCCGCGCGGAACCTCTAGACGGCCGACGATGGAGAGCGGTCCATCCTTGGAAAGCAGCTCTTCGGCCATGGCGGCGCGGTGGCGCGCGACGGCGCCGGATGGGGGAGCGGCGAGAACTGCGGCGACGAGCAACGGAAACATGCCCGAATTGTAGCTTAGGATGGTGACTGTGCCGGAATGGACAGCGACGGTGCGCGTGCCAGGGCGCGTCAACCTGATTGGCGAACACATTGATTACCACAACCTGGCGGTGCTGCCGATGGCGTTGGATCGCCAACTGGAGATCCGCTATAGGCCACGGACCGATAAGCGCGTGCGCGCGTTGAGTTCGGGGCGGCAGGAGATCAGCTTCGCGTTGAACGAGCCGATTGTGGTGGGCGAGCCGGGCGACTGGGGCAACTACGTCAAGGCCGCGGCGCGCGCCACGCAATGGAAGTGGCGGCTGGCGTGCGGCGTGGACTTGGCCGTGCGGTCGTCGTTGCCAGCGGCGGCGGGGCTTTCGTCGTCATCGGCTCTGCTGGCCGGTTGCACGCTGGCGCTGCTGAGCGCCAATGGGCTAGAGGCGACGTTCGAGGAGCTGATGGAAGTGCTGCCCGAAGGCGAGCATTTCGTGGGCACGCGCGGTGGCGGCATGGACCACGCGGCCGTGCTGGGCGCACGCAGCGGTTGCGCGCTGAAGGTGGAATTCGATCCGCCGCGCGCAACGCCGGTGCGGCTGCCCGCCGACTGGAGTTTCCTGGTGGCGAACAGCCTGATCCATGCGGAGAAGTCCGGGCCGGCGCGCGAGGCCTACAACTCGCGGCGGCGAGCCGGTACGCGCGCGTTGGCCGAGTTGGGTTTCGAGAGCTACGCGCAGGCGATTGCCGGGCACTCGGTCGAGGAATTGCGCCAGCGCGCGGCGGGGCTCGAAACCGACCAGAGGCTGTGCTTCCTGCACGTGGCTGAAGAGGCGCGCCGCGTCGAGGACGCTATCGCCGCCATCGGGCGCGCCGACGAGGCAACATTCGGGCGCCTGTTAGTGGAGTCGCATGTCAGCTTGCGGGACCAGTTGCGGGTGAGTTGCGACGAGCTGAACCGGCTGGTGGAGGCGGCGATGGAGAGTGGCGCGCTGGGCGCGCGGCTCACCGGTGCGGGCTTTGGCGGCTGCGCCGTGGTGTTCTGCCGGCGCGATCAGCGCGACGCCGTGCGTGAGGGGATCGAACAGCGTTTTTACGGGCGCGGCGCGGCGAATTCGATCATTGATGCCGATCCGGCGGCTGGGGCGCTGGAGATGCTTCAGGCTTTGCCCAAATAGTAGAACCGTGCGATAAACAGCGCGGTGAGCAGGTAGACCAGCCAGTGCACGCGGCGCCACTGGCCGGCGGCGACGCGCAGCAGCGTGTAGGCCGTAAAGCCGAAGGCCAGACCGTTGGCGATGGAATACGTCAGCGGGATGGTGATCATCGTCAGAAAGGCCGGAATGGCCGTGAGCGGCTCGTCCCAGGCGATGTCGCTGGCGTGGGCGAGCATCAACGCGCCGACGATGATTAGCGCGGGTGCGGTAGCCGCGGCCGGAATCACCCCAAACAGCGGCGCGATAAAGATGGAGACAGCGAATAGCAGGCCGCAAACAATGGCCGTGACGCCGGTGCGCCCGCCGGCAACCACGCCGGCCGCGCTTTCGATATAGCTGACCACGGTGGAGGTGCCGCACAGCGCGCCGGCAGTGGAGGCCAGGGCGTCGGAGGTGAGAATGCGGTTGACGCGCGGAATGTGGCCGTCGCGGTCGAACAGATGCGCGCGCGTGCCGACGGCCACCAGCGTGCCGATGTTGTCGAATAGATCGACGAACAGGAAGACAAACACAATTTCCAGCAGGCCGAGGTTGAGCGTGCCGGCGATGTCGAGCTTGAGGAACGTGGCTGACAGGTCGGTGGGCGAATAGGGCTGCGGATTCCAGGCCACCAGTCCGGTGAGGGCGCCGAGGATGGTGGTGGCCAGAATGCCCAGCAGCAGGGCGGCGCGCACGCCCCAGGCCATCAGGCCGCCGATGGCGAGCAGGCCGAAGATGGCGAGCAGCGTCTGCGGTGCGCGCAGGTTGCCGAGCGTCACCAGCGTGGCCGGGCTGGCCACAATGATGCCCGAGTTGTGCAGGCCGACGAAGGCGATGAAGAGCCCGATGCCTACGGCGACGGCGGAGTAGAGCTCGCGCGGAATGGATTCGAGAATCAGACGGCGCGCGCCGATGGCGGTGAGGATCAGGAAAATGACGCCCGAGAGGAATACGGCGCCCAGCGCCACCTGCCATTTCACACCCATGCCCAGGCAGACCGTGTAGGCGAAGTAGGCGTTGATGCCCATGCCGGGCGCGAGCGCGATGGGGTAGCGCGCGACAATGCCCATCAACAGGCAGCCGATGGCGGCGGCCAGGCACGTGGCGGCGGTGACAGCCGCGACGGGCATGCCGGCGTCGTGCAGGATGGATGGGTTGACGAAGATGATGTAGGCCATGGTGACGAACGTCGTCGCGCCGGCCAACACCTCCGTGCGCCAGTTGGCGCCGAGTGCGCCGAACTGGAAGTAGTCTTCGAGTTGCTTACGCATGAGGATTTATCAGCATATCGGAGGTGGATAGCAGCGTGGCGTGGCGTGTCATACTGAAAGTTTCATGGTCCGAGTTCGATTTGCCCCGTCACCCACCGGGTACCTGCATATCGGGAGCGCCCGAACATTCATTTTTAACTGGCTGTTTGCGCGCCACGAGCAGGGAACCCTGATTTTGCGTATCGACGATACCGACGTCGAACGTAATAGCGAAACCTCGCTCAATTCCATTTACGACGGCCTAGGTTGGCTAGGCCTGAGTTGGGACGAGTTCTACCGCCAGAGCGACCGCTTCGCGTTTTACAAGCAGGCCGCCGAGGCCGTGCTCGCCAAAGGCGCCGCCTACCGCGACTTCACGCCTGCTTCCACCGAGGAGCGCGCCGAAGGCACCGGCTGGCTGTGCAATCCCGGCATGCGCGAACTTTCACGCGAGGAAAGCGACCGCCGCGCCGCCGCGGGCGAGCCGTTCGTGCTGCGCTTCCGCGTGCCGCGCGAGACGGAGCGCCGCATCACGTTCACGGATCTGGTCTACGGCGAACAGGCGAAGTCGACGGCCGATATCGAGGACTTCGCGCTGCTGCGGTCGAATGGCGCGCCGACGTATCATCACGCCTCGTGCGTGGACGACGCCGACCTGCGCATCTCGCACATCATCCGCGGCCAGGATCACCTGACCAACACCTTCAAGCACATCCTTTTGTTCGAGGCGCTGGACGCCGCGCCGCCGTCGTTCGCGCACCTGCCGCTGCTGATTGCGCCGGACGGTGCGAAGCTGAGCAAGCGCAAGCACGGCCCGGTGGTGTCGGTGATGACGTATCACGACGCGGGCTTTCTGCCGCAGGCCTACGTAAACTTCCTGTGCCTGCTGGGCTGGAGCCCGAAGGACGACCGTGAGCGGATGTCGATTGAAGAGCTGACCGCCGCGTTCACGTTCGACGGAGTAAACCGTTCAAACGCAGTGGTGAACTTCTCGGAAGAAGATCCGATTGATCCGAAGGCGCTGTGGCTGAACTCGCAGCACATCTACGCGTTGAGCGTGGAAGAGCTGGCCGCGTTGCTCACGCCGGTGTTTGAAAAGGCCGGCTACCGGAGCACGCCCGAAAAGACGCAGCGCGTCACGAAACTGATTCAGGAGCGCATCAAGACCTTGAACGATGCGCCGGCGGCGGCCGATTTCTTCTTTGTCGAAGAACTGGCGCCCTACGACCCGGCGGAACTGATCCCGCAGAAGGGCGACGCGGCGATGGCGCAACGAGTGCTGACGGCCGCGCGTCCGGTGCTGGAGCAGGCCGAATTTACGCACGACGGGCTGGAAACGGCGCTGCGTGCGGCGGCCGCTGAGCAGAAGCTGAAGGCGGGACAGATGTTTTTCCCGATCCGCGTGGCCGTATGCGGGCGCAAGAATGCGCCGCCGTTGTTTGAGACTCTCGAAGTGGTGGGCCGCGACGCCTGCCTGAAGCGCATCGACCAGGCGGTCGAGCTGCTGAAAGCCTGAGGATAGCCCATGAGCGAGGAATCGAACACTAATCTGGCCGCGACAAATGCGGAGGAGCCGGCGCGCCCCTCCAACTTCATTCGCGACACCATCCTTCACGACCTGGAAACGGGTAAGCACGGCGGGCGCGTACACACGCGCTTCCCGCCGGAGCCGAACGGCTACCTGCACCTGGGCCACGCCAAGTCCATCTGCCTGAATTTCGGGCTGGCGCGTGAGTTCGGCGGCAAGTGCAACCTGCGCTACGACGACACCAACCCCTCGAAGGAGGAGGTGGAGTACGTCGACTCCATCCAGGAGGACGTGCAGTGGCTGGGCTTCCAGTGGGACGGCATTTACTACGCCTCCGACTATTTCCAGCAGTTGTTCGACTGGGCTGTCGAGCTGATCAAGAAGGGCAAGGCGTATGTCTGCGACCTGAACGCCGAGCAGATGCGCGAGTACCGCGGCACGTTGACCGAGCCGGGCAAGGAAAGCCCGTACCGCAACCGCTCGATTGAGGAAAACCTCGATCTGTTCATGCGCATGAAGGCCGGCGAGTTCGAGGACGGCTCGCGCACGCTGCGGTCGAAGATCGACATGGCTTCGGCCAACCTGAACTTCCGCGATCCAGTGATGTACCGCATCCTGCACGCCGAGCATCATCGCACCGGCGACAAGTGGTGCATCTACCCGATGTACGACTTCACGCACGGCCAGTGCGACTCGATTGAGCGCATCACGCACTCCATCTGCACACTGGAATTTGAGGATCACCGCCCGCTGTACGACTGGTACATCCAGACGCTGGGCATTTACGCGCCGACGCAGTACGAGTTCGACCGGCTGAACGTCACCTACACCATGCTGAGCAAGCGCAAGCTGCTGCAACTGGTGCAGACCGGC